>JAJPJF010000122.1 GCA_021324415.1 Nostocales cyanobacterium Centralia_MAG_434
GAAAACAAAAAATTTATTCATAAATGAAATCCCCTCAATTCATTGATGGGGATACCCTACACCCTACACCCTATACCCCACACCCTTATTAGTCTCACTCAAGAGTGGGAGTATTTAAAAAGGTATAAAGACTCAGGTAAGAATTCTATCTATCGATAGAGGGTTATCGATAACATTGTAAGGTCTGTACACTTGTTTGAGTAGGCAATCAACGCAAAACTATGAGCCAAAATAATGCTTCTCGTCTTTACCCAACCCGCATTGACATTCCTGTCGATGCACGTTCTAAAATCACTGCACTTCTTAATCAAACCCTAGCAGCTACTTTGGATTTAAAAACCCAAGTGAAGCAAGCTCATTGGAATGTCAAAGGAACTGACTTCTACCAATTACATGAATTGTTTGATGAAATTGCTGGTGAGTTAGAAGAGTATATTGATCTTATAGCTGAACGGGTTACAGCTTTGGGTGGATATGCTTTGGGCACAGCGCGCTTGGCTGTAGCAAATTCAATTCTGCCAGAATATCCTCTTGATATTGATGCAGGAATTGATCATGTGACAGCTTTAGCAGATCGCTTTGCACCTTATGCCGAACATTTAAGGAAAGCGATCGACACGACTGATGACTTAGGCGATGCTGATACTGCTGATCTATACACCGAAGTGTCTCGTAACATCGATAAGCGGCTTTGGTTTTTAGAAGCCCATTTGCAAGGCTCAGCACCACATGTAGGAGATGGTGCTACAGTCACTACAACTAAACAGAAAGCTGCTGTTAAGTAAGTACTTTTGCTTTCTACAAAGTTTTTTCTAGATAATTAGATATTTCTGAGAAGTACGCATTTAAAAATAGCGTACTTTTTTTGAGATTTGAAAGTGACTAACAATATATGGCGATCTAAAATAATTTGTTATGGTAGAGCAACTCAGTTTCTTAAAGAAACTGGGTTTCTGAAGATTGGAATTTTTATAAATCAAAAAAGACTGCTATAGCAATCCTATTTGAATGGCTTACTAACTTTTTAGTAACTATCTCACTTTTAAGTACGTACTTTTCATTTTTTTATAAAAGAATTTAGAATGTAATTACAATCTAAATTTATTAATACAAGCACAATTTGTATTTCCGCTTTATTCACTTATCTCAATGGAGTTAAGACCTATGTCTAGTCATACAAAAAATTACTTAATTCATAATAGAGATGCACGAGGTTATACCAAGACAAGCTGGCTTGATAGTTACCATACATTTTCATTTGGTAGTTTTTATGATCCGAACCGCCTCGGATTTCGCTCTTTGAGAGTCATTAATGATGACCGAGTGATCCCAGGTGCTGGGTTTCCTACCCATGGTCATCGAGATATGGAAATCTTGACATATGTTTTGGAAGGTCAGCTTGAGCACAAAGATAGCTTAGGCAGTGGGTCCATAATTCGTCCAGGTGAAGCACAAATTATGAGTGCTGGAACTGGTATTACACACAGCGAATACAATGCTTCTCAAACAGATCCAGTCCATTTCTTGCAAATTTGGATTCTTCCTAACCAGCAAGGAATAGCCCCAAGGTACGAACAAAAAGCTTTTCCCCTAGAAGAAAGGCGCGGTAAGCTACGTTTAATAGCAGCCAAGGATGGACGTGATGGTGCTGTTACCGTTTATCAAGATGTTGATTTATATACATCTACTTTGGAGGCTGGTGAGCGTGTTGACTATCATGTCAAAGCCCATCGTTATGGCTGGGTACAAATAGCTCAAGGTATAGCAACTTTGAACACAGAAGAACTTAGAGCAGGTGATGGAGTGCAATTAACTGGAGAACAACACCTCACAATTACTACCGACGTCGGTGCAGAAATCTTACTTTTTGATCTCGGATAAGCTCTACCTGAATAATGAGCACAAGCTAGCTTTCTACTGCTGATGAGGTCATATTTCTATAGATAACTCCTAGATTTACTCTGGGAGTGCAATTTTTTAATTCTTATCTTTAAGCTTGGTTTTATATTTCTTCTTAAAATAGATCAAACAAGTAAGCGAGAATAAGAGCAGTTCTACTTGATGATTTTGGCATTTTGGCATTTTTTGAAAAAAGTGATGTTCATAACAAGAGACAGGGTTGCTGTGTGATTTGATCAATTACAACATTTCAAACGAGCCCCATGCCAAATCAGTCATTTCTTGAGTAAAAGATTCAATACTTATTTACTTTCAGTTCTTTTTTTCTGAGGTTCTGTATGAAACCTTCTGAGCCTCCAACAGACTTTGGAGACAATCTTCCCCAAGCTCCTGTGGAGCCACCACCTAGACGGCAAAGATGGCTTTGGTTGTTATTAGCTCTACCACTGTTAGCAGGGGGAGGCCTTTTAGCATGGCGTTTTCTGTCTCCTGTAAACAAAGTGCCTTCAACTGCTAATGCTCCAGCGCCAGCACGGGTGAAACTAGCCACTGTGCAAGGAGGTGCAACACAAGATAGTTCAGATTTTATTGCCAGTCTACAATCCCGCCGCTCAGTGAAACTCCAACCCAAAAATCAGGGACAAGTCTCCCAAATACTGGTCAAGGCAGGCACACTTGTCCCAAAAGGATCTGCAATTATGCAGATCACTAATGGAGCGCAGCAAGCAGCAGTTAATAGTGTCAATACTGCTGTAGCTGTGGCTGCCGCTCAGTCCCAATTGGCAAATGCTCGTACTCAGTTGAGTGAGCTAGAAGCTAGGCGGCGCGCCAACGAAGCTGATGTAAAAGTGAGTCAACAAGAATATGAAAAATATTCCCGTCTAGCTGATCAAGGAGCTATATCTCAAAACGCGATCGCCCAATATGCTAACAAAATTGCTGTAGCGCAGGCGGCGCTTCGTGCAACTCTGGAGCAAATTCACGCACAGCAAGCTAGCATTGCTCAGGCTGAAAAATCTTTACAACAGTCACAAGCAAATGCAAAGCAACCAGTTCAGCCTCAGTATGATAAAGTCACTGCTCCTTTTCGTGGCATAGTTGGTGATATCCCAGTTAAACTGGGTGATTTTGTCAATACTTCCACGCAACTGACGTCTTTAACAGAGAACCATCCTTTAGATGTCAACTTCTCTGTACCTATAGAGCGCCAACAGCAGTTACATCAGGGAATGCTAGTCCAGATACTAGACGCGCAAGGTCACAATGTAGGTAGTGGTCAGGTATTTTTCATTACTCCAAGTGTTCAAAATAATCATCAATCGATACTAGTCAAAGCGCTTTTTAATAACTCTAAAGATCAACTGCGAGCCAATCAATTTGTACAGGCTAGAGTTATTTGGAATCAGCCTAAAGGAGTCTTTATTCCAACTACAGCAGTGTCTCCTATTGCTGGGGAAAATTTTGTCTATGTTGCACAAACACAATCATCAACACAAGGAAATTCTCAACTAGTGGCTCGACAAACACGCGTCAAATTAGGTAACATCCAAGGTGATAATTCCCAAGTACAGGTACTCGATGGATTAGCCCCAGGAGAGAGAATTGTTGTTTCAGGGTTAGCTAATGTTAAGAATGGTACTCCAATCATTCCTGAACCTTAGGGAAATGTAGTGATAACCCGAATTCTTGTAGAGACGTAGCAATGCTAAGTCTCTACTCTATAGAGATTAATTGTCTACCTAGACAAAAGAAAGCTTTTTGCTACACATCACCTACAGCAAAAGTCTTTTAGAAGCAACTGCATAAGCTGCAACTGCTGACATCTATATACTTGATGCAACTATATCTATGTGAGAATTGTTTGTTGATATGAGGATAAGCAATAGCAATGTCTGCTTCATCAAGATACTGGAATATTTGGTGCATCAGCCCCAAGAGTGAAAGTGTGGGATATAAGTCTTGTTTAGTTCCAACAGCACAAGAGTTTGTTCAGACAATTGCCAATTCTCAAAACGGAGACATACAAGCCACACTGCTATTCTACTTTCATGCAAAACAATCTACTGTTAATATCATCAGTCGTGCTCAAGCAGGTCTTTGTTTAAGGTGCTATGTTTCTGAGCCTATCCTTAAAGCCTGTCAAAAAATTGCTAACTTATTTAGTGGAGACAAATATTTTACATATCAAGATTTACTACCATTTGTCCTTAATGATGATGGGAAAAAACTCATTGTTGTAGATAGCGACCATAGAACCCAACTTATTGTTAATGAGAAGGGAGATTTCAATACTTCAGCTTATAAGTTTTTTTCAGTTAAGGTTTTGCAAACCTTTAAATCTGATTCTGATTTTAGGATGAGCTTAGATAATTGGACCTATCTGCAAACTAAGCAAAATCCAGAAATTAAAGATTATTTATCAGAATTTGGTTTTAAGCATTTAAGTGATTGGGCACTTTTAAATAGAACAAGACCTAAACAGCTTGAACGATTATCCCAACGAGATCGCGTTCTTGTGGAAGTTTTTCATGCAGTCTATCGTCGAGATCGACGTCTGGAACAATTGAAGGGAGCAAGAAAATGTCCAGATCCCTCAATGACTCAATTACAAGAAATGCTAAATTGCTTGCTAGAAAAAAACGTCATCATCAATACTACACTAGATTTGATAAACGCTCTTAAACACGTAGCTATACAGTTAAGACAATATGATATTTGGAGCACTAAGGAACCACTAGAGATTCTAGAACCAAATACTGGAAATTATATATTAAGAGTAGATTTACCCACGTATTCCCTCAATGAATTAGATTTAGAGCAACAGGAATTTCTAAAGTTCTTACATGACTCTCTTAACTTAGCTGTAACTATTGCAATAGAGAAACAGATTCATGAGCGTATAACTAGCTTGCAAAAAAGTAAAAACTATGCCACGCTTGCTAAAAACTACATTCCTGGTCTGCAACTCTATTACTGTCAGAAAATTTCTTTGAAAGATATTGCGCCTAAGTTAGGCATGACAAGTTGGGATCAAGCTAGGCGGGTATTGAATCCTGGAGAACTACTCACTAAGGTCCGTACTCTCACGGTACAACAACTTTTTGACACGATCTTGCATGAGGTTGAACAAAGAGGTTTAACTAAACTTCCTCCTCAACCAGACTATCTTCAAACTTTAGCTGAGCAGATAGAGGCTTTTGTAGATGAGGAAATTTTCACTGAAGCTGCAGAAGAAATCAGAGCAGGAAAGAATCGTACACTCAATAGTTTGTATGCCCAGAAACTTCGTATTTACTTAGAACAAATTCATAAAAAAGGAACAAAGTCATGATTAATTCATCTAGTTTAAGATTCTTAGTATCAGAAGCGATTTTTCTAGATCAAGAAGAGTATCAGCAAGCAAGAGCAATAAGCAACCAGGTAACTGCTGAAGCACACAAATGGGAGATTTATCTCAATATACTAGCACTTCTTGGCTTTGAACAATGGCTTAGTGAACGTATACCTCAGCAACAAATTCATAGATATTCAAATCCTGCTGAAGCTGGCTGTTATCTTAATATTGGTGATTTTAAGGTGTGTCTAATTGCCAAGGAGCAATTCATTGATGAATTAGTTGAAATCCCTCAGCATATTATTGAACAGCCAGAATTTATTGCTCATTTCTATGTAGTAATAGAAGTCTTAGAAGAGCAAGGACAAATTATTATTCGAGGTGTTTTGCGTTATGATCAATTGATAAATTATCGTCTGCAATTCAATTTACAACCTGAAGAAACAGGTTACTATCAATTACCATTGGCCTTATTTGATAATGAACCGAATCATTTGTTATTTTACTATCGTTACTTAGAACCTGCAGCTATTCCTCTACCTGTACCACCTGTAGCTACCGTATCTTCATTTGTTCCCTTATTAGAATCTTTTCTGGAAACCAAAACTAGGTTGAGTCTCTGGTTAGAGGGAATATTTGATGAAGGTTGGCAAACTATTGATGCACTAATAAACTATGAACCAATTTTAGCATTCAATACTAGGAATACTGACGAGGTCGTCAAGAGAGCAAAACTTATTGACTTAGGAGTTCAACTAGGTGATCTACAAGTAGCTCTACTAGTCAATATTACAAAGGAAAGTCACGACAAGTTAGGCATTTTAGTACAGTTACATCCAACAGAAGGTGAAAGGTATTTACCTTCTGATATTAAAATGACTTTGCTCTCTAAGGCAGGCAGAATTCTTCAAGAAGTTACTGCAAGAAGTCAAGATAACTACATTCAGATGAAACCTTTTAAAGGTGAAACAGGACAATGTTTTTGTATTAAAGTAAGTTTGGAAGATCTTAGCGTAACAGAAAATTTTGAGTTGTAATCTCTCTTGATCCACCTCATAAAAGATTTTTTTGATGCCACTTGAACGTTGTGGTAGTCTGCCACATCTTCTCTAAGAAAGGTGCCAGAGTTAAAGTGGATCAAGAATAGATTGGCACAAACAGGTTCCGGTAAGAATAGCGTTTTTGAAGTTAGTGTTCTTAAGGTTGGCACAAGTGAAGTTAGCATCAGTCAAGTCAGCGCCATGAAAACTCGTACCTCGTGCTGTTAATGTATTGACAAGTGACCACATCAACTTGTATCTGTGATCATTGCTTAGAGTTCGCTGACTCATGTAAGCACCAAGGAGTGTCACAGCAACCGCGACTATACTTGCGACTATTTTGGCGATCGCATGAGAACCACTCAGTGTAGTTGCAACAATAACAGCAACAGTGAGCGCAACCGCGACCATATATTTGATTGTCGCCTTAGTCGTGATTATACTGCTAACTACAGTAACGAGCGCAACAGACAACGCAGCAGCAGACGCCGCCGTAACAGCAAAAACGCCTGCGACAGTCACAATAACAGCGAAATCTAAAATAAAAGCAATATCAACAGCGATCGCAACAGTGATTACAGAAGCAAAAGTAAAACTTCCTAGACCATAGCGAATAGTAATTATAAAGAAGACTATAAGCATGCTCAGAGATGCTATGCCAGAGCTAACGTTATCTGGGTGGGTGCGGTCAAATATAAGCGTCACCAAATCTCCAGCTAATCCTGAAAACTGCCCTGATATGAGCAACAAAACCCATGATCCACTAATTAAGCCAAGGCTCCAGAGGTGTGGTAGTCCAGCGACAGCATTGCTGAAATTAGCTCCTCTAAGGATTGCCATAGAAAAATCTGCCCCACGGATATCAGTGTCACTAAAGTTGGCTCCTGATAGGTCAAGACCACTGAAACAGCAGCCTTGCAAATTTTGACCCGAGTAGTCTTGGGGCATAGCCAAATCCAGTAATGTTAGGTTTTTGATTGATTTGCAACACCCAGTTGCTTTGCGCTACGTTTCAGTTGTTTCCACAACACCCTAATCTTACTGTATGCTTCTGCCGGAGAAAGTTTGCCAGATGTTTCTAGAGCACTTATGTAACTAACTTTTTGCGCAAATTCTTGAAAGTTAGCATTAAACACCAAATTATCTGGTTTTATTGGACCATGGTACTGAGCACGAGGAAAGAAGAAACTTTCTCTATCTGGTTGATTAAAATTTGCCATTAATTCACTTTCCCTTTAAGAAACTTTGTATTATATGAAAATTATACTTAACCAAATCTTAATCTAGTGTGATAGTTGTTACAAAATATCTGTTACAGAGGTCTACCTTAGGAGTCAGATTTTATGTTAACCATTATTGGTTGCGGTAACCTCAACCGCAGTGATGATGCTGTAGGCGTGATTATTGTCCAACGCTTACAGCAATATCTCATGGAACATCCTCACCGTGATGTCCGAGTTTATGACTGCGGTACAGCCGGTATTGAAGTGATGTTTCAAGCAAGAGGTAGTACGCAACTCATCATTATTGATGCCAGCTCAACTGGTTCAGAACCAGGTGCAGTCTTTAAAGTTCCTGGGAAGGAACTTGCAGCCTTACCAGAACCTAGTTGTGGGTTGCATGATTTTCGTTGGGATCATGCTTTAGCGGCTGGTAGAAAAATTTTTAAGGATGATTTTCCTCAAGATGTGACAGTTTACCTCATTGAAGCAGAAACTCTTCATTTGGGACTAGAGTTAAGCAATGCTGTCAAACATTCTGCTGACTTGGTTTTTGCAGAAGTATCCAATATCATCAGGCAGAAAATTGTTTGATTTTTGCTTCAATCAGACATATCACATCAAAATTAAGCCCAATCTCGGTAAACAAAGAGTTCATCCACTCTCATTTCAAAAGGTATTCCCTGATTATTGGGAGGACAAACGCGGATTTTAGCAGTACTGACAATTTCGTATAGTAATGACGCCATCGGTACAATTTTTTGTAAGATACGCCAGTTAGTAACTTGATCGGGACACTCAATAACCAATGTTAACGCAGTTGCATGACTTTTGACATACCATCTACAACTTGACAGTAAATTTTGTATAGAGCGATCGCATCCTTCATAAAAGTATTTACTAATGGAATACTCTAGACGCTGACGCAGTATAATATCCGCTGACGTTGGTTGAAGTGGATAAGAATCATCATCATCTACACAATATCTTTTCATGTTCTGCTAATTTCTCCTAGGAAATTTCGATAACTATATAAAAACTAAGACATCCTGCTAGGATTTTGTCTGTTGTTATACTATCTCTCAATACTCTTGATACAAATACTTCCGCTTATATTCCTTGTTTTCTTGGGTGTTAAATGTATCAGATTTGTAGTGAAACAGTATTCAGTTTATATAGCAATCCTTATAGAGATTGCCAATTCTCTAGACCTCAGGAGCCCATTCTTTTTAGAGAAGCAGGCTCTTTCCGCATTCACAAATTAATAAGGATTGCTATAGCTAGATTTAAATAAACACAACTGACTAAAAAAATGAATTCATTTATACGATTTATTTAATAAAGAAGAACCTTTCAAATTAGAGATTATTCATTTTTTTACAAGTATTAGACAATAATTGTCAACTGCTCTATAGTAGCTGTCATTTACTACTGCTTTTATTTTCGAAATTTGTACTTAATATAGTAATCATAAATGATTCATGAGGTTAGAAAAACCCGATCTCTTAAAGAAACCGGGTTTTTGATAACTTGGAATTTTCATAAATCAAATAAAACTACTATAGCACTCCCAAATCATTCGTAAGCAACGAAAATTCTAGTCTTTTCAAAGAGATAGTATTCTGAAAAATTTTTGATAAAATTGACTGTTATTCATTAGGCTGAGATTGATAAATCTTCTCAAAGAGAGGCAGATAATATTATTTGCATAAATAATATTGATTTCTGTTTATGAATTTTCCGATTAGTGTGTGAAACTGAAGAATCCGACAATAAGTATCCTACAAATGTGTAAAAGCATAACTTGTCTTTGTATCAGTCCTGTATACAGTCTAAGCCAAGGTGGATATATGTCCAAAGTGTATGCAAAATCCAGAATTTTTGTATAAATTACTTCCTTAGAAATATGAATAACTATCTAGGGATACATTAATAACTATCAATGAGTATCTACGCTGTGAGTAATGAAGTGTCGAAATCTTAAACTGCACAAACTAAAGTGATTATGCTGTATCAAAAAAAGTTAATCAAAAGGTTTGTTACTAGCTTCCTAGGAGTCGCTGGTGTAAGTACTTTAATTAGTGTTCCTGGACTCGCTCAAGCTGGGTTATCTCACAATTCTAGTCAATCGATCCTAGCTCAAAATCAGCCAACAACTAATACTCCTTCAGTAAACACCACCTCGACTCCGGGTGTCATGAATTCTAGTCCGTCGGAAAGTACTACACCTGTTCCGAACACCCCTAGAACAAATTCGCAGTCTTCATTAAGCGCTTTAGACAAAGAATTTATGACTAAGGCAGCGCAAAGTGATATGACAGAGATCCAAACAAGTAAGCTAGCACTCCAAAAGTCTCAAGACAAAACAGTGAGAGCCTTTGCAAAGGAAATGATCAAAGACCATACAAATTCAAGCAATCAACTCAAGCAAATAGCAAAGAACAAAGGGTTCACTCTACCAAAAACTATCGGTTCAGATAATCAAGCCTTACTAACAAAACTAAAGAATACTTCCGGTCAAAATTTTAACCGCGCATACATGCAAGGACAGATTCAAGCTCATACGAAAACTCAAGCTGAGTACCAAAAGTATATTCGTCAAGGACAAGATCCAGATTTACAAGCATTTGCGAATAAGATCTCACCGATTGTGGGAGAACACCTACAGATGGCTCAGAGGGATGTCGCTAATCTTTAATCAATGTCAGCCTTTTGCCTTGTAAGGAAATTTGTAGATAATTAATGACAAAAAGAACTCAGGACTTCCAGAACTCAAAAGCTCAGAATGAAAAAATTCAAATGACAGAACTTTCTCAATTTATTTATGGAAATAAATTCTGGGTTCTGGGTTCTTTTTAAGGATATTGTGACGGGCTGGCTTACATTTTATAGCAATCCTTGTAGGAGTTGTAAAGATGAAAATCAGAAATCCAGAATCCCAGTTTCTATGAGAGACCGGGATTCTCATTTTTCACGAATATTTAGGATTACTATATCACCACTTAATACCAATTCGCTATAAATTTGATATGCTTGGCAACTAAAAAGACAAGGAAGACAAGGAGGACAAGGGGATGGATTTGTATCGAGAGTTTAGTGAAATGGTATAATCTGTATAATCTAAGAATTTAATCATAAATTTTCTTTTGAAAAAAGACATCAATTATTAATTATAATAGTATTTTTTATATAAAAATATGTTGTCATTAAGTCAACGGATGTAATGGTTGCTGTTGATTAGCAATATCACAGTCGCTTACTTTAAGCCCACTTATGTGGGCTTAACATGGTCTGCTACGAGACTGCTAATTTTTAAACGAGATAAGGTTCTTGATGGGTGCGAATCGTGCAATTAGAACGTGGATAAGTCACACAAAGTAAAGCAAATCCTTTCTCAATCTGCTCCTCATCCAAGAATGATTGGTCTTCTTGGTTAATTTCACCTTCAACAACCTTGCCAACACAACTAGAGCAAGCACCTGATTTACAGGAAAACGGCAACTCAATATCGTTTGCTTCCGCAGCTTCTACAATGGTAGTGTCCTCATCAACCTCAATTGTAGTGTCGAGGTTTTCCTTTTTGTTAATTAATCTAACTTGGTATGTAGCCATTTTCCGATTCTCCTCAGACGTTTATCATTAGGTTTAATTTCTCTACACTTGGTCGCGATAAACGACCCTTCAACAATGCTCCGTACACTTAAAAATCATGTTATTTGCAGGGGACACCTGTAGGAGTACAATCACCTGCTTTAAACGACTTTCCACACCCACAGGTGTCAGAAGCATTAGGGTTGATAAACTTGAACCCACTTTCCATAACACCTTCAACGAAATCTATAACAACTCCATCCAATAACGGTGCACTTTTGGGATCAACGTAAACCATCACCTTGCCTTGCTGAATCACAAGGTCATCTGGTTGCGGTTTACTAGTAATATCCATTGCATACTCATATCCACTGCAACCACCATCTTTGACAGAGATGCGGATACCTTTAGTGGGTGTATTGGAGTCAGGAGAAGAACTGTGTAGAAATGCCCTTAAGCGAAATTCTGCTTTTTCTGTTAATGTAACAGTCATAAAACTCCTTCGGTTGTTAGTTGTTCTCGTAAGCACTAACTAAACAACTTTTATTTGATTCAAGGTGCAGCTTGTTTTGGTAGTGATGAGCAAAGCAAATGTAATCACCACTTCAATTGGGATACCTAGAGAACAAATGCATCACAACTATTTCTTGAAATTACCAGTCGTTTCTAGAGATGTTGATTGTAAGTACCGCCAAGGTGCACTGTTACCACAGACTGGACAGGCGCGATCGCGGTGAGAACGGCGCTTGGCAAATTCCATCCGGATCAGATCCATGGTCAACAGTTCTGACAACAAAGGCTGACTTAAACCAGTGATCAACTTGATAGCCTCCAGCGCTGTCAGACAAGCTAGGGTTCCAGAAACAGCACCGAGAACTGAAAACCCTCGCCGATCCCAATCAGGTTTTTCTGGGAACAGGCACGACAAACAAGGAGTGACACCAGGAATAATTGTCGTTAGGTAAGCCTCCATTCCGTCCATTGCTGCTTCTACCATTGGTTTTCGCCAACGTACGCAAGCGGCATTCAATAAATCACGCTCTGTGAAGTTGTGAGCACAGTCCAGCGCCATATCTGCTGATTGCACCAAAGAATCCACATTTTCCGGGGTAATATAATCAAAAATTGCTTCAACTTGGACATCAGGATTAATGGCGTTGATAGTTTGTTTTGCTTTAAGTACCCTTGGCTTGCCTACCCAATCGTCCGTCATAAGAATCTGACGATTCATATCATCAAGCCGCAGGTCACCACCTCGGACTAGGATCAGCCGCCCAACACCTGCTACCGCAAGGTAAAGTGCTGCTGTACCGCCCAATCCTCCCACACCTGTTACCAGAACTGTTGCCGACTTAAGGCGTTTCTGTGCTAACTCGCCAAAATTAGGGAGCATCATTTGACGACGATAGCGTTCGATTTCGGTAGGCGTTAGGTTTACCACTTTGTACCTCCTAATCAGAAGTGATTTCTGTCAGCGTGACTACATTTTTCGGCTTCTCACGAAACACTTTAAACAGCTTCTGCTCTTGAGGTGTGGATTCGAGAAAGACCTGATAGGCTTGAGAAAGAGCCTCACGATATTTATTTAACTTGTCTGAATTATTCAATTCAGTAGAACTCTCATCAATTCCTTTGATGAGATGAGCAAATTTTTTCAAAATATGTAAACGATTTACATTGACAACTTTTTGATCGTATGGCAGATTAAAAAACTCAAAATAATCTTCTGCATCTACGATTTCCTTAAATTTATTCATATCCAAATTCATTTGACTTGCTCCAGCTTCTTCAGATATTGCTTCATTTCATCCAACTGACGATAAATTTCATAAGTTTCAGCAGCAACATCCATCAATTGTTGATAATTTGTTGGTAATCCTTCTGCTAAATCATGCAGATCCATTTTCATTTGACCCGCCTTACTATTAAGGCGCTTGATCTGAGTTTTTAGCTCCTCAATACTTTGAGTTTCTCTAGATTCTGTCATATCAAAAGTTAGGAATGAGGATGGAGAGTGGGGAACTCGAGGTCCCCACGGAGGAGCCAGCGTGGTCTTGGGGGAAACCCCCATGAGCGACTGGCGTTGGGGATTAGGGGCATGGGGAGTGGTAAGCTATTAATCTCTTTTATTCCTAACTCCTAACTTATTTACAACCTGCCTACTTCTGGAAAGCGCTTAGCCAAATCAATTCCATTTTTTACGAGTTTTTCACCTTCTTCAGCTAGTTTTTCTATTGATTCAAAACCAAAGCGGTGAGCATCTCGTAAGGTTTTACAAACTAGCAGAAGACGACCAGAAAAGACTAGCATCCAGCCAAATCCTTCATGATTTAAATCCAGTACGACTTGAGATATGAGATTTGTCTCTTTCTCGATACTGGCGGCTACAGCACGATAGAATGCCAAAATTCGTCCCTGAGTTATTGGATCAACTTCACCTTCAATAGAGATTTCACGTTTTTTCTGTTTGCTAACAATAAAGGGTTTAAGCAGTAATTCGTCAGACCAATTACGATAAACTCTATAAGTATCTAAACCCCGAATTTGCTGTACTAATGTCTTGAGAAAGGGTGAGGTTAAAACTTCATTTGTAGCGACTCCGTTAACATTATTGTTTTCAGTCATACAGTTGCTTCCTCTTCAAGTTCATCTTCAAAGCTTTGAGATTTTTGCTGTAAAGCTTTACGCAACCAAGGTGGAGGATTTCCTTTTAGAGTTTGTACTAACTTATTGAGAATGTCAGCAATCTCTTCTTGTTCTGACCGCGCTTTGATTGGTGTGACTCCCTTCTTAATTAATCGAGCAGCTGCACTACCACCAATGGCTGTAACATAAACAATTGTGCAATCAGCTAATGCTTCAAGTTTTGGTGTTATTTTATCCTCGTTACCATCTTGTTTGAGGTCTCCATCAAAGGAAAGAGTTTCTAAAAACTCATATCCATTATCTGAAATTTCATAAACATCAATTTCTTTTGCCCATCCAAAGTGAGCATTAATATGAACATGATCACTTGTTGTGAAAGCAATTTTCATAGTTATTTATCCTTGATTATTTGTCTTTTTGTTGTCCCTTTTTCTTGGTAATTAATGTCCAATGACTAATGACTCTTCCTGCTCTAAAAAGAGATTGCCTATGTCAAATAAAAGCTGCATAGTACCTTGGTAACCAACTTTGGTGAATTGACCATTACCTAGGCGATCAAAAATAGGAATCCCTTGACGATAAAGAGGAATTTTTAAGCGGTTGGCGATCGCCGCTGTGTGAGAGTTACCAATGAGCAAGTCTGAGCCGATCGCAAGTTGCTCAAAGTCTTCCAAATCACCGATAGTGACGTTTTTGACAGGGAGTTTTTCCAATATAGGAGAACGTGTGGTTGTCACAGCTGCATGAATCTGAGTCCCCATTGATTGCAGGAAATGAACTATTGACCACAACAAATCTGGTTCCAACGCTAAAGAGACTCGCTTACAACCAAAGTAAAAGTGAGTATCTAGCATGGCATCTTGTAACTGACGTCTTTGGCGGCGGTATTTCTCTGGGACACTGGTATCACTGATATTTGCCAATGCTTGCAAGAAGTTGTCTGTTGCTTCTAGTCCTGTTAGTTCACTGAACACTTTGTAAGGTATGCCAAACTTTTGTTCCAAAATTTGTGCCGCACTCCGCATACTCTCACCAAGTGCTAGGGTGAACACAGAATCACCAAGGTGTTTGAGTTCGCTTAGACTTGTGCCACAGGCTGTAACTGGACTATAAGAATCTTCTAAGTGACCATCTAATGAGGCGGACAGGTCAGGTATAAATATAGGTTTCAATCCAAAGGAGGTGACAATCTCTTTAATTTCCTGCACATCCCCTGGTGTAAAAGCAGAACCTGCTAATATCGTAATCTGTTTGGAATCGACATTTTGCCTGTTGCTTTTTTGAGGAACTTGCTTAACTATGCTCTCTACAGCATTGGCAAAGCCATCTTGCAATGAACCTTTAAAATCTGGTGTAGAGACTAAAACAATTGGTAAGTAATCCAGTTCTGGATGACGTTGACGGATCTCCTTGAGAAATCCCTCCATGTCATCCCCTCTGGTTTCCACAAGTCCAGTAGTGCATAGACCTATGATTTCTGGCTTTGTCCGTTGCACTAATGTCAGAATTGCTTGTTCAACATTCTCCTCGCCTCCCAAGATAGTGGAAACTTCCGTCATTGCTGTAGTCGAAAGAGGAATTGCCTCACGGAAATGCCGCACTAAAACAACTTTTGCGAAAGCAGTGCAACCTTGGGCACCATGCATAAGCGGGATCATCCCTTTCAATCCTAGAAAGGCTAAGGTTGCACCCAATGCTTGACTTTGCTTTAGGGGATTAACAACAACTGGTTTTTCGGAAGTCGTGACGATTGCCATTTAGATTACCTCGATGGAAGAGGAGGAAGAGAGTGTGGAAGAGACGGGGGAGAGGGGTGCTGAGAATTCTTGTCTGCTTGTCTGGTTATTGTCTTCCCAAGGAGCAGGCTTACGTACTTGCTCCCATACTGGGCTATATAGAGCTTCGTATAGTTCTCGTGCCATTTCTACCATTCCTCTATAACCGGCATAGGGATGGTGACGTTCTTGATTGATGTCAAGGAAAGGAATTCGGGCTTTGAGAGCGGTGTATTGATTTCGACCACCCGCGATCAACATATCAGCTTTTGTTTCTTTGACAATCCTCAAAATCTCTTTGGGACTTTCCTGTTCTAGAATGATGCCATCTTTACCTAACAGCTTCTTGATCCGGGCTTTGTCCTCTTCAGTACTTTTCCTGGCACTGGTAGCAACAACTTCTATTCCCAAGTCTTTTGCAGCCGAGATGATTGACCAACTTTTTACACCTCCGGTATAGAGCACAACGCGCTTTCCTTTTAATCGCTCACGGTAAGGAGCCAGCGCTATATCCAGGGCGGTATTTTCTTCAGCAATGAGCTTTTCTGTACGCTCAATTAAATCAGCATCACCTAATTTTGCAGCAATATTTCGCAGACAGTGGTTGATATCCTCAATACCGTAGAAAGATTCTTCAATGTAAGGAATGCCATAGCGCTCCTCCATTTTTCTCGCCATATTGAGTAGTGCTTTAGAGCAAATCATCACATTGAGCTTGGCATGATGGGCGTAGCAAATTTCTTTGTAGCGAGCATCGCCTGTAATTTTTGCCAAAACTCGGATACCTAATTTTTCTAATAGTGGCAGAACATTCCACATTTCACCTGCAATATTGTATTCACCAATCAGGTTGATATCGTAGGGTGTGGTGAATTCTGGTTCTGCAGTACCAACAACGTATTCTAGTAAGGCCTCTCCACCAAGACGGTTGCCAAAGTTTTTACTCCCAATGAATCCGGGTGAATTTACAGGGATCACAGGAGTTCCCGTTTTCTTGGCAGCTACCTTACACACAGCATCTAAATCGTCGCCAATGAGAGCAGTAACGCAAGTGGAGTAGACAAATACAGCAGCAGGTTTGTAGCGCTTTTCAATTTCAAGAATGGCTTTGTACAGCTTTTTCTCGCCACCAAAGATGACATCAGTTTCATCTAAATCAGTGGTAAAACCTGTTTTGTATAGCATGGGACCAGAGGAGAGACTCCCTCGACCTCCCCAGGAGTTACCAGAGCAGGCGATCGGTCCGTGGACTAAATGAGCAGCATCGGCAATTGGTACAAGAGCAATCATTGCACCATCAAAGGCACAACCCCCTTGAGCAGCTCCAGGCTTTGCCAGTTGTGCGCAAGATTTGTTTTTCTTTTCCCCCTGTTTTTTGTGATTGTGTTCGCATCCAGGCTCACTCAACAGCTCATTAATTTTGCTTTGGGTGATTTTCATCTTTTATGTCCTTTGTCCTTTGTCATTTGTCCTTGGTCCTTGATTATGTGTTATTTGTCACTAATGACTAACAACTAACAGATGTATTTCGTTACATCTTCTCCACATACATCTGATAGGTAAGCTAGGGCGCGAAAACGCAATCCAACGAAGTTGTCATATAAGGGATTAAGTTTACATAGTGCTGGTACATGGAAGACACGCCCAAATAATTTAATATCTCTCTCAAACGGACAACAGCAAGGAATAGTTTGACAAATTAGATGGGCAAAGCGAGCATTTTTTACCTGAATTTTATCTACCAAACTGCGTAAAGGATAGAGAATATCAAAGTGGCGAGATTTTTGAGTGTTTGGTGGATGATAATTATGCTCATGGTGGGTGTGGTTTACAGATTCCATAGGGTGTTCCTCAAGAAAAAGTAAAAAGTAAAAAGTTAAAAGAAATTTTTGATAAATTTTTACTTTTAACTTTTTACTTTCTTGGCACGGCGCTGAGGGAGTTGTAATTCTTAACGAATTAAGTCGTAAGAAATATCAGTCTTAGAAGGAATGTTGGTGTTGTGATCAATATCATCAAAGATAGTGTTCACGATCCAGTTGAGTAAGTTGATCACGCCTTCGTAACCAATGGTGGCGTAACGGTGTAGGTGGTGGCGATCCATGATGGGATAACCAATTCTCACGAGGGGAACCTTGCAATCACGCCACAAGTACTTACCGTAGCTATTACCGATGAGTAAGTCTACAGGCTCGGTGAACAACAAGCTTCTCATGTGCATGCTATCAGGTAAAATAGTCTAAGATTGCTATGGTACGCTATATGGACGTTTGGGCTTACGCAAGGGTTTCGACGGATGAGCAAAATGAGGACGAAGGTGCTTTAATCAAACAAATGCGTCGGTTGCGTAGTGCTGGAGCAACACAAATATATTACGACGTGGAAAGTCGTACGAGTGATAAGCGAAAAGGGCTTTTAAAGTTGATTGAAGATATCAACGCATCTGTACCAGGCAAAGTGTCGAAGCTGCTGTTTATTCGGATCGACCGTTTGACATCTTCATCAATGACTTTTTATCTTTTGATGGATGCGTTGAAAAAGAAAGGTATACAGCCATGTGCATTAGATGAGCCATTTGACATGTCGAGTATTGGCGGCGAGTTGACAATTGATGTTCGATTAGCTGCAAGTAAGTATGAGGTGAAAATGTTGGGGATGCGAGTCAAAAAAGAGCGAGATACGCGTAAAGCTAATAAAAAACCCCATTGGAATGCACCTTTGGGATATGTCGTTGAGGGTGACAAATACAAACGTGATGACCGTCCCTGTGTTTGTTTGATCGAAGGGAAGAGGGAGTTCACGCGATCGCAGTTAATGCGATTTGTCTTTGACACTTTTTTAGCAGTTGGTACAGTATCACAAACGACTAGACAATTGCATGATATCTTTGGTATTCAAGCAAACGCTGTCCCAAAATCTCAGAGTAATGAAGCTAACTTGCTTCTTAACGAAGATGAAATTGTATTGGAGAATATCAACAAATCTCGTGGCGGCGGATTAAATCTGCGTTATCCCCACACAGGCTTAAAGTGGTCAGTTTCCGGCTTGCGGTCTACTCTTGTCAATCCTGTCTATGCAGGGGGGACACTATACAACACCATAGTTCAATCTAGAGGACACAGGAAACCATTTGATGAATGGGAGGTGATCTGGGGGACTCATGATGATGAAGCAATTATTAGCCGTGAGGAACACGAACGTATCAAGTCCATGATTCGGGATAACCGTAAAAATCGATGGGCAACTGAGCAAAAATACACCAACCCATTTGCAAATTTAGTAAAATGTGTCCATTGCGGTGCTGCTTACAGTCGCCAGTGTAAGAAATTGGTGAAGAAAAAGAATTTTGTAAGACACCATTACCAGTGTAGTTTCTATCGTACTGGGGCTTGTAGTAATGGAAAAATGATCGCCTCTGACGAACTAGAAGCACAAGTGATTCACCATCTAGTTCGTGAAGCTGAACGCTTAGCTGGATTAGTAGAAAAAGACGTTGAAACAACAGCAGAACCACCAGAAGTTAAAACACTTCGAGCATCTTTAAATACTCTCGAAGCACTGCCTTCAAATCCAGCGATTGAGAAAGCTAAACAAGATATTTTGCGGCAGATTGCTGATGCGATCGCTACAACATACAATACATCTAAACAATATCTAATTGCCAAAGAAAGGATTGTTGTCGCCTTTTCAAACCAAAGGTATTGGCAAGGACTAGAACCGCAGGATAAACAAGCTTTACTTAAAGGGTGTGTCAAGAAAATAATGGTAGATGGCAACATAGTCACTGCGGTCGAATTGCTACACTTACATTAAGCAGCGTTACACTTGCGGCGTTTGGGTTTGTTCTCCTTTTGCTGTTGCGCCTGCGAGGCTTTTTGTAGCTGTGCCTCACGTTTTTCAAATTCCATTATAGTTCGAGCAACTAACTCTGCTAGGGTTTCACGTTTCATAGTTTGTTTCTATCGCTTCTTTGACAATAACTGAAACGTAAAAAACTTCTGTTATAGACGAGCTTTTGCTTTGGCTATTTAGGTGGTTATTCAAAAAATTTTAGCTCTTTTTTAGAAGAGTTTTACCCTACACCCCACACCCTACACCCTACACCCCACACCCTTCTTAATTGTTATTATCAGCTTCGTGCTGTCTTGCAGTAGCAATTTCTTCCAACGATTGGAGGTGTTTTGACTTTAACGGCCATTCTTCTTCCAAGTTAAACTTTTCTAAAATATTCCTATTGTATTGATCTTTTAATAGTGTTATTTCATAACTAGTCATTGTTAATGATTTCCCGTGAGTCATCACTTTTTTAAGTACTTCAAAACGGTTTTTTTCTTCTAGCCGAATTAACAAACGTAAGATAAAACGACTGATGATAACTTTACTTCCTAAATCAAACATGCTTGTTAATTCATCTTCAGAAGCTAGCAGGTTTTCATCCACATCGAATAGAGATTGTACGATTAAGGGAATACAATTAACAGGAACTTCTTGTTCAGGGTAATCTTCTAGCTGTTCCAAAAATGCTCTAGCTTGTATCTTGCCGTTAAGGCGTCTTTGATTAGCCAATTTTAACAGATTTTCTCTAAATATTTCCACATCTTCAGCCGAGCTAAGACTAACTTTGAGATGATTATTAGACAACTCAGATGTAGATAAAGTTAGACGAAAGTAAACAGGGAATGTTTCTAAGCTACATATACGCATATTCTCGCGCCATTTTAACTCTTCTTGTTCGGTTACATTTAAATAGCTATTGTTCCAAACAGATTGAAATTTGGGAAAAAGATGCATGAGTATATTTTTAATAGGTTGCTTATCCTTAGTCGGTAGTTGAGCAATCCAGGCATGATACAGATTTTCTAATTTGTTAACTGAAGAGTCTATTTTTCCGATAAAAGCATGGGGATTTTGGCCGATTATATTGTAAATGATTGGACAAAAGACCCGAAGAGACTCAATAGCAACGAAATCAACTAGATTCACTTCACTTTTCAAGGATGGATAGGTCACTCTCAAAGTGTTCGTGAGACGAACAATATCGTGGATATTAGTAATAAAGTGATCTATTCCCAGTAAGTAAATATCACTCCAGCGAGTCTGGTCAAATAGTTGACTTTCTGTATTTGAAAATATGCTATCAAGCTTTTCAAACAGAAGTTTACGAAGTGATGTTTTCTCTGGAGCAGGTAAATCAAAAGCAACATTAATAATTTTTTGTAAGTATGTGTCTTTATCTATTTCTTTATCTTCTGCAATTGTTTTAATGATAACTTCTTTATCAAAGGTCAGAAAATAGACAACGTTAGTAAAATTAGGTATAGCACTAAAAATGCGAAATAACTGTCTAATATCCTCAGCAGGCAGCCGCTCAATATCATCAATTGTTATAACTATTCGCTGCTGCTGCTGTACTAGTTTATCTTCAACTTCTTGTTTAAACTCTGAAGTTTCTTTTTCCTTATCATCTAATAATGTTGCTACTGGCTTGACTGTCTCAGTATAAGGCAAAGGAATTTCTGAAATAACTTTAGCAAAATCAGCTATTCTTTCTTTTAAGCCTTTCGGCATAGACTTTACTTGACTTAAAACATTTTGTAATTGTTCAAAAAAACTTCTTGTGATATCTTTGTATCCAGAAAATAACCAGGGATTAAAAGAGATAATGATCGGTCTCTCCTCTTCTGGCTTATGCTTGAGATAGTGAATTAAGAAGTTCAATAGTGTAGACTTGCCAGAACAGCAAGAACCGTAGACGGCAATAACGAACCCTTCGGTCAACGTCATTTTACAAATGCTGTCTGCTAGATAATTAGCGAAACTCGCATATCCTAGACAATCTTTTTTAGGATCGATTAAGGGGCTATCAGCCCATGTATTGACAGTTTCTATCTGTGTCATAAGAACGTTTTTAATAGTGCAAGAGAACTGCGACTGATTGGAGCCGCAGTGGTTTGTTTCCCAACACATACAAAGGTAGTGTTGTCAAGGCGTTGATTATAGGTTTGATGGGAAGCTTTTTTAGCTATTTGCTAGAAACACCTCAAAAGTAAAGTTTCCGTGCAAGCCATAAGGAACGTGGTGTTTTAAGTGCAACCGGGCGATCGCTCCTTTGTGGAAATCATTTGCATCCAAAATCACGACATCTGAGCGATGATACGTAGAATCGTAAACCAAAGCCAATACCCAGCCATCATCTTCCTTTTTGGAACCTAATCGCGGAACAAAAATTGGCTCACTTACAAAACCTCGGGGTGCAGCACTCCAAAGCTGTCTTTCTCCCGATTCTAAATCAACTTTTAACAATGCTTGTAATGGAGCATTACCAGTCTCTAAATGTGCCGCGCCCATGTATATATAGCGATGATGACGCCCCACTTTAGTTGGATGCACACTGGGAAACTCACAACATCGACTTTCTAACAACTCTCTTTGTACATTCCTATGCTTGAGATTCAGATGGAACCGCCATAATTGACCTGGCTTAATCGCATCAAAATCAACTTGCCGGAAATCGCTTTCTGGTTCCACTTCTGGTAAAGATTCGTAGCAAATAGAGTCAAGAACTATTTCATCTCCCACCTCAAAAGCATTGGCATGGTGAAAGACAAAACCAGACTGAGTTTCTAGAATCTGTACCCCCTTTTGTTGAGGATTACGGGGAATGACAATCACGCGAGTCAGTCGATTTGGTTGAAACTTTATACATTCACCTGCACCACGCATTCCTAGGATAAAAGGTACGGGATTAAAGGCAACAGGATTTTGAAAGAATATGCAGTAATTGGGGGTAATTGCAAAATCGTGAATAAAGGTAAAACCTGGAACATGGTGAGCATGCCTTTGTACAATCTTGCCAGTAACATCTAACTCAAAAATAGTAATTGTGGAAGATAGACCTGGTTTGATCGAGAAATTTACTAATCTGGGTGCATTGCTGTAACTAGAATCGATGCGTGGGTGTGCTGCAAAAGCTTCTCCTTCTGACAAAACACCATTGAAGTGTTCTTTACTTAAAGTTTCCAAAGTGGAGGGGTCTAAGCGATAGGGATCGGCAGCTTCCCAAAGTGCTAGCAATTTACCGCCCCAATAAATGACGTTGGTGTTAGCAATATTTTTCAGTTTGAAGTCGAAAGCATTAGCCAGCCACCCACCAGATTTTTGGGTACCAAAGACACCGCGATAAAGAATTTTGCCAGCTTTCTGTTCTTCTACATAGCCACTAGTGCGGATAAAGCGGTTGCGAAAATGGGCACGACCGTTAGAGAAGCTGATGCGGCTAATCATACCATCACCATCAAATGGGTGATGAATTCTTTGCCCATTTACATCCAATAACCCTGGACCATTTCTAAACAGAGTTCCATTGAGTTCAGTTGGAATTTGTCCTTCTATATCATCAATCCAATAATCAAACTCTTGCTTGAGAGATTGATATCCTTTCTGCCAATCTCCATGAGTGTAAAATTTATCTGAAACTGTAGAGGCGCGTTCGTAAAGTTGAAAACTCTGCATAGTAATGAGATAAGAAAATTAAAAAATTTTGCTAACAAAACTGATTAGTATTAGTCTAGCTCTTTAGGTAGAAGCATCAGTTAAGCAAGAAGAAATAATTTGGAAAAAAGTAAGGAGAACCTAAGTCATGGAAGACTTTTTGCATAAGTTATTAGGTAAT
The DNA here is from genome assembly GCA_021324415.1 of Nostocales cyanobacterium Centralia_MAG_434. GTDB lineage: Bacteria > Cyanobacteriota > Cyanobacteriia > Cyanobacteriales > Nostocaceae > JAJPJF01. The sequence continues at coordinate 23,178 of JAJPJF010000122.1, forward strand.
AACGTAACGATTACTTGGATATTTTTAATTGTTGGCTGCTGTTGGATAGCTTACATCCAAAATCATCGTTAGTTTTCTGTGTTTAGTTACTATCAAGTTGCTCTCAGGTTTAAATATCGTTTGCCACGGATGCAAGTAAAGCGAAGATTGAAAAGGTTAGATGTCTATTAGATGCTGGACTCCTTTAAAGGAGGACGGAGACACAGATAGGCTAGCGCGCCTAACAGAGGTACGAGCGTTACTGTCCAGAAAATTCTAGAATCCCTAAGTCCTCGACGAGCCATATCATCACCAAGGATTGAGGGAAATAAAACGCACATCAGGCAAAAATCCAAACTGATGAGATGAACAAAGTGATTGGTATGCCATTGCCGAATAAAATCCCCCCAATCGCCAGCAAGCATTGCATAGGCAAGTAAGCCAGCTGTGGCTAAGCTAAGGAATATACCGAAAGCGTGAGAATCGAGAGTTTTCAGCAAGATATCCTTCTGCCCAGAAAATTCTTGATTGGGTTGACGCAAGATTAAATAGGGCAGCAGTCCAATGACTCCTGATCCGTTTGACAACAACAAAGAAGGCCAAGCTGATATGTCTTGCATGCGCTCATCAATGAGCAACAGGCTAGCATAAATCATTGGCCAGACACCCATTAGACTGAATATAGCCGCCAAAATGGGGTTAATATCCATCCACTGAAGCTTGACCAACTTCTCAATCAGCGTTAAATTACCCAGTTGATCGAGCGGAGCTAGCAGCAAGGTATAGGCGACAAATACTAACCATATCAACCAAAGTACAATTTTTGTGCCCATAATCTCAATAGTCGTTTAGCTTGCATCATTTCAGCAAAATGTAGAGTATAAGGAGCATAATTTACTTCTGTCTTAAGTTATGTCTCTATAACTGACAGATTACGACCTCCATTCTGAGGGCTTAGTCAGGATTCCCATTCTTCCTTTGGGAAAAGGAGAGTAGGAGTCAAAATAGATACACTCACTTGTTTTTACACTCAATAAGTTTGGATATGAAACACACTCGCTTCTAAGAGAAGTATCTGTGTGTTTTTACTACTCTTGATAGAAGCATTATTTAATAATCTATCTATAAGAATATTTTAGATATATATAAGAAATTTCAAGTTAATCGTTATTTAATAGATAGCAAATATAATAGATTTTATTAAAAATTTTTGACATTTCTCGATCAGTAAACTTGTGATTTGGTTCTTCTGCTAATCCCAATCCTGGTGCAAGCTGCTTGGTGAATAAAGGGACTTTTGGCTGAGAGTGCGATCGCATCTGTTGGTACACTTTCTCTAGGACTGGAGCGACCGCTTCATAATCTCTCTTTTCAAAGTACAAAACTCCTTAGTCATAGCGCTACGTTGCGATAACAGTACCTATATTTGCCCGATCTAGGCATTTGTTTAGGTATACAACTGCTAGCTGATGCTTTGGGTGAGGAAGTTCAACCTAACTTCAATTTAATGTGAGCATATCAAGATAGATGTCAGTTTTTTAAAACAAGCTATAGATCCAAATATAAAGATATACCATTTTGATATATTCATAATGTTTTAAGAGGTAATTATGCTCCATCACATTTCTATTTCTGTACAAAATCCTCAGCACGTATCTAATGTCATGGCAGAAATTATGCACGGTAAAGTAGTACCGTTTTCACCTAATCCTGGTGGTTACATGATGTTAGTGGGCGATGAATTTGGTACAGGAATTGAATTTTATCCCTTGGGTAGTGAGCTCATACCAGATGCATGGCAAGGACAAGCCGGATTTCAGATGAATGAGCATCCTGCAAATTACACATCGGTTCATGCAGCCATTTCTGTTTCTCTGAGCATAGAGGAAATCGAACAAATTGGCGCACGGGAAGGATGGCGAGTTTTTCCTTGTAGCCGTGATGGTGCTTTTGATGTTGTGGAATTCTGGATTGAAAACCGTCTGATGTTGGAACTCTTAACCCCGGAGATGACAGCTAAATATCTCGAAGCAACTAATCCGCGAACATTAGAACAGATGGCTAATTCAGTTGCTGGTGTAGATGCAAGGAGATAATTGCAAAGATGCCAGACTAAGCTTGGTAGAAGTTGTTGTCGTCGTAAAAACCTTGATCAGCCTGATAGTCATCAGAGTTAAACTGACCGGGGTCATCAGGAAGAAAGTTATCTTGGGGAACTTCATCGTAGCCATTATCGATTGGAGGCGATTCGATGAAGTTGTTCTCTACAATTTCTTGAGGTTGATCTTGCCAACCGCCGTGATGGTCGAACAAGTTTTCTAAGCCTTGAAACAGGAGCGCTCCACCTGCTACGCCAGCGGCAGTTGTCGCTGCTGATTTCAAGAAGCCAGAGAAGGCATTCGGTTGAGGTGCACTAGGGGGTGCAGACTGATAGTTCCAATTCTGGGATGGGCTCAAAAGATTAAACAGAGGAGCTCTTGGGTAGAAAGAATGACAAGAGTAGACAAGCCAGACTAAATATAAGTCCGAGCCACACAGCAGTTTGCATTGCTTCTACCGCAGAGACATCGAGAATTTTATCGAGGGAGGGTTGAATGACAGCAGGTAAATTGCCAAAAAATTCTCTGCGTTCTTCGCGACTATAAGTTTGAATCACCCGTTCTAATCTGTTAATTGCCTCTTGTCTCTGTGCTAGACTCACTCCCTTCCCAAGTTGTGTAATTGCCTGATCAACGATTTTCATTGAAGCAGTTGAAATCAAAGCTGTTCCCAAAATTCCCCGCCCCAAGGCATTTCCCAAGTTCTGAAATGAATTGTAGATACCGCTAGCTTCAGCCATATCATCTCGTGCCACTGTCGAAAATGTTGTGACACCAATTTGTGCCAAAAACACGCCTGAGCCTGCTCCCATAATGACCAACGCAGGCAGCAAACTTAAGGTAGTCATACTTAAGTGAATTGCATTATGCAATTGCCAAACACCAATGCAAAAAATTGTCAGTCCGTTGTAGATCAAGAACTTTGGTGGAACCCGCCCAACAATTTTGAATGTAGTGTACACGACTACAATCAAAGTGGCCAGAGAGAAAGGTAAAACGGCAAGGGCTGTCTGGTATGGATTGAGTCTCAGTACTGCTGGTAAAAACTGGTAGAGGTTAAACTGCATCCCTGTCGTAATCATAAAATGCAGAGTTGCTGTAAATAGCGCCAGCAAGAAGGGCTTCTGCCGAAGCAAGCCTGCTCGCAGCAATGAAGCTTTTTCCTGACGAGCTTGACGTCGTTGCCAAGCTGCAAACATACCCAAAAACACTACACCTACTGCAACCAAGGTCGGAACTATTGAGAGCGCAAAGGGTGGAATAACAACATCAAGTATCTTAAACACTTGCTTTGGCATCCACCAGCCATATTCACCAGCCAAACTCACTCCCAGTAGGGTGAAGCCAAATCCCAAAAATGATAACAGTCCGCCAATCCAATCCAAAGGAATAGTATAGGTTTGGGGTGTTCTGGGAGCACTTTGCAGTAGTATAACAATCACTGGAACTAGTAAGACTTCGGGGAGAAATGACCAGCGCCAGCCATATTTGGAGGCAATCCACCCACCAAGGAGAGCTCCTGTCAAACCACCCATAATTGAGAACACAATCAACGCCAACAACGCATACTTTTCAGCTTTTTCCTGATAAATTCTGCTGATAAAATCCCGTGGTGAGCCTATTAAGGGTGCAGCGCCTAATCCCGTAATTAACGAATACGCAACAACAAAAAATCCCATGTTAGGACTCACAGAAGTGGCAAGCACACCAACTGTAAATAGCCCTAAACCTACCATAAAGACAGATTTGCGACCAAATCGCTTGATCAAATTTTCACACGTAGGGGCAAACGAAGCTTGAACTAAAGGCAGCAGCACCAATGCCCACTGAATATAACCCATACTTGAATATAGATCCCTTACAATGCGTGGCATGATTGCTGGGACAACACTCACGTTGTAAGCCACTAAAAATAGAGTCAAGCACAGGCCCGTCGGAGAATACCACTTCTGAAGAAAGGATTGCTGCTCCAGTCTCATGGGATTTATCTCTCGTTAATCTATTAATTAAGATCCTAAACTGTAGGATTGGCAATTTTTAAGGCAATGAGAAGTTCCAGAAATAATTTAACAAAGCGCTGTCATTCCCTCTCCATCTACAAGGTGGGGTAGTTTATGGATAAAAGTTGATGCTAGGCAAAATTATGATTCAATATATTCGCTCCCACATTCTCCCTTCAAAGCCAATTCAACTGTTAATCAAGACTAGTCTGAAATGGCAGCAGGATGATTGTTCAAATATGGGAGCAGCCTTATCTTACTACGCTCTCTTTTCTTTGTTTCCAATTTTGCTCATGGTTTTTAGTGTTGTCGGTTGGTTAATCGAACCAAACACTAAAGCTTTTCAGTATATTGAAGAGTTTGTGAAGCGGTTTCTACCCATAGAAGTGCATGATATGGTAAGAGCAACCGTTATTGCTCTCCACCAAAGTAGTACTGGGGCAGGGATCATTGGAACTGGACTACTATTATATTCTGCTAGCACTGTCTTTGTAGTTCTAAATAGTTCCGTAAATAAAATTTGGCAATCAAATAATAACCTTTCCGAAGCAGAATCAATTCATAGGACAATAGGTTCTTTTATTCTTAAGCAACTCTTAGCATTTCTATTAGTCCTAGGCACATCCTTACTGCTATTGGTTTCGTTAATTGCAAATATTATCAATAAGATGTTGCTTGAAATTGTGGCTCACTTTCAGCAAATGGGTTTCTTTGTTCCGATTAACGAATTACAGTTGGCACATGGTCTTGAATTTGGCTCATCTTTTTTTATTCTGGCTTTAGTAACTTTGATCTTGTTTAAGATTTTGCCCTCTACCCATGTCGGATGGCAAGATATCTGGCTAGGTGCATTACTCAGTGCTGCTTTGTTTAGTGGGTTACAGTATTTAGTCAGCAAAAGTATCATTTCAATTGGCAGCCAATACTTATCGTACGGTGTCATCGGTAGCGTCATGATTTTGATGTTGTGGATTTACCTCACCTGCCAGATATTCTTTATTGGCTGTGAGTTTTCCTATATGTACGCTCATATTTTCGGTAGCCGACGTCACAAACCACTATAGAAATAAGGCATTAGCATGAGCTATTAATTGAAACTCGTAGCAGCAGGATAGGGACATCTCTTAACTACAGAGAACAAAAAGTCGTGAAAATGCCCTTGTGGAGTCAAAATTAGTGTACCAGTATCCCCTTTTTTAAGTGTTCTGAATAAGTGTTCACAATTCTGATGTTTCTGAGTTCCTTCTTGAACTTGGTCAGCGACTAAGACATGAAATATTTTACCTTTAGATGATTGAAAAACTAACCAATATTCAAATCTTATTTGACTAGAAAATGATTCTTCATGTCTGTACATATCGGATAGTTCTACCTTCTCAGCCATTTTTAATGAGGTCTTATAATCATTACGTTTATTGTGTCTATCTAAGAAATACGCAACAATTACTATTAGAAATACCACAATGAAGATACTGATAGCCATAATAAATACTTGATTTGCTAATGTTTATATTAGATAAATAAGCACATATAGCTCATTTAGCTTTTCTAAAGGTAATTTATAACTTGAAAATACCATCCTCTATTATAAAAAAAGTTAAAATCATCTGTTTTTAATTGATATCTATCTTTACTTTTACTTAATTTGAATATGAGCTTGATATAGGGATAGTATTGGGCTTCTAAAATACACATAAGATAAGCCTGGCATCTAAATCCTGATAAGCTGTTGCGCAGCTAAATTTAATATACTGCGTTACCTTTATTTTTAATCTTTCGCTCCCACTTAATAATAAGACCACCTTCATTAAGCAATCGAATTAACA
>JAJPJF010000516.1 GCA_021324415.1 Nostocales cyanobacterium Centralia_MAG_434
CATCACGTTATCTGGCTTGAAGTCGCAATACACTAACCCCAAAGAATGCAAGTAAGCAAAAGCACTCAAAATCCGATGAATATAGGCGATCGCCTCCGTGACTGGCAATGGTCCCCGTTGTTGGCGAATTGCCTTCAACGTTTTGCCACCAACATACTCCATCACAATGAAGCCTTCATTACCATGGTTGACAAAGTTGTAAATACCTACGATGTTGGCATGTTTCACTGCTGCCAAAAATTGGCGTTCTGCTACCGCAACGGCTGCACTCGCTGCATCTTCAGTATTCAGTAGACCTTTGAGCACCACATAACGAGACAGTATTTTGTCAAAACCCAAGTAAATCCATCCTAGTCCACCAAAGGCGATCGCACCTTTAACTTCATATTGCCCAGCGACTAGGTCACCAGGGTTAAGGGAGGCGATAAAGGAATACTTTTGTCCACACTTTGGGCAAAAGCCTTTTTCCCTACCAAGAGAGTTATTGCAATTTGAGCAGAAGCGTTTGTTATCAGGAACCTTTGCCTCTGCCATGATGGCTTTTTCTGGTTCCGTTGAAGGCAGTTCTGGCACAGAAACCAATCCAGCACCCAGTTGTCGGCGGCTACTTCTTGCAGATGTTTGGCTTGTACGGCGCGACCCTCTAGAGCGATTCGTCAATGGTGATGAACCCGTACCTGTAGTAATGCTTGCGCTTTGCCTTGTTGGCTGGGTTTGCCTGAGAACACTGTCATGTAGAGAACCATGTAACGTCTCTACAGTTCTCAATTCCGCATATCCACACACATCACAATAGCCATCTTCAATAGTGCCACTACAACCATTGCGCTTACAGCGATCGCCGTCCATGAAACTTTCCTTTTAGGTGAGTTAGTTGATAGTTGTTAGTTGTTGATTGTTAGGAGTTCTCAAAAACCGGTGTAAATTATGGATCATGAAACTGTTCTAGCATTCATTATTCACCACTCCCCAATCCCTACTCCCCAGTATTCAAACGTTTCTCATACTGACTGACTAGCTCGGCTGCTTGATTCAAAGGTGTTGGTCGGGTGTAAAGAAGTTGCTGAGCTTGAAAGGCGAGTTCAGACAAAGTAGCATCTTCTACCCGTCCTCGTGCCAGTGCTTTAGCTTTGAGAGCTTCCAAGCGTCCACGCAACTCGGCTCTTGTTTCCAAAGGTGCTTTATTTGCTGCGTATGCCTTTTCCACAGCTATAGTATATTCCTTCACCTTGGTGAGCCAGTTTTCCAAACCAACTTGCACGGGATTAACAAGACCTTCACTAAACTTGGTTTCCAATCTGCTCAGCCAAGACGAAAGTGCTTCGATTTGAGCACTTTGTAGAGGTATTTGTAGCATCGAATGGTCAACCACTTTTAAAGTACTTTCAGTAAAAGCGTCTGTTGCTTGATGATGAAGTTCTAACAATTTTGATTGGAGTTGGTGAGCTAGCAAAAATTTTTCTTGTAATTGCTGCCTCTGTTTAGCCATTTGCTCTAGAGACATTCTCACCCGTGTGAGTTGCGGCAAAATCTCTCTTGAGAAATCTGTAGTTACCCCCAGTGGATCACTTTCAACACAAGCACGCAAGGAAGTTATCTTGTGACTCATTTCGGAAAGTTCTTCTAAGGATTCTATGCCAAGCGAATTAGCCAATTTTTGCAGCTTCTGAATTTCAACTTCTGTGTGTTCCAAGATAGGGTGTAAGCGTGACCATGCCTCATCAACAGATAGAATCACTTGCTTTGCCATCTCATAAGCTTTTTTCATGCGGACAAGTAACTCTTGGGGAGCGATCGCATCCGTTGTTTGAGTAGCCGTCAAAAGCCCTCGCTCTGACAGTGGAGTTTCTACAACAGCTAACTGAATAGATGGTTGGGTGAGGATTTGTTCAATTTCTTGCAGTTTTTGTTGGGATGGTAAAAACAGTGATATTGATGAGCGCAATTGAGTTGCTTTCTCAAGTGTTTTTACCAGCAGATCGAAGTGACCAAACAGTTCATTTATCATATCTAGAACTGGTATGACACGCGTGTAGGTAACTCCCTGAAGTTGGGTCTTAGAAAATCCTGAAACACCAGTCAGCTTTTGGTAAGTTGAAAGTTCATGTAAGGCTATAAGATTCTGGCCCACAAGATCAATTTTCTTTTTCCAATCAGCTAATAATCCGTCAATTTCTTCAAGATTCATGGGGAGTGAGGAGTTAGGAGTTGGTAGCTAATTTTAATGGTATTATGAGGGGTTAGAGAGTAAAATAGTGACTAACCCAATCATAATGAGGTGGGGTAGGCTGGAGTAAAAAGAGGTTTTAGATGGCTCAAGCTCAATGGACTGCAGTGGACGACTACATCACTGATTTGTTTGTGCCTCCCGACTCCTCCTTAGATGAAACACTCCGAGTGAGTGCTGCGGCTGGGTTGCCACCACATAATGTTTCGCCCAACCAAGGTAAGCTGTTGCAGTTGTTGGCACAGATTCAGGGGGCGCGCACAGTCCTGGAGATTGGTACACTGGGCGGCTACAGCACGATCTGGCTGGCACGGGCATTACCAACCAATGGACGTCTGATTACGCTGGAGGCTGATCCAAAGCACGCTGAGGTTGCCCGTGCCAATATCGCGCGTGCGGGCCTGTCTGCTGTTGTTGATCTGCGGCTAGGACATGCGCTTTCTACACTGTCTCAGCTTGCCTGTGAGGGTCGAGAGCCATTTGATCTAATTTTCATTGATGCTGATAAACCAAACAATCCAGATTATTTTGCATGGGCACTCAAGCTTTCTCGTCCTGGTAGCCTGATCATTGCTGATAATGTTGTGCGTAATGGAGAAGTGATCAACGCCACCAGCAGCGATCCCAGCGTTCAAGGGGTGCGTCGGTTCAATGAACTGATAGCTGCAGACCCGCGTGTGAGTGCTACAGCAATTCAAACTGTGGGAAGCAAAGGGTATGACGGTTTCGCGATCGCACTAGTCAAGGAGTCGGTCACAACCAGTGCTTAGGATAAGTCCTTTCTTCTGCCAGATTATTGAAAACCACAGCACAGAGTACAAGAATAATAGAACCCTCTAGTGTGGGAGTTAACAGAAACGGCCAAGCAGCTTTCGTCATCATCACGACCAATGCAACAGCTCCTGAAGGTGGGTGTACAGTTCCTGTAAGCTGCATCATCCCAATAGCAGTAGCAACTGCTATTCCCATTGCCCAAGGTGACGAACCGAAAAGATGCAGAATAGTAAGGCTGACCAGCGCGGCTACAAGATTACCACCAATCACATTGCGGGGTTGAGCCAAAGGACTATCAGGGACGCCAAAGATTAGTACGCTAGTCGCACCAAAGGGAGCCATTAGCAGTGGAGAATGAGTTTTTACAGATAGGTAAGCTGTTGCTGCTATAGCGATAAAACTACCGAACCAACTCCAAAAGACATGTCTGTGATGAGGTTTCTCTATAGGACATGTTAGAGGACATGAACGCCATCTACCGTGTATTTTGAACCAGTAGTTTTCCCATTTCAATAGAAAGTTTTTGTAATTTAATCTGGATAAATAGGTGTTATTTTTCAGTCTTTGAGGCATATATTTTTTCATGAGCTAACTACAAAAAATGACAACCCTGAAAAAATGGGCTACACAGTTTTGCTTTAGCCCACATTAAAATATAAGGACAACTAAAAAGCTATGCTAAGTTTTTTCGCCAAAGCAACATCTCCAATTTATGGAGAGTTTTATTGGCAAGATCAACTTTCAGCCTGATGTTTCTATCTGGCGGAAAAATGAGAACTATTGCATAAATCACTATCTTAAAGACACGATTTACCCATGCATATCAATGCCAATTGAATAATTTTTGCAAGTTATTAGTTAATGTCATCATTTCTTAATATTCTACATTCAAGACATACATTAAATTTTCAAAATCAAATTACAAAATATACAAATTTAGTAAGAAAATCATAATATTTACTTATAACAATCCTCAATCATTCGTGATAAATGAGAATCCCGGTTTCTCAAAGAAACCGGGATTCTGAGACTTTGAATTTTGACAACTCCTACACGGATTGCTACATCTGGCCTAAAGGTTCAATGATCCCGCCACCCAAGACTTTCTCTCCGTCGTACCAGACAGCAGCTTGACCAGCAGTAATGCTGAATTGAGGATCGTCAAACACCACGCGGACACGTGAGTTTTCTAAGGGAATGACTGTCACTGGTACAGGAGTGGAACGATAGCGGATTTGTACCTCAGCTCGAATGGGGGTTGACGGTTCGGCTATTGAAACCCAGTTTACCCGCTCCACTGTACATTCTGGTTGAGTTGCCTTGGTGCGATCGCCTACAATCACCCTATTGTTAATTGCATCCAACCCAATGACATACAGAGGTTCAGCAGCGGAGACTCCCAACCCTTTCCGTTGCCCAATTGTGTAATGATGGACACCATCATGCTGTCCAAGAACTTTCCCTGTAGAATCAACAATATCACCTGGTTTGGGTGCTAAATACTTATCAAGAAATGCTCGCATTGAGCCATTACTTTCCACCAAGCACAAGTCTTGACTTTCCGGCTTATCAGCAGTTTTCAGTTCATACTTAGCCGCGATGCTACGAGTGTCAGTTTTGGAGATTTCTCCTAGAGGAAAGACTGATGCTGCTAATAAATCTTGAGACAGGTCATACAAGAAGTAAGACTGATCTTTGTTGCGATCAACAGCCCGTAATAACTGATAACGTCCAGTCACTTCATCGTACTGAATGCGGGCATAGTGACCTGTGGCAATGCGATCGCATCCCAAGGTGTCTTGGGCATATTGCAACATTGGCCCAAATTTCACAGTTTTATTGCATTGGGAGCAAGGCAAAGGAGTGATTCCCGCACTGTAACCAGCGACCAGATAATCAACGATATTCGTCTGAAACACATCTCGAATATCAACAACGTGATGAGGAATGCCCAGCTGCTCACAGATATAAGCCGCATCGATCATACCTTCCGAGCAGCATTGACCCTTCCCTTTCATGAGCCAAAGGGTGAGACCAATAACCTCATAGCCCTGGTGATGCAAAATAGCAGCAGCTGTGGAACTGTCAACTCCACCAGAGAGACCTACTACGACTTTATTCATATCCGTAAATCCTAGGCTACAAATTCTAAACTAAACACTGTGAACTTTTCGCAATCATAAAACTAGATAAGAAAATCACACCTACAATGTATTGTATTTAAAGATCGATAGTTGTTTCTTTTTCTCATTCCATCTCTCAAAAAGGCGGGCTTGTCACTAAACAGTAATTTACCAATTGCACAGTAACCATTTTGGCTTCTGGCTTCTGACTTCTTCTTTGTAAATTATTCTAGAAATTTTGCTGCTATTATGCCGAGTACATTACTCAGTCAATTTATAGCATTTCCAGCATCTGTCGTGCTGGGAGGGTGGTTAGCGCTCATCTCCTACTCTAGCCCAGGACAAGCAAAAACCATTCCCGCCAATTTTTTAATGAATCAAGCCGTGGCTGAACCTTTACCAGCACCAATACAGACCTCAGGAGTTCTCTACGCTCAGCAATCATTACCTCAACTCCAATCATCTTCACCGATAAATGTCATCGAATTTCAAAAACAATCCCAATCATCATACCAAGGAGCACCAAGTTATCAAAATAACTATCAGGACTATAATTCTCATCAGTACTACAACAGATACTATAGTCCGCCATCTAATCACTTTGGACGCTACTTTGTTTACGTTAATGGCAATAGTTGGTCACTATTGCAACAAGTACGTCAAATTGAACCCAGCGCTTATATACGGCAATTTCAGGGACGTTCTGTCATTCAAGCTGGAGCATTTAGCAAAGAGTATAATGCTCTACAGCGTGTCAGGCAACTTGAATCCTACGGAATCTATCGTACACAACTCATAAGCTACGCCAATGGAGAGGGAAACTATTACTCTCCTCATAGCTATTCTTCTTATAGAGAAGGTGCTTATAGAGATGGAAACTTCTATTCCCCCTATAGTCGCCCTTATTATCCCTATAGACAGAGAAGTTCATATTCTGCTTACGCAGACAACTACCCCAGGTATAAAGGTAAATTTTATTATGTCGTTATTCCTGCCAAATCCGAAGATTTACCAGAAATTGAATCTCGTCTTCAACAAAGAGCAGGACTACAAACGAACTTGATGACTAGAAATCATCCCCGTGGACCACACGTAGCAGTTGGACCGTTTTCTCGGCGATTAGAGGCAGAACAATGGAATAACTATTTAAGAAGTCTAGGATTTGCTAATGCCAGGGTTTACTACGGAAGTTAGAAATTTTAGATTTTAGCTTTGAGCCTTTGATTTTTGGATTAATCTAAAGAATGCAACCGCAGATTAGGTGAGGACTGCACTCCGCATTTTCGTTCAAATCTAAACCATACATGGACAGGCAAGAACAAATTTCACAAATCGTCGTCACCGCTGAGCAAATGCGTGATATTGAAGCGCGTATTTTTGCAGCAGGTATGCCTGTAGCGGCTTTGATGGAAAAGGTAGCAGGGTTGATTGCCCATCGTGTTCAGGCATTTCCCCTTCAACAAGTAGGAATTCTAGTGGGTCCCGGTCACAATGGTGGTGATGCTTTAGTCGTTGCCCGTGAATTGCACTTTCAAAGATATAAAGTCTGGATTTATTGTCCTTTCTCCAAGCTTAAAGACCTCACCTCACAGCACTTGCAGTATGCTCAGAGTTTAGGCATCCCATGTTATCAATCTACAGAACAACTCCCAGAATGCGATTTTTTAGTTGATGGCTTATTTGGATTTGGCTTAGAAAGAGTGCTGACTGATCCTGTAGCAACTGCCATTGATCAGATCAATGAATGGCGTAAACCGATTGTGAGTATCGATTTACCTTCAGGATTACATACAGATACAGGCGAGGTATTAGGAACTGCTATTCGTGCTACACACACGTTTTGCTTAGGTTTGTGGAAGCTAGGTTTATTGCAAGACCAAGCTTTGGAGTATGTTGGTCAAGCTGAGTTAATTGATTTTGATATCCCCTTAGCTGATGTGCAAGCTGTACTAGGGACTTTACCGAAGATAAAACTGATCACGAAAACAACTGTACTCTCCAGCCTGCCCTTACCTCGTCCATTAGTTACCCATAAGTATAAAGAAGGACATTTACTGCTCATTTGCGGTTCACGTCGGTATTCTGGAGGTGCAATTTTATCTGCTTTAGGCGCACGAGCAAGTGGAGTCGGGATGCTCTCTGTTGCTGTGCCTGAGTCTTTGAAGTTCACAATGGTATCTCATTTGCCGGAAGCATTGATTATTGGTTGCCCAGAAACATCATCGGGGGCGATCGCTCAACTGCAATTACCAGAAAAAACAGACCTCAGTTCCTTTAATGCGATTGCCTGCGGTCCTGGTTTAACAAAAGAAGCAAGCCCCATTGTCCAAAAAGTTTTAGAGAGCGATCGCCCTTTAATTCTTGATGCCGATGGCTTGAATATCCTGGCGGAGATAGGTACTCTGCCAACATTACAAAAACGACAAGCACCAACAGTATTGACTCCCCATGCTGGAGAATTTCAACGGTTGTTTCCTGATCTTCCTGATGCCAAAACAGATAGAGTGAAGGCTGTACGAGAAGCGGCAACCCAAAGCAAAGCCGTAGTATTGCTTAAAGGTGCAAGGACAGCGATCGCCAATCCTCAAGGTTCCGTGTGGATCAATCCTGAAAGTACTCCTGCTTTAGCGCGTGGTGGTAGTGGAGATGTATTGACTGGGCTAGTTGGTGGATTATTAGCCGAAGCCGCTTCTAAGGATATTCCGCTAGAAGATATTGTCGCTGCTGCTGCTTGGTGGCATGCCCAAGCTGGGATTTTAGCAGCACAAGAGCGCACAGAGTTAGGAGTAGATGCATATACGCTCACACAATTTTTGATACCTGTTTTGGCATCAGCTTTATAGCTTTCACTCTGAAATGGTATTAGCTGGACGATACCTCAGAATTTTCTCAGAATTAGTAGTTACTATTTTAGATGTTGTTAAAACCCTGGTAAAACATAATCACCCCACTAGTTTTAGTGGGGTTTTGCTTATAAACTCTGGCAAAAGACTACTTGTTGCGACTCAATGAGATTCATCTGGTAGAGGTATTGAGTGATGCTCTTTTTGCATATTATGGGTGTTGGTCTTGACGTTATGGGTGTACTTCATCCACATGAAAGCGACCCGAGTTTTAGCGCGCATAGCCTTAGCTTCAGCACGTTTAGTTACTAATTCTATACACTTTTTGTTGTAATCTTCACGAGCAATAACATCAAGGTAGCGCTGTAACTGTTCTGGTGTTGTGTTTTGAACAGCTTGATAGTGTTTAAACGCCTCTAACCCATCAAATTCACTAATAACATCATAAATGTCAAAGCAGTGAGCGCGGTAAACAATAAACTTGTAGTCAGTCGTCACAAGATTCGTATGATGGGTGAATTTGTAGCTGTAGGTTGTCTTCATAATGACGACTATATGTTTCTGGTAACAGAGTTTATTTCCAAATATTCACTTAGTCAGTACAATATTTGACTAATTCTACATGCAAATTCTTGACAAAAAAATGATTAGAGATAAAATTATAAACTAATACAAAAAAATACAAAAAAAAGGAAGTGGACGCGGTAGATGCACGTATGCGCCCAAGTTCCCTTACTAGTCTTCTGTTCTATTTGTTTGAATGCTATTAACAGTAAAATGAGTGCTCATGAGTCGTCAATGATTGAGATCACTACCAACACTTAATAAATCACAATCTTGGTAGTATTTCTGGTAACAACTGACCAGGGATTTTTGATAAAGCAATATTTTGCCCTTGTATTCCTAATTCACTGTGGAAAGCACGAATTGTTTTCACTATGTAATTGATGGTTGTTTGATAACTGTCAGATGGTTTATTAAATCCATTTAAAGCTTCTAAGTGATTGTCTAAAGCTGCTTCCAAGTGATGAGAACGAGTTGCTTTGTCACCATTAAAATAAGCATCAGTAATCAGCTGATAATGAGCTAGTCCAAGGTTATTGTGAGTTGCCGCCACATCAAAACTCAAAGACACACCGTTTAGGGAGTGTGCTAGAGCAAGTGCTTCGTCATAAGCAAAAATACACATTTCTAGAAACTTCTGTCGCTCTTCCTTATTTGTTTGTGGTAGGTTTGCGAAGTGCCAATAGGCAGTGCCAAGATTATTTTGAGTGGCAGAGCAAGCTGCAGGAGCATTAGCTGGAGTACGATATTTTAGTGCTTCTTTATACGCATCAATTGCTAAGTTAAGATTTTCCTCTGGCTGTTCGTATTGGGCAATGTTCCAGTAAGCAGTACCAATATTGTTTTGAATCATGCCATACTTGAACGGTTCCTGTTCTGGATTATATTGGCTTAAAGCTTGGCTGTAGGCTGCGATCGCTTTTTTGAGATGTTCTACAGGTTGATGGTATTGTGCCAAATGCCAGTAAGCAGTACCTAGATTGTTTTGGCAAGCAGCATACTTGAGTGGTTCCATATCAGCGGTACGGAAGCACAGTGCTTCGCTGTAAGCAACAACGGCTTGCTGCCAGTTTTCTGCTGGGTTAGAAAAACGAGCTAAATCACCGTAAGCAGTCCCCAAATTATTTTGTACACGAGCATAAGTTTCAGTATGTGTCTGTGGTGAAATCAGCTTTAAAGCTAACTGGTAAAATTCAATTCCCTGCTCTATGTAAGCTTGTCCTTCTCCAGAATTAGGCGGTGTGCGAGACAGCATCCAATAGAGTGTACCCAAGTCATTTAAAATATCCGGTACTTGAGGTGACGTATCATCGTGAGTAATTGCTTCCTGATAAGCAAGAATTGCCACCATCAGGTTTTCTAAAGTTGACTGTCCCTGTTCTACACGAAGGCGATAAATGCTGCCTAAGCGATGATAAGCTGCTGATAGTATTTCTCCAGGAGCTTTTTGTGAATGTAACTCCTCGATTTCATGCAGAATTTGCTGCACCTGCGAGTTTTTGTCCCGGTCTTCAAGGGTGTTGATAGTTGCCAGTACTAACTCTGTTAACTCTTTGCTAATGTGAAACAAGTTTGGTGAAGATGGGTTATTAGAACTTATTCTGTATATAGACTCTTGTTGATTTGGTCTAGCAATTGATAATTCTGATTTTGATGAAGAACTGTCCTGCGGTTTATCTCCAGGATTCACAAGTGAATCTGTTTGTAAAGCAAAATCTTCGTTGGTAACTGCTTCTTCTAAAATAGATTGCTCAAGGTTTCCTAAATCTAAACTTCTGGAACTAGGGAAGCGTTCTGGCGAACTTTTACTTCTCGTTGTTGGTGTAGGTTCTCCAGCAAATACAAAAATACCAGTGCGACAGCGCCAGAACTGTGGTGCAGATTGCTGAATAGCATATAGCCAAGGACGTGGTACCCACAACAACATGCTAGATTCTAGAGCACGGTTGGATTCAATGTTTGATAGATTCTGGTCTGTTGCGCGCAGATAGTGTAAAAATAACCGCTGTACTGCTACTGGTTGCCTAGTGAGCTGCTCAACCCCTACGATCTGAAATGCTGGTATTGGTAAGGATCTTCCTGGATTGTCTTGAGAGACTCCAACAATTGGCGGTGGATAATTAGACAACCATTGATTGATCTGCTCTATGGGATTAGGATCACTTAAATTTAGCCGTAAAGTTACTAATCGCGGATAGGCTGGTGTACTATCTTCGTGTACATCTGATGGCTGATACAGTACTTGTCCAACTGGAAAAGCCAAAGTTGAATGCAAGCGAGCTGCTACTTGATTTCTCAAATTTAAATCATCACATACCGCCACAAATATTTGGCGACGCAAACCAAGACTTAAAGCAAGTTTCAGTCGGTGATATACTTGCCGATTCCAAGCAAAATTATGGGAGTGTGCAGTATCATTCACGCTCATGGTGGCTAAAGAGCCAAAACGCAGTGTACATATCTATAGGGAAGCAAACAACTTACCATCCTAACTATGACTACGATTTTCAGGCACTCGTTGCTTTGCTCAGGATAAATTGAGCCTTAAAACCTAAAGGTTTACAAGGTATCCAATTCATACTAAATGATGATGGATATAACTGTAACCAGATAAAAAAACCAGGTTCCAATAAAGTTGGGAACCTGCAAGAAGACAAAAATTTGCTTCCTAAAACAGTTTATAATTAATTAGGATTTGAAACAGAGAAGGCGATAAAAATTAAGCTACCTATCAAAATTGCGGCAGCAATTGCGAGAATAATATAATTGCGCTTTTGCCTTCCTGTGGGTGGTTCCGCCCTATAAACTTTTGGCTCACTAGCAAAATTATTCAGACGGCCCCCATCTTCGGTTGTATAAGGCATGAATTCTGTTCCTTATTCTAATCATTTACTTTATGTTACATAATTATGGGACATGGGGGGAGTAGGGAGTGGGGAGCACCAGGGGTAGAGGAGCAGGGGAGGACAAGGAGGACAAGGAGGACAAGGAGGACAAGGAGGACAAGGACAAGGAGGCAATTTTTCTGCCCACTTCCCATGCCCTATGCCCTATGCCCTATGCCCTATGCCCTATGCCCTAATTCGTAATCGTTCCAGTCAAGGGGGAACTAGCACTAGCATAGGTCTTAACAGGCATTCTGCCAGCAAGATAAGCTAGCCTACCGGCGAGTGTTGCTAGATTCATTGCCTGAGCCATTGCTGGTGGGTTTTTTGCTAAGGCGATCGCGCTATTGATCAATAAGGCATCTGCACCTATTTCCATAGCTTGTGCAGCTTCAGACGGGGTTCCAATACCAGCATCCACAACAACTGGTACTCCGGCATTTTCAATAATAATCTGGATATTGGCTGTTGTTTGCAGCCCCTGCCCAGAACCAATGGGTGAAGCTAAAGGCATCACAGTAGCACATCCCACTTCTTCCAAACGCTTTGCCAACATTGGGTCTGCGTTGATGTAGGGCAACACAGCAAAACCTTCCTTTACCAGTTGTTCTGCTGCTTGTAAAGTCCCAATCGGATCTGGTAGTAGATACTTGGGGTCCGGAATGACTTCTAACTTGACGAAGTTGTTATCCTCCTGTCCTAAAAGTTTTGCCATTTCTCGGCCTAATCGTGCTACACGAATTGCCTCATCCGCGCTTTGACAACCTGCAGTATTAGGCAACATCCAAATTTTTGTCCAATCCAAAGCTTGGGCTAAACCTTCATGTCCAGGGGCATTGGTTTGTACTCGCCGCACTGCCACAGTCACAATTTGACATCCACTGGCAATGACGCTTTGTTGCATTTCCTCAATATTTCGGTACTTGCCAGTGCCTGTCATCAAGCGAGACGTAAAGGTTTTCCCAGCAATAGTAAGGGGTGTGTCTTGTGCGAGGAGAGAAGGTGAGGATGGAAGAGGGTGAGAGTGAGGAGGGGAGAGGGTGAGCATTGAGGAGGTGGTAGATGACTTGACTTGAAAGCGTGAATAATTAAATTGAGTGAGTAAGGGATCGGACTTTTGCTCCCAAATCAATTCAGCAATCAATTTTGCTGTGATAGGTGCTAAAAGAATGCCATTGCGATAATGACCAGTCGCAAACGTTAAGTTTTTGCAGGAACTGGTACCAAGAATAGGTAATTCATCGGGAGTTGTAGGACGAAATCCCCACCACAATTCTTGGATAGGGTAATGCTGTAATTGAGGATAGAGCCGAATAGCTCTTTCTAGCAAGGTTTGAATACCTGAAGGTGTGTTGTGAGGAGTAAAACCTACGTCCTCGCTAGTTGCCCCAATAATGATTCGTTGATCACGTCTTGGAACTATGTAAATCTCCTGCCCATACAAAACCCTTGCCAAAGGCAATTCAGGCACAGATTCAGGCACTCGGACACTGAGCATTTGCCCTTTTATTGGTCGCAAGGGTAGCGGTAACAATTTACTTGACCAAGCACCTGCTGCTAAAACATAATGCTCAGCACAAATTTCGCCCGCGTTTGTCTGCACACCAATAACTTGCTGCTGCTGCTGCGTTATTCCTTCGACTGTAATCCCTTCTTTGAGTTCTACACCAACAGATTGGGCTGCTGTTACCAAGGCTTGGGCAAGTGCCCGATTGTCTACTTGTGCGTCTTCAGGGTACCACCAACCACCAACCACTTCTTTTCCTAAACCAGGCTGGTGTTGATGAATCGCTTCTCGATCTAACCAGTAGGCTGGAGACGAGGTCGTCGGGTCGTGATCTAGTAAGGGAGGCGAGGGAAAAGCGTCCCCTAGTCCCCCTCTCCCTTGTCTTCCTTGTCTCCCTGTCTCTTCATAGATCGGTGCTAAAATGCCGCAAGACCAGAAACCAGTATTTAAACCAGTAAATTCTTCTAATTTGCGAGTCCAGTCGTGGTATAGAAACAAAGAACGCCGACACAGGTCGTTCATTGGTCCTTCTGGAATTTTTTCAGCACTTGGTGCTAACATCCCAGCTGCGGCATGAGTGGCGGCGGCAGAAAAATTGCGGCTGACTACAGTGACTTTTGCTCCGCGCCATTTCAATTCAATGGCGATCGCTAAGCCAATAATGCCGCCGCCAATAATTAGAACATCATTATTCATTTAGTTATTAGTCACTAGTCATTAGTCATGCCTAACTCCTAACTCCTAACTCTCATTAGTACACAATCACTACCACAAGGCTTGAATTGGTTTGTTATTGCTCTGATTGGCATCATTTACTTGTGATTGAGTATTGGTTGTGCTTGCGTCTTGGCTATTGTCAGCAGTTATTGAGTTATTTGTGGAATCATTCGTTGTGTTAGGGTTGCTATTTTGAGCAACGTTGCTTTTGTTTTTGGTAGTAGAACTAGTCCCACTAGCGGTGCTATTTACATCAATATTAGCTGGTAAGACTCTCGATGTTTTGCTTCCGTCTTTATTAGAAGAACCAGAAGGAACTTGAGCAGTATTTTGTACACCCATTGGGAAGCTAATACCCAGCAATGTTCCTAGCAAAATTGCCAAGCCTCCAGCCATAAGAATCAGTGGTGTCCATCTACCCATATTATTTTTCTCCTGTTTAACCTTGTAGTATCTAAACTATTTGTTTGTGAACCTTCAAAAATTTGGAGAATTTTATCACCTTCACATTGCCTAAAACTTTAGTTTGACTGGTTAAAGGTATGCTGCTGGAAAGAGAATGGGGAGGTAGTCAATGCAGTGTATGCATACTCTACCACCATGGGAATGTCTAGGCGTCTGTCAATGAAGAAGATCCCGTCGTGTTAAATTGCTGCGCCGATGGGGCGCTCTTTGACCTTCAACATGAACTGCACAGATATCACAGCCATTTATTCTCCAACAGTCTATTACTGTAGCACCGCTATTGTAGAGGTCAATACCAATTTGCAGCAAGACTTGCCGCAAGTTAATTTTGCGATCGCACTTTAGAGTATTTTCCTTCGCAAGTACATTAGCCATTTAATTTGACTACAAAGGCGTCTAACTTAGATTGTAACAATTTGTTGTTCATAAAGAAAAAGCTAGGATACGATGACAATGCATTAGTGGCATGGGGAGTTAGGAGTGGCGATGGGAATTTTCCTATTCCCTGTTTCCCGTTCCTCATTCCCTCTTGATGAATGGAATATTTTCTTAAGTTGAGCGAAGTGGTGTGTGACTGGCGTTCAATAATTACAAGTGGGTGGCCTTGTAGCTGATGCTTTGTGCTGGGGAGATCATAGTTGCCCCATTGCTATCAATTCTCCACGGTTATGGGTCACTCGCACTACACATGACTCATGGCTGATGGCGAGAATTCTCACATATTTTATTGGGAGTTGGACGATCTTCACAAAATTTATTATTGCTTTGCAAAGTTGTCTCTTATTCCTCATCTTATGACCATAAATGATTCACCCCGGATTTGGATATATGACACTACACTTCGGGATGGTACCCAGCGTGAAGGGTTCTCGGTGTCGATAGAAGATAAGTTACGTATTGCCCACAGGGTTGATCAATTAGGAATTCCCTTTATTGAAGGGGGCTGGCCTGGGGCAAATCCCAAAGATGCCGAATTTTTTTTGCATATACAAGCAAAACCTCTTAAGCAAGCAGAAGTCACTGCTTTTTGCTTTACAAGACGCCCCAACAAAATAGCAGCAAAGGACCTAATGTTGCAAGCACTTCTTGCCGCTGGTACCCGTTGGGTGACAATTGTTGGCAAGTCTTGGGACTTGCATGTCACACAAGGGATAAACACTACCCTCACAGAAAATTTAGCCATGATCCAGGATACGATTGAGTATCTTCGTAGCCAAGGACGTAGTGTGATATATGATGCTGAACACTGGTTTGATGGCTATAAGCACAATCCAGAATATGCTTTACACACATTAGAAACGGCGATCGCTGCTGGTGCTGAATGGCTGGTGCTGTGTGATACAAACGGTGGCACTTTACCCCACCAAGTGGCTCAAGTTGTGGAGTCTGTTAATCGTCATTTGTCTTTTCCCAAATTAGGAATTCACACTCATAATGATTCAGATACAGCCGTTGCCAATGCCATTGCTGCTGTTATGGCAGGGGTAAGTATGGTCCAGGGTACAATCAACGGTTATGGTGAACGTTGTGGTAATGCCAATCTTTGTTCGCTGATTCCGAATTTGCAATTAAAGATGGGTTATCAATGTATTGAAGATAGCCAGCTATCTCAATTAACAACTATTAGCCGTTTTGTGAGTGAGGTTGCTAATCTTGCTCCAGATGAACATGCTCCCTTTGTCGGACGTTCAGCTTTTGCTCACAAAGGTGGTATCCATGTATCAGCGGTGGAACGTAATCCCCTCACCTATGAGCATCTTCAGCCTGAAAAAGTTGGTAATAGTCGTCGTATAGTGATTTCTGAGCAGTCAGGAATCTCTAACATTTTGGCGAAAGCTCGTTGTTTTGGGATTGAACTGGATAAGCACAATCCGATAACCGGCGAAATCCTCCAGCGTCTCAAAGTTTTGGAGAGTGAGGGATATCAGTTTGAGGCGGCGGAAGCAAGCTTTGAGTTATTGATGCGTTCAGCTTTAGGAAAACGTAAGCATTTCTTCGAAATTAAAGGCTTTCAAGTCCACCACGACTTGATTGATGCGAAAGAAAACTGTAATGCTCTTGCTACTGTCAAAATTACTGTTAACAGTAAAGATATTTTAGAGGCAGCAGAAGGAAATGGACCGGTGGCAGCTTTAGATGCAGCCTTGCGCAAGGCTTTAGTCAACTTCTATCCCCAAATTGCTCTGTTTGAGCTAACCGATTACAAAGTTAGGATTATTGACGGACACACTGGTACGTCTGCAAAGACTCGTGTTTTAGTGGAATCCCGAAATGGACAACAACGCTGGACAACTGTAGGCGTTTCAACCAACATTTTAGAAGCTTCCTATCATGCAGTCGTCGAAGGTTTAGAATACGGTTTGCTTTTGCATTCGCAAGCTGAAGCAGCTCTCATTGCTTCCACCTGAAGAAAACATGAATTCTATTCATGTTTTTCCCTCTTAGTATCTCCTAAATTGCCAATCCCAGACAATCACTCACACTCCCACACCACAAAGGTGATTGGCAATTTAGGCCAGCACTCTACAATTTGTTAGTTGTTAGTTGCTGCTTTATTTACTCCTAACTCCTAACTCTCCTTATGAAAAGCTTTCCCAAGCTTGGGCAACAACTTGGCTTAACCAGCGCCGCTGTTGCTTATCCAGCATACTATCGTCTGCTAGCAGCTGAGCGGTTACTTCTTCCAGTGATTGACCTTGGGCACGAACAATTTTAATGACTCCTGCGATCGCAGCAGCAACTAATTCTTCATCAACAGGTCTTTGTCTTAGCGCAATAATTTCTTGAGGGTTGTCTGGGATGGGATAATTCATGGCGTGCGTTTATATAAACACAGAATAAACAATGAATTTGAACAACACGTGACTTTGAAGTACTGAGTATTTTATGAGCGATAGGGCGGAGTTTACCTTACTTTAGGCCATTCTTAAATCTGTCTTAATACATATATTCCTTGGAGAACTTAAAAAAAAATGAAAGAAATACTTTACTTGGAAATCCCAACTCCTGACCTAGCTGCTGTGCGCAATTGGCTACAGGCAGATTTTCAACCAGGAATTGGGGAGAAATTTCTGACTCCCGAAGGCTTTCGCCTGAGAATGTATAAAAATACAAACAGTGAAGTCAGCTTTTCGGAAAAATTACCGACGGAAATTTCTGTATTTGTCTGGTCAGTACAGAGAACTACCTATCTTAAAGTATTTCGTTGGGCAAATAAACCCTTTCCTAAAGAGCAGCAATTTATCAAAAACCTTACTACGAGCATTCGTGATCGTTTTCCTCATCATTACTCGGAACCACCAGCTGTCGATTTATCTCAACAGTCAATTTTTGAGGCGCTTGCTTCCAGTTACCCCCTCACTGTCAAATATTTTCAGAAAATGCCTAACGGCGAATATGATCTGACGCGTGTTTACTGGTGGGAACAAAGATGGCGTGAAGGTGTGCGCAATCCTCAGCAACCGCGTCAAGTGGTGTTTTCTCATGGAGACAAAGGGATGAGGGGACGAGGAGGACAAGGGGGACAAGGGGGACAAGGGGGACAAGGAGGACGAGGAGGACAAGAGGGACGAGGGGGACAAGGGAGACAAGGAGACAAGGATAAGACTTTCCTCACTCCCCATGCTTCTAGTCCTGACCAAGTGGATAACTCGGAGGGCCCACTCCCCTCCCAATACGACTTGATCTACGTTGGCGGTGCGCTTGGTGTTATCCATGCAGCTGCAATGGCGAAAAGAGGATATCGTGTGCTACTCATAGAGCGATTACCCTTTGGTCGGATGAACCGG
The DNA here is from genome assembly GCA_021324415.1 of Nostocales cyanobacterium Centralia_MAG_434. Lineage (GTDB taxonomy): Bacteria > Cyanobacteriota > Cyanobacteriia > Cyanobacteriales > Nostocaceae > JAJPJF01. Next base: position 17,894 of record JAJPJF010000516.1, read on the forward strand.
GAGTGGAACATCTCCCGTGATGAAATTCAAAGCTTGGTTAATTTGGGTTTGCTATCGGCTGCTGAAGTCGAATCCATAATTGCACGAGAATACAAAGACGGCTTTAATAAGTTTTTTGATGTCAACGTTCCTAAGCGTTTAAAAGCACCGATTTTGCACACTCCGACAGTGTTGAACTTGGCTTTGGATTCTGAAAAACTACTACAAATGTTAGGGCAAAAGTTGCGTGCATCTGGTGGTGAAATTTGGGATGAGACAGAGTTTATCAGAGCAGATATTTATAATTCAGAAGTTATTATAAGTGTCAAGCATCTAACTGGTCAAACGGAGCGACAAGTTAGTGGACGGCTGCTAGTAGATGCAATGGGAACTGCTTCGCCAATTGCATGGCAGTTGAATGGGGGTCGTGCTTATGACAGTGTTTGCCCTACAGTAGGCGCAGTGGTTGAGAGTGGATTTGAACCTGAAGTTTGGGATTCCCAATATGGGGATGTTCTTAACAGTCATGGGGACATTTCACGGGGACGACAGTTAATTTGGGAATTATTTCCTGGAGCAAATCAAGAACTAACAATTTATTTGTTTCACTACCACCAAATCAATCCCATAAACCCCGGTTCTTTGCTGGAGATGTACGAAGACTTTTTCTCAATTTTGCCAGAGTATCGGCGGTGTGATCTTGACAAGTTAGTTTGGAGAAAACCAACATTTGGTTATATTCCAGGACACTTTAGCGTTGGAAGTCGCGATCGCACGGTTGCCTTTGACCGTTTAATAGCGATTGGCGATGCAGCATCACTTCAATCTCCTCTAGTTTTTACTGGTTTTGGTTCTCTCGTTCGTAACTTAGAACGCCTCACAACTCTTTTGGATATAACCCTGAAGCATGATCTACTAAGTTTCCGGCATTTGAATCGAATTCGCGCTTTTCAAAGCAATATCGCTGTCACTTGGATGTTTTCTAAAGGCATGATGGTTCCTACAGGTAAATTTCTACCGCCTCAGAGAATCAACTCTATGCTCAATAACTTTTTTGGGCTATTGGCGGATGAAAAACCGAAAGTGGCAGATGACTTTATCAAAGACCGATTTGATTGGTTAACTTTTAATCGCTTAGCATTAAAAGCCGCTGGGAAAAATCCATTATTGCTACTGTGGATTTGGGAACTTGCTGGCGCAAAGGATTTGCGACGATGGCTGTGGAACTACATTGATTTTAGTCGCCATGCTCTTGTTAGCATCTTACTAAGAGGGTGGTTTCCACGTCTTTTGTATCAAATACAGCCTTGGCTTGAATCCCGCTACCCAACATTATGGTTGCGGTTATTAACCATCAATTATGCACTTATGGCAGGCACATCACATTGTCAACAACAGCTAGCAGTAGCAAACTCAGAAGCTAGAATTCAAAAACCAAAGGCGATTTAGTTGTTGTGATACATCTTGCGGGGAACACTATTCGTTAGTGTCAACTTCAGTAAAAAGGAGCCATCAAATTTAATCTAAGAACGTCAACATTGATGTTCTTAGAATTGTTATTCCAGCTTGATTACTGTAGATTGGTATGTAATATTTGAAATTGAGCAAAATATTACATGGAGGCATATCATGGCTGAGGATAGGAAATCTTTACCTGTAGATTTAGACAATGCTGAAAGGGAAAAATTACGTCAAATTGCGACAAAATGGGGACTCAGTTTATCAGCCGCAATCAAGAAGTTAATTAAAGATGCTCCTTTGTGAGTTCTCAAATAGAAATTCACCAATACGTTGTGCCATTAAACCAATCAAATCCCCTCCAGAAAAAAATGGAGGGGTATGTCTTAAATCCCATTGATATCCAAAAAGTAATGGAACAGGAGGTAACTTGCACTACAAAGATGCTTGTTGTATCAATCACTTCGTAACGCAGCAATTGGATCTAACTGAGCAGCGTTACGCGCTGGAATAACCCCAGCTAGTAACCCAACAATGAATGATAATCCAACCCCACACACAACTGACCAGAGAGACACCACGAAGGGAAAATGGAGAGTCATCGCAGAACCGAAGGCAATGGCAATTCCAATTCCTATACCAATACCGCCTCCTGCTGTAGCAATCACAATGGATTCAGTTAAAAACTGATTCAAAATGGCGGAGTTGGTTGCACCAACCGCTTTGCGAATACCAATTTCTCGTGTTCGTTCTACAACTGAAACTAACATGATATTAGCAATGCCAATGCCTCCCACTAACAGAGAAATACTGGCGATCGCTACTACCATGACTGTAAACAAGCTCACCACAGTTGTAAAAGTGTTAACAATATCTGTTCGGTTCTTAATACTAAAGTCATCGGATTGAGAAGGACTAAGATTGTGGCGTAGGCGTAGAAGGTTGACGACCTGAAATTGAGCTGTTGCTGACTGTTCTTGGTTGCCTACTTTTACATAAATTCCATTGACAGCAAATCCGTTTAAAGCATTATTACCCACAATTCGGCTCGACATATTGGTCAGGGGAATAAAAACTTGATCGTCCCGATCCATAGATCCTTCCGAACCTTTCTTCTCAAATACACCAATGACTTCGTAAATGTTACGTTGAATCCGAATTTGTTCACCTACAGCATTTTTTCCACTGCCAAATAGTTCATCCCCCACTGTGGAACCCAGGACAGCAACTGATTTAGCGTTGTCCATTTCTTCAGAAGTAAAAAACCTGCCTTGTGTGAGATGAGTATTTCTTGCTTCCAAATAGTTCAAATCGATTCCTACAATGTTAGTTGAATGATTCACCGTCCCATAAACGACCTGTCCCGGACGCTGTAAATAAGCAGAAACGACTTTAGCAGCGGGAGCCTGTTGTTGAATTGCTTTGGCGTCCTCCCAAGTGAGTGTTGAGCTAGAACCCATCCCTTGACTAATACCACCCGTCTTAGCTGAGCCTGGAAAGATCTGCAAAACATCAGTGCCTAATGCCTGTATTTGCTGTTCAGTTGCTTTTTGTACGCCCTGCCCAATAGAGGTAATTGCAATCACAGAAGCAATCCCAATAATCACTCCCAGCATTGTCAATCCTGTGCGGAGTTTGTTGCTCCATAGTGCTTCAGCTGCCATGGTAATAATCTCGAGCACCGACACAGTTTGGGCACGTTTAGAAGTTTTTACACGGGGTAAGCGCAGGAAAACCGTCATTGTTTCACACCTTGAATTAGTGAGGAGGACCACCAGGACCACCACCACCACCAGGGGGGGGACCCATGGGAGGAGGTCCTTCTTTAGGACCGTCGTCTTTAGAGCCTCCTAGCAAATTGGGGAAAGAAAAACCAGATTGCTGTTTGCGTTCAGGTGGAGGGCTCAGCAGTATTTGCTCTGATCCATCAAGTCCGTTCTTCACTTCAGTGCGATTGTTAACGGTTGCTCCAGTTGTGATGGGAGTGAATTTGGGTAGTTGACCCTTACGTGCAACAAAAACACCTGCGACATTGTGCTGACGTGTAACGGCAACTGTTGGTACACTGAGAGCATTCTGCACCTGACCAACTTTGAACTCTACAGACACATTCATTCCAGAACGTAATAACTTCTTGGAGTCTGAGATGAGGGCAACTTTTACTTGAAAGCTAGTCACATTTTGCTCTACGATCGCCTGAGCAGCAATTTGTGATACTCGACCTTGGAACGTTTTTCCAGGATAGGCATCTGCTTTGATCGTCACTGCTTGGTTAAGACGAATTTGGGAAATGTTGCTCTCCGACACATTCGCCACAACTTCATTTGTGTCAGCAAATGCCATAATCGATGACGAGGTGGCAGAGGAAACCGAACTTCCTGCTGTCATTGGCGTTACAAAAGCACCAGGATTAGCATACTTACGAATAACAACCCCATTAAAAGGTGCACGAATCAGTGTATCATCAATCTGAGTTTGAACATTTTGCAGGGAGCCGCGAGCAGACGTTACTTCTGCGCGGGCTTTATCAATTTCTTCTTGACGTGTTCCTGCTTTGAGAAGGCTAACTATTTGCTGTTGCTGCTTAACTTCAGCACGGGCTTGGTCAATATCTTCTTGACGTGTTCCCACTTTTTGTAGAGAGAGTGCTTGCTGCTCTTCTGTCACCTTGGCTTGGGCGCTGTCACGATCTGCACGTTTTTGGTTTAAATTTTGCAGGGAAATGACACCAGCATCATAAAGTTTCTGACTACGGCTGAAGTCATCCTCTGCTTTGCGCAGATTAGCTTTGGCTAGATCTAAGCGAGCTTGCGCTTGAGCCACTTCTTGAGAGCGATTACCTGCTATGAGTTTACGTAGGGTTGCTTGTAGTGCCTCTAGTTTGGCTTGTGCCTGAGCAATATCCTGCGGACGATTACCTGCTATGAGCTTGCGTAGATCTGCCTTTGCTTGTGCTAGTCTTCCCTGCTCTTGAATGAATTGTCCCTGCAAATTGGAGTCGTCCATCTTAGCCAAAATCTGGCCTTTGGTGACATAATCCCCCTCCTTGACAAGTAAACTTTTGAGAATACCTGCATTTTTGGGACTAATGTTGATCACCTGCTCAGGTTCAACATTTCCATTAGCGGAGACAGTGATCGAAAAATTCGTCCGTTCTACAGGCACGATTGGCGGGCGTTGACTGATTTGCTGTTGTTGCTGAAACTGTTGATAAGCAAAATAACCGACACCTAAAAGTAACAGTAGGGGAAGTAGCCGAAGTGACCATTTTGTTATTTTCTGTTTCTTTATGGGTTGGAGTGAGGATGTGGAGTCAGTGATGTCAGGTTGTTTTGTGTAGTTAACTGGATCGAGAGGATTAAATGCCATGTTCACTCCTTGCGTAAAAACCAGACCCACCTCTGCTGATTTGAGTTTAAGTGATTCCTAGAGCGTATCTGCAAGCTCATAATCAAACAATAATAATACTTGTAATTGAGCTATCTAAACAGCTTTATTAACACTTGTATATGAATTTATACTCATAGACTTTTTAAAGAAATTTTTATTAACTATTAGGACTCCAACTTAATTTTTGATGAATGTTTTTCAATTTACTACTAATTTGTCCAACTTTTCACTCCTTTAAGTAAATTGTCTTTCTAGTAGAGTAATATCCAACTCAAAGTAAGAGTCCTAAAAAATAGCTACTTATAAATAAGTGCTTTTAAACCGCTCGATGAGTTGCTTAGTATCTTCAACTTCTCTTTTAACTGCCTCTTGTTTTTCTGGCTTAATTTTACTACCAGCTTGCTCAAAGATATTTTTCAATGCTTTCTCTAAATCAATTTGAATTTGAGTCATTTCATCAAATATTTTTTGATTGTTTTTTTGTTTAGTGGGGCTCATGTTTTTCTTTCCAACTTGAATGTAAGAACTTGATTTAATTGATATAAGGCCAACATATTTGTCTTCCTACGGTTTTGATTCTTGGGGGGGACTTTAGAATTTCCTAGGTTGCTGCAACTTGCAGCACTCTAAGACTTTTATCTATCAAACCAGTAACTTAGCTTAAGTAGCTAGTGGTTGGAACATAATTAGGCTCAACTTTGCCATAATCGAGCTTAATGATTTGATCGGCAAGGTGAAAATAACGGTCATCATGGGTGATAACTACAACTGCTTTACCACGTTCTTTAAGTTTGACAAGACTCTGTCTGTAAAAGAGATCACGAAACTGTGGTTCTTGGTCGGATGCCCACTCGTCGAATAAATAAACAGGGCGATCTTCTAGATAAGCTGTTAGTAAAGCAAGACGCTTTCTCTGACCTTGAGACAGGTTAGTTGTTGATAAAACACCATCTCTCACCTGAACTTTATGGTCTATTTGCAATTGCCTCAGATAATTTTCAACTTCTTGATCAAGATCACTATGATTAAATCCCAAATAGCTGTCGAAAAGGTAAAAGTCAGTGAATATAGCAGAAAAATGTTGGCGATACCATTCTCGGTTCTGGTCGGTGATAAGTACTCCGTCGAGATAAATTGATCCAGTTCTAGGCGGATACAAACCCGTAATTAGTTTAGCTAGTGTTGACTTGCCGCTACCATTGCCGCCTACAATAAATGTTATTTGTCCTGGTAGTAAAGTTAGACTAATCGGACCTAGAAGAAACCCTTTCTCGTCGTCAGGAGGATGCAGATGATGAGGTGGTGGAGGCATGTCCCCTGGCTGATGTCTTTGTCCTGGGTGATGTCCTGGACCTTGTCTTTGCAGATGTCTTGGTTCTGGGTGATGTCCTGAACCTTGTTTTTGTGGATGTCTTGGTTCTGGCTGTTGTCTTGGTCCTAAATGATTTCCTTGACCTAGCTGGTGTTCTGGTTCTTGTCTTTGCGGATGTCTTGGTCCTAAATGATTTCCTGGACCTTGTCTTGGTTGATGTCTTAGTTCTGGAGGTAACGCATCTGGTGGTTGCGCACGAAACTCCCTCTCATCACCACTAGGATGATATAGATAGGTCACCGCATCAAGCTCAAGTTTAAGTTCAAGTTGATTAGGTTGTGTAATTGTAGAAGAGTTGTTAGCTGTCTCAATTTCAGATTGACTACTTAATGATAGCTTCATCAGTTCGATTTTCTGCAAAGCAACATTGCCTTGCATGAGATCGGGTAACCTACGTAAAAGATTTTGAAGTGGAAGAGATAAATAGGTCATCGTGAGTACATAGGTTGATAGCAATGGGAGTGGGAGATGAACTAACAAGGGCAATATGAAAATAATCAAAGCTAAACTAGACAGCTGTAAAAGTTGCCCAAACCCATTAGCGATCGCAAAACCTTGCATTGCAGTAGTGTTTTTCTGACGCAGTTGTGCTGCACTACCTTGCAAGTTTTTAGAGAAAAAATCTTCTCGTCTTAATTTGTGAAGTTTCAGTTCTTTTGTGCCTCGAGTGATGCCTTGAAAATGCTTGTATAAGTTATCTTCCTCATCACGTGCTAGAGAAAACAAATTTTGTACTTTGCCGAGTCTAGTCTGAACACACCACATTGAAAGGAGAGAGGTGGCAAGTGTCAATGCAAATACAATATTTGAAATGACAGCCAAGTACACAAAACATCCAATAACAGTAGCAAGATCGATACAGATGTTGGGAATTGCGGACACGGCATGGGAAAGTACTCGAACATCGTCAGTCAGTGTGGCAACTAGACGATTTTCTCCAAGTCGTTCTAAATGTTGTAAAGGTGAAGATAGGATATTTTGACTTAACCTGACGCGCAATTGGTAAATCGCAGTTTGCGAGAGATGAATGAGCATGAATTGCGCAATCACATTCGTTAATAGAGCGCTAATACCTAAGGCAGCAAAATATAACAGTGCGTTAGGGACTGATGCTTGACTGACAGCTCGATTTATAAGTGAAATGAGCATTGCATTAATACCACCGCTAATTAAGCCTGTGATAGTTGCAATACAAATGTTTTGCCATGAGATTCCTACAAGGAATCGAATAAATCTCATACTTTTACCCTTTATGAATTTTACGTTGCTGATAGATTCAAGTTTGAGTAATTAGCAATCTAGTGTGATACTTCTGAGTTTAGAAAGGTTCATCTAAAGCTTTTGAAACAGAATACCTTCCACCCCAACTCCTGGTGCAAATGAAAAGGCAATTCCAGTTAATGCTCTGTTTGTTTCTGTAGCATCTTGCCATTCATGATTCTTCACCTGTTCTGTATCAGCATTCTCAACACTAAGAGATTTCTGTTCGCTTCTTTGCAGCATCCGTTCTATGACAAACAATACTGAGGGGCTAAGCATGTTGCCATACTGACGGAGGATTGCCCAACTGTCAGCAACTTGACTATCACTAAGTCCAAGAGAATGTTGTGCATTCTCAATAATGCGTGTGCCCCCAGGATGAACAGCCCAGAGATCAATATTCTCTTTCGTAAGCGCATGACTTGCTAAAAAACGTTCGATAATTGGACCTACACCTTTCTTAATATAGTCAGGCAATTGACGTGACAGTTGACAAGTGATTCCATTATCTCGAATACCAAGAACAATACCATCTTCGGTATCTTCAACAAGGTAACTTAGGTGATCTCTAATGACGACTTTACCTTGAGCTATAGCTTGCTCTTGTTCACAAGCCCCAATCACTACTGCTGCACACCCATCACTAAAAATGCTGTGAATAATAACATCATTAATGTCATCTTCAAACACAGCATTGACTGAGCTAAGTTCTAAACACACTAAAAGAACTTTGTGTGTGGGATGAGCTCGTACATGGTCGCAGGCAACACGCAGCCCATTCATTGCGGCTGCACAACCCATGAAATTCACTGTAACTCGAGCTATGTCTCGTCTGAGTCCAAGAATCTTTATCAACTCTGTATCGATTCCTGGTGCTACAAAACCTGTACTCGATACAAAAACAATGAGACCGATAGAATCTTCAATTTTGAGTTCTGAGTGGAAATGATTGTTAGCCTCAAAATTTGCAGAGGCCTTTAAGAGTGCTTTTTTTGCAACTTCTTCAGCTAAGGGAACAGCATACTTCTGATACATCTGCATACGAGACTGAATGCTGTTACCGCTCCCAAGCAGAGCAAGTGCCTCATCAGACAACAAGTTAACTGCTAGATGCCTTGTCTCAATTTGAGTATTCTTATAAAGCTTCTCAATCCGTGCTCGATTTTGCTCTAAGTTCGGGAGATTTGCAACTAATTTAGCTGCATCAGATTGTCGAATAATATTGTTGGGAATACCAGTTGCTATACTCTCAATGGTTGGTAAAAACTGCTTCGACCTTCTTAAACCTGGTTCATAAAGGTCATGTTTGGAGTTAATCGGGGTTGGCTGAGTAAAAGGGCTACTCTCTATTTGGTTATGTATTGTTGCGGTCGTCTTAGCATGCATAACAGTCTTGGTTTTGTATTCTTACTTGCAACGATTGCTGTCAAATTTCCAAATATCCATAACATTTCGCTACTAAGTAGTAACGAGAATTGTTCTGAAATTTAAACTCTTTCTATCTACTACAACACTTGTATTTTGGTTTTCGGAAAGCTCTACTGGCTATTTATTCGTTAGATTGATCCGATACCAACAATACCCTCAAGAATATATTTCATTGCTCTCTGTAATGCTTTTGGATGAAGATGCTCTTTCAACAATCCAAAGTTGTTTTCTTTCGCCATTCTTGATGGACCAAACAAGTAATATTTTGCCAGGACGGGAAGGCGATCAAGAAAGAAGTTTTTGGGTTTCGACCACTCTATATCAAATTTCTCTGCTTCTTCTCGGACAATGTCTTCGCTGATGATATTTGCAAAGCCACTTTTTTGATATGGAAGTACGTGGTGTACACGATGTGGACTCAGACCTGCTGATAAAAAGCAGTCAATATATTTATTACCAATCATCGTCAAATCATAGGAGTTGAGGATTTGGAAAGCTGCCCTATCTGATGTATATCTAATAGCATCATCTTTTTCCATCTCTTCAAAATCGTGGCTAGCAACAATCATGAATGTGCTGATCCATAAAGTAAGAGCAAATTGGATCAACCAAGCTACAAGATCGCCATGCATCCAAAATAAAATTAATTCCCCGAGAAGAAGTAGACGCATACTAAAGAGACCTATATAGTGGGGAAGGCTTCTTTGCCAAGAGCCATACATGTCTTTTACACCAAACTTGAACCCCAATATACATATCTCAACACTGCGAATGAACATGCCACTAAGAACGTGCGCCAATTTGTGTAGGGTATGAACTGGAACTCGATAGTACCTGGGAAGTTCCAACATGGCTGTGAAAACGTTCCTCTTGATGTCAACTTCGCTTTGGGTAAATGGATGATGCATTAAGCTGTGACCATCAGTCACAACGAAAGCCATAGGAACGTAGTTGAGATCAAAAATCTGTTCAAGTGCTTTATTCCACTTAACTTGTGGTCGATGAATGAGATAGTGACCAGCACCTGCAAGTGAGATTCTGAGCATCACCATGAGTGGAACAAACAAATAGATTGGCATATACTGCGTGAAATTTAATCGCAGCACTTGCACAAGAATGTAAAGAATGCCCAAAACTATTGTGACTGCATCAAATATGGAATCCATTTGAGCAACTTTCTTTTTCATTTCTGGCGTGTTCAGTCTTGCCTTAATCTGATTAAGAAGTTGCCCTTCGTTGCCAAAATAGAATTTTGGAGTATCTCTCCAGCCATCAAAACCTTCACGAAATAAAAATTCGGGAGCAGCATATTTGGGATGCATATCTTCTGGTACAGCTTCCCGATTCAAAGCATATTGCTTAAGAATTTTCTTAACTTTTTCTGGGTTGGGATGAAAAATATTCACTAGTGTCGTGATATCTCTATTTTTCATGCGTCCAATGAAGAATTCACCACCAGGATGCTTCTTGATGAAGTCAGTTAGATCGTATGCTTGTGTGTCGTAGATCCATACGTCAGGTATACGAGGGGGAGGTGGTGGTGCCTCATTAGGAAGCTCTTCGCCAATCTCATCAGGGGGTTGTTGCAACTCTTCTTGATGATTGACATCAAACATAATAGGTGGTTCTTGCTGTACCCCATTAGGAATTGATTCTGGCTTTTTCTGATTGTCAGTGCGGCTAATGTCTTCAGCGATACCTGTATCTTGAGCAACAACAAACTCGGAAGATTTTTGTGTGTTCTCTTTACGCCTGAAAATTGGTGTTTGCTTAAAAACCTGTACTAATCCGTTCATAATACCCCCATACCTCATTTTGATTTGTGACTGTCTTGATAGAATTTCAGCTAGCTTTACAGCTTTAGAGTAAGCTCTGAAAACCAATATCCGTGAATAAAATTGATTGAGTCCACAAACCGTTGTCTAGTTAGTTAAAGCTATAGATTCTATTGGTCTGAGATGGCAATTCATAACCCATAGAACGTGATCTAAGAAAATCCCTGTGCTGCGATCGCGGCATGAGAAAACTTTGACCAGAGAATGCCATTTGAGAAAACACTTCCTCTCTCTTCCTTAAAATTGGTTGAGAGATTTGAGGCAATCCATTCACGGGTATTGAGTTTACAAATTGATATTGACTATTAAGTCAGGTGCTCATGTTTTAGACCATTGATAAAAGCAATATAATTGACCCCATTTACTATGCACTTAATATCCAGTCTTTTTCCTAACTTGATTAGAGAAAAGCCAAATCAAAATAGAGTGCATTTACAAGCCGTAAGACAGTTAGCTTTAAGCTGACTACGTGTATTAATCAAATATTTTGCGCATGATTTCGGTTTTTTATAAAATTTCTTAACAAAATAATTTTGAGTGGTTACTGCGTTATCCTAAATGCTTTCTAGTTTCGTTTCTTATAAGCATGCACTTGCTCGATGCGAGATCTTAAAAAAACCTTAAAGAAACTTCAGATTGTCACAAATCCCACTTGACTAATAACACCCCCTGTTAATTTGCCAATAATTAAGTTTAGGGACTTTAAACCCTGTCGCTGAAGGCAAAATATAATCCATTCTTGCCCTTTGCCTTTTTTTGGTAAGTGGACATAGGCCGAGAAAATCTAAACTATGCAAAGATAGGTAAATAGGGAATAAAAGAACAGGGAAAATGTATCTAGGTTAAATGAATGGTAGATAAGCCCCATGTAAAGCACTCATGCCTGTTTCAACGAGGTTAGAGCTTTTAATATCATTGAACTCAGGGACGGTCTTATTTGTTTTCGCGGTTTCCCATCTTAACTAGCTGTTGCCTAGGTCGGCAGACTAAAGGATCTTCCAACACTAAAGTCAGCAATGGCTTACACAGTATGTACAAGCATACACTTGTCTGCCGTAAGCGTTTATTTTTTTCGGGCTCATTGTGGCATTTTAAGCAAGTCAGAGAACTAGCAAATTTACTAGCTCGTCATTCACATTAAATTAGCATTTTACTGCGGCTTTAATGTTTTGTTTATAGCTATATAGACTATTCACAGCAGAAATATATTACTAGCAATCAAAGTGGTGTGTCAAGCCTGACTATGGACAACAAGAGCTACTTATTATTGAGATGTTATTTAGATGAATAAATGACAATTTTTGAAATGTAATTGGAAGATATTTGCATAGTCTTAAGAAGGAAATTGTCAAAGAAGGCAGTATCAAACACCTTGCTTTGACACACTATCGAGATCCATATTGTGAAGGGATGAGGAATTTCATTGAAATTGTTTAAAAATAATCCGTTTTTGGTCCTTCTTTTTTGTCAAATTGGGAGAAATCGGGATGAGTACCTTCTGGGTGAGGCGGATGAACTCCTGGCGGGTGAGGCGGATGAACTCCTTCGGGATGAGGCGGATGAGTACCTTCTGGGTGAGGCGGATGAACTCCTTCGGGATGAGGCGGATGAGTACCTTCTGGGTGAGGCGGATGCACACCTGGCGGGTGAGGAGGACGAACGCCTTCGGGATGAGGAGGACGAACGCCTTCGGGATGAGGAGGACGAACGCCTTCGGGATGAGGAGGACGAACGCCTGGATTTTCGGCTCTGCC
>JAJPJF010000551.1 GCA_021324415.1 Nostocales cyanobacterium Centralia_MAG_434
AAACGATTTTGCGCCATTTCAGCGATCCCCAGATTCGTTAAGAATTGTAAAACCCTCTGACTGTAAGGGTTTCAATGTCATGAAACCTTAAAATGAGAATTGCTGCTTAAAATATCAAGCGGTTCTGTAAACAAAATACTTGATGTTTCAAGACTGCAACTATTTTAGTTTTGGATTATCCTTTTCACCTTCTCAGCCAAGTCAATACCATAAATACTGTAAAATTGTAAAGTAAATATTGACATATTTCTGAAGGTCGGCTTATGCCCAGGAAATCCACGAGCACAACCTTTCAAGGGCAGAAAATTGAGGATCTGGGGAAAACAGAGGAAGAACAAACAGAATACCTGCTGAAGAACGATGATGCACCAGAGTACCTCAAAAAGGTGGAATTAATTGATGCAATTCGTCAAGCACCTAACAAGGCTGCTCGTAGAGATGCGATCACAGATGCAGCGAAAGTTCTTGGTAAAAGTACTCGAACTATTAAGCGCATGCTAGAGAAAGTTGAGCAAGTGGGAGTTGCAACTCTAGCAGTTGGACGCAAAGACAAGGGACAGTATCGTATTTCTAGGCAGTGGCATGATTTTATTGTAGACCTTCATAAATGGGGTAATAAGGAAGGTTCTCGGATTAATCACAATCAAATTTTTGGATATTTAAAAGCTTTAGCTTCTCAAGGGGAGAAGTTAAAACAAAAGAAATATAATGAGAAATTTAAGGAATACTCTCAAGTACGGGAAGATTTAATATCAGGGAAATATCCTTCTCACGTCACTGTTTATAAGGTCATTAATTCTTATTTAGACGAGAAAAACAATAAAGTACGTCATCCAGGTTCACCTGCAGAAAGACAAATTATTCAAACAACAGAAGGTATTTTAGAAATTACACGCAGTAACGAAATTTGGCAAATAGACCATACTAAATTAGATATTTTGTTAATCGACGAAGAAGATCAGAAAGTGATTGGGCGTCCATACATAACATTGGTAATGGATAGCTATTCTGGTTGTGTTACAGGATTTTATCTGGGCTTTGAGCCTGCTGGTTCACATGAGGTTGCTCTAGCTCTACGCCATGCCATATTACCAAAGCACTACGGGCCAGAGTATGAACTACTTGGGGAAATATGGCAGATGTGTGGAGTTCCAGAATATATAGTGACAGACCGTGCAAAGGAATTTAAGTCCGAACATTTAAAACAAGTTGCACTACAGTTAGGTTTTATACGACGCTTACGTGCTTTTCCTCAAGCAGGAGGTTTAATTGAATCTATATTTGACAAGCTTAATAAAGAAGTTTTGTCAGCGTTTGGTGGCTATACAGGTTCAAATGTTGAGGAACGTCCCCCAGAAGCAGAAAAGACCGCTTGTCTGACACTTGATAAACTAGAAAAAATATTAGTGAGATTTTTTGTCCGTCATTACAACAATCATGATTATCCAAGAATAAGTGATCAAAAGCGTTTTGAGCGATGGAAATCAACTTTTTGGCTAGAAAAACCTAAAATTTTAGATGAACGTGAACTAGACATCTGCTTAATGAAAGTTGCCTATCGCAATGTAGAAAAATATGGTTCTGTAAACTTTCTTGGTTGGGTATATCAAGGAGATTGCTTATTAGATTATGAAGGGAAGCAAGTTTCGTTAAGATATGACAAGCGTAATATTACAACGGTTCTTGTTTATACTCGTCCTAGTAATGGTCAACCAGGAGAGTATATTGGAATTATAAAAGCTAGAGATTGTGAAAGAGAAAGGATGTCTTTGGCTGAATTAAATTATATCAAGAAAAAATTGCGTGATAAAGGAAGAGAAGTTGATAATTCCTCTATTTTGCATGAACGGTTGTCTATATTCGAGGATGTTGAACAAGCCCGTAAGGAGAGACGCAGTCAACGCCGTAAACGAGCTCAAAGGAAACACGAGGTTAAGTCTAACAAATCAAAGGTAGTCGAGTTATTTCCCGAAAATGTAACATCAGAGGAAGTAACAACATCGCCAGAAAATTTAATATCCAACCTGGAAGCAGATACACAAAAAGTCGTAAATTCAAAAGAGCAGCAGGTTAAAAGTACACCTAAACCCAATCCCATAGCTAAAGAGAAACGACGTCCTAGAGTGGGTGTCCAAGATTGGAACGAATTCATGAAGGATAATTGGTGAATGCAATGTCGGAGACAAACTTAGCCCATGCCAATTTAGAAACTCACAAACCCTTGGGTGCAAGTTTACAACCTGCTGAAGAAGCACGGCGCTCACCAGAAGTCCAAGCCCAAGTTGAGCGTATTGGTAAAGCTGACACGTATTATATTTTAGATCGCGACACTGAATTATTTGACTGGCTTGATGACCAACGTGATGCAAAACTTTGTGGTTATGTGACATCAGCTACTGGTTCTGGGTTGCTGAAAGCTTGTCAACTTTATAGAATGCAATATGTAAAAAGGCGCGGGACATTGTTGGAAATCCCTGCAACTGTCATTTATGCTGAAATAGATCAGCATGGTGGTCCAACAGATTTGTATTATTCAATACTGGAAGAAATCGGTCATCCGCTGACAAATATTGGAGCATTGAGGGATTTGCGAGCGCGGACATGGGGTACTCTCAAAGGATACGGTGTAAAATTACTCATAATCGGTAATGCAGATTACCTGACTTTAGAAGCATTTAATGAGCTAATTGATATTTTCTTAAAGCTGCGAATTCCTGTACTCTTGGTTGGAACTTACTATTTGAGTGATAATATTCTTGAACGAAAAAGTCTTCCCTACGTGCGCGTTCATGACTCCTTCTTAGAGTCTTATGAGTTTCCTAACTTAGGAGACGATGACATTATTGAAGTTGTCAATGATTGGGAAGAAAAATTCCTACCTGAAAATGCTCGATTAAATCTTATACAAATTGAGAGTGTAGTTTCTTATTTGAAACTAAAAGCTGGAGGACTACTTGAGCCTTTATATGATTTACTTCGTAAGATTGCAATACTGAAAATAGATGAGCCAAATTTTGAACTGAATCAATATAATTTGACTAAGAGATTCGGGAGACGCAAGGAACCAAAAGTTAAATTTAAGAGGAAAAGCTAAAGTAGTGTCTATGCTTGGAGTTCAAGCCGTTTAGGTAGATAAATGTCATTTATAGAGCCACCAGATATTCAACGTCCTCCTTGGTATGTCGAACCTAACGAAGGAGAGAGCATTAGCCACTACTTTGGTCGATTTCGACGTCATGAAGCAGTTTGTGTCTCTTTCCCTGCAAGTTTAAGTCAAGCAGCTGGAATTGGTCCAGTTTTAGCAAGGTGGGAGAAATTTCGGTTTAATCCTTTTCCCAGTCGGAAGGAATTGGAAGCAATTGGTGAATTAATTGGCTTGGATGCAGACCGAATTGCTCAAATGCTTCCTCACTCGGGTGAGAAAATGAAAATGGAACCAATACGCTTGTGTGCTGAGTGTTATGCTGGACAACCATATCATCGATTGGAGTGGCAGTTTCAATCAACTGTAGGGTGTTATCGCCATAAGTTACGTCTATTATCAGAATGTCCCTTTTGCAAAGAACGTTTTGCGATTCCTGCTTTGTGGGAACAGGGAGAATGCAAAAAATGTCATGCGCCTTTTAGAAGCATGGCAAAGCGGCAAAAAAGTTATTAGGCAGAATGCGTATTCCAAAACTGAGATTAGAGAAAAGTTAGCACCAGAAAGCCAATCGACTACATTATCCCTTTTATAAAAAAGGGGGGTGCAGGCTGCCGGGCAAAGAAATCCTTTAAGAGTGGTTTTAAAGGTTACCAAAAAAAGAAATGGAGTCTAGGCTAGAGTGCAGTGAACTCTAGAGTTCTCATACTCCAGACTTTTGAATTTGAAAAGGAACGGGAAACGTTATATTTCATTTTAAACAATGCCCAGACACAAATATTTTGCAAATTAAGCATCAAAAAATGCATCATAACTTCATATGCAACAAAAAATTAAACCTACAAATTTCTTCCAGGGCTTTTTTCTGTTTTCTAACAAGCTGAGCCATTTCCTCTCTACTAATTTCACTTCTTATATTGTTATACTTATCGTAGGGATGAGCCTCTGTTCTTTGATTTCTCTTATCATTAATTTCAGTCAAATATTTATTAGTAACTGGAAAGTTCTCTTCAATTACCTTAGAATTCAAATTTACCCCGTAATCATGAGCAGGTTTAGGTATATTTAAGGTGTGACAAATCTTATCATAAATTAAATTATTAAAACAATTAAGATTCATTAATGATTTAGAAGGATCTATGTCTTTATTTTCATAAAATATACGAAAAAATATATTAAGCTGTTTGTATATCTTTTCATCCTTCCAAATTTTGCTATTAAAAAAATTTTCTGGCACTAGAATTAAAAATTCGTTTTTGAGAGTATATTTTATATAATCAGTTATATCTTCATAAAAAATACATCTAATATAGTCATTCCACTCTGAACCATCTTTTGATAAATCTGTTTCTATACAGAAAAGCCAATTTAATCCCTGTAAAGCAACTAAGCAATCTCTATCTTTTAAAAGAGCCTGAACAAAAGTCTCTAAATAAATTGGCTCTTGAGATATTTTAAATTTAAAATTATTAGCTTCTCTATTTAAAAAATAATTATCTGACGAAAAAGCTAAAATAAGCTCAATTTTTTTATGATGATAAAGCCAACCAAGCATAAAATATCTAACTAGCCAATGCCTATCACTTCCTATAAAATATCTTTTATAGATATCTTCCATAAATTCTATATTAGGAAAAAATTTAAATATTAAAGCAATTACATGATGAAATAAAACATTTTGGCTACGTAAAATAGTAATTAGCCAACTTCTAACTTCTTTGTCTTCTGAAAAGTGCTTTCTGAGATAAAATAAAAGACCGTCCATATGAATATATAAAAGTTCCCAGTGAATTAACAAAGATATTTTTATATCTTCATCTTTATTTAATTTATATAAAGAAAAATTAATTATCGTTTTATCTAAAAATTCTTCTTCACTTGTTTTATCAAGACAATCTATAAATCTTTGTTTTAGCTTACGATGAGTTTTAGACTTAAGAGAACCTTCTGCTTTCTTAAATTCTTTAGTAATAGCAGAAAATTTATTTTTTTGATTTTTTAAAATTTCATCCAAACTATTTATTTCATTAAAAGAGATTTTTGTTTGCTGAGGAATTAATCCTAAATCTCTTGCCAATAAATCTAGATTGGCTATTGCTTTTTGGGCAGAAATTTTATCTTTTGAGAATATTCTTATATCATCTACATATCTAATATATTGAATATCTAGTGTTGGTTTATTTTTATTTCCAATCATTTCTAAATCGACAAAATGAAAAAGATACAAATCAGCTAGAAATGCGGAAGCAATTGGTCCCTGGGGTATTCCGTGTTTACTCCTAAACGTTTTATGATGTGAGTCACTTGTAAAAGCTTCAAGCAAAGTTATTAAAAATTCCACTAATTTAGTGTCTATTTGAAAATTATTTTCTAATATTTGCTTAAGAATATAGTGATCTATAGTATCAAAAAAAGAAGCAATATCAAAGTCTGCCAGAAATTTATAATCATTTTCATAAAATTTTCGTGTTATATCCTCAAATTTCCTCCATTGTTGTTTCCAAGGTTTAAAGAAAAAAAATTTATCATTTTCATTTGATGTATTATAGACATTGCCAAAAATGATATGATTATAGTAAGGATAAATTTCATCATAAACTATATCAGCTATTGTGTTAATAATAGATTGATAAACTAATAAATCTTTAAATTTTAGTAATGACAAAGGTCTGAAAAGATTATTTTTCTTAGGTATAAATACTTTGTATGAGCTTTCTGGTCTGAATATCTCATGCTTTATTTCATTTATAAGTATTGAAATATTTTTTTCTAAGAAAAAACTAAATATTTTAAGATCTTCATAATATAGTTCTTTATACAAAGTTCTAGAGGCTGTCTGCAAACGTAGATAAGCCAGATGAAAATTATCTTCTGACAAAAAAAGATCCCAATGATTTTTCGAAAGCATATTTAATTTATATACTTGTTAAGAGTGTAATATTAATTACTCTATCTATTAGATTATTAGTAAATCATTTAAGTTGCAATTCTTACACACTATTTTCCTGTCCTATATTATATAGCGATCCTATTTGAGTTACAAACACCTCGTGAGGTTAGGGAACTCTTAACGGGGAACAGGAAACAGAACTGTTTATAAATCATTTAGGATTGCTATAGATATAATTAGTTGACTTAAAATTAAGTACTTAAAGGCTACCGACTATTCTTTCGAATTACTTTAATTAAATTCGTTCGTTTCATCATCCTGCGATGCGGTTGCGCTGAATGATACAAGGGTTCCCCAACATTGCTTCAGATATGACCTTTGTACTAATAGAATTGGTACAGGCAACTACTGATGCTTTTGCGCAAAAGATAAGTAAAATTTAACAAAAAACTCAAGTAAATACCCTCACGGTAATGTATCCCTTATTACAACCATACTGATTACTAAAAACAGGTAATAACTTGATAGATTATAGAATAATAAGTGTATCTGCTTTTTAAAATACTGTCAACTTAGATATTTCACTTAGGAATAGGAATGTTAATTCCATAAGCAAGTACTAAAGGTCGAAGACGTTCAATAAGGAGTGTTTTTTCCCCAAGTTTTTTTTGACAGTAGGTGATAATCTTCTTTGTTTGTAAATTTAACTTTGTTTATATACTTATAAAGTAAAAGTATTCCTACATTTAGCTGTTGTTGTTTCGGCTAATGATAATGTGCGAGCAGCGACAGCCTCATTTAGTATGTCCTCAGTATTTCTATGAAAATTTTTAATTGCTGGCTCAAATTCTGCATTTTCATCGAAATTCAAAGATATTAATCAATTTTTATTGTTACGGAAGATTTTACTGCTTCTTGTGCTCCTCAACTGCTTTGCTCACTATTCGCACAACAAGATTACTAATGGGACGGTCTTCTTCCTGGGCCCATTTCACCAAAGCATCATACACATCTTTGGGAAAGTATATAGAAGTTTGTACGCGATCACTCTGGCTCATCAACTCTAAAAGGATTTGTCGCCAGTTCATCATACCTCTGTAACCTTGTTCAAAGGCTAAATAATGTTTAGTAATGTGTGACAATGTTTCATATTTCAGAAAAAAACATTATTACACATTATATTAAACTGTAATAACGTTTATATACTAGATAAAAGTTCTCACCATGCCCGATTTAGACAGTGTTCATGAGTTGCTTGGTATTGATTATGAGGACATTCCTTTAACCATCAAGTTGCCTGCAAATTTTCCTCATAGTGCTACTACACCTCGTTTTCTGTTTGGAAACCATGTCAGGTGGCAATCTATAGCTGAATCTCAAGAAGATGAAATCGATCAAGGTGTTGTTATTGGATCTTTTTACGCCTATGCGCCTCATCGTGCTTGTTGGAATTGGAAATATATGATTTTGCTGGATGCAGAATCGTACAGTATTGCATTTTGTGTTGCTGACATTGCCTGGGAAGAACATTTGGAAGCAATAACAACAACAAAGGAGGAGACGTCGTGAATATTCCTCGGAGATTGGGACAACGAGAACTGGATTTAATTAGTCGTTTCGCCATCTGTAAACTTGCAATGACTCCCCGTGAATTTGAAGCGAAATGGGATGTAACGCGAGCGCAAATGGCAGCCTTGTGTCAATGTAGTATTGGTAATGTCAGGCGGTGGTTTAAGCTGGGTAATGATTTTACACCTCCCACTAAATATCACATGCGCTATCTTGCTTTGGCTGATATTTTCCTTGAACACTTTGAAGAAATTCCTGAAGAACTTAGAAAAAAGATTTGTCCTCTTTCCCAAAGTCAAGAGTGATTAACAAATATTTAGAAAAAAAGATCAAAGTGATCGTTTTTGTTAGGGCTAAGAGTTATCTTGCGGGTGCAAGTTTTATTCTTAATAGAGTTCAGCAGATTTTCATTTGAAAATGTGGAGAGCCGATGAACTCTATCAGCATGTTTGATAACACCAAAGAAGCATTACCAGATTTTTTGGATGATATTCATATGGGAAAAATACAGCTACCCGACCTCCAACGCAGCTTCGTTTGGTCTGACGAGCAAATTGTCAAACTTCTCGGTAGTATCTCTCAAGCATTTCCAATTGGAGCTATCCTGACATTAAAAGCGGGAAATTCTAGCGTGAAATTCAAACCTCGCTTAATTGAAGGTGTTGAGTTAAAAACTGTACCCATACCAGAGACTTTACTACTTGATGGTCAGCAGCGTTGTACTAGTCTACACAGTTGTTTACGTTCAGGACAACCAGTTGCAATCCGTGATCGGCGCAATCAAAAAGTGCAACAGCGATGGTACTACATTGATATTCATGGGGCTTTGAATCCAAACATGGATAGAACCGATGCCATTATTAGTTTTCCCCAATCGCGTATTAAAAGAGGTGGCAGTCCAAGCCG
Source organism: Nostocales cyanobacterium Centralia_MAG_434 (assembly GCA_021324415.1). Lineage (GTDB taxonomy): Bacteria > Cyanobacteriota > Cyanobacteriia > Cyanobacteriales > Nostocaceae > JAJPJF01. The sequence goes on from JAJPJF010000551.1 coordinate 8,508, forward strand.
TAATCTCAATTGCTCAACTCCTGAACGGGAATTTGAGTCATTAATGTTTCCTGTATCGCAAGTATTTAATTATGCTGTTTGGCGTGCTGGATTTCAAAAATTCTGGAATTATGATCCTCTCAAGCTAGACTTGCTTGATCAATTTGAAGCAGAAGTTATCAAAAAATTTGAACACTACCAAATCGCCGTAATTCAACTCAAGCCAGAGTTATCAAAGATAGCAGTGTGCCAAGCTTTTGAAGATGTAAATTTAACACCTACAAAATTGACATTTTTTGACTTAACTACTGCAGTGTTTGCAGCAGATGATTTCTCATTGCGAGACCATTACAGTGATGTTAGTAAACAGCTATCTAAATATGCCGTCTTGCAATTCGTGCGTGATACCGATTGGTTACAGGCAGTAACATTAGTCACAACCTACAATCGCAGACAAGAGGCTATTGAATCTGGTGGAAAACTAGGACAACTACCAGCTGTTGGTTGCTGTCGAAGAGATGTATTTAATCTAACTCTAGAGGAATATAAACGATTTTCTCCCATCACTTTAGCTGCTTTTAAGGAAGCAGCTAAATTTCTGCATGGACTCGGTTTCCAACACTGTGAGGATATTGCTTATCCGATGCAGCTGGTAATTTTGGTTGGGATGTTGAGTATTGTGGGTTTTCCTAACGAAAGTATGCGTTCCAAGTTAGAAAGATGGTGGTGGTTGGGAATGTTTGGAGAGGTTTACGCAGGATGGCATAACACTGTGTCTGCAAGAGATATCTTGGAAGTACCGCAATGGCTTTTTGGTGGCGATTTTCCCAGCGTTGCAAAAAATGCAAATCTTACTCTCACGCGACTACTATCGATTACTCAACGAAGAGGCGCAGTATATCTAGCTTTAAATACTTTGTTGCGAAAGTATGGTGCGATTGATTTTTTATCGGGAGAGCAGTTGAGCAATGTCAAAGTTTTTGACGGGGTGATTGAGTCACATCATGTTTTTCCTGAAGCTTGGTGTAAACAGCAACTAATTGAGCCAAAGCGCTATAACAGCCTGATTAATCGTACTCCATTGAGAGAAAAGACGAATCGATTTATTGGTGGCAAGGCTCCCTCAGAGTATTTAGCAAAGTTAGTGCAACAACAGGGAATTTCCAAACAACGGCTAGATACAATTCTGCGCTCTCATTTGATTGAGCCTAATACACTTTGGGATGATGATTTTGAAGCTTTTTTTGAGTTAAGAATAGAAGCATTATCAGATTTGATTAGTCAAGCAATAGGGAAAGCAGTCCAATCAGAAGTTTCTGACGAATTAGATAGTGCAAATTTAAACATTAGTAAGGTGTCTAAAGGAAAGGGTAGAAGAGCGATGCAATCTAAGATTGGAATAATATAGTTATGGTCGGAGATGATTATAATTATGAATATAAAATAATAACAAAAGAAGTTCTGGTTGTTTTGATAGATTGAATCAACAATTGTATTAAAAATAATCCTATCATTGTATATGATGAGATCTGAAAAAAAATGAAAGATTATAAGCTGTAATTACATAAATAAAGAATTATTTAGTTTTTGGAGAGGTTGTCACTATGATACTGAATTCTAAGAAGGATTCTGAAAATTTAAGTCTAAGAACTATACGATGTTATTTGTGTACTGAACTTGAAGACATACGTCGGATAGTATGGTACGAGATGACTCAAAAGAATACTCCTATGATTGTTCAATTATTGAAGGATGTAAGTGAACAACCAGAATTTGAAGCTAATAAAGAACAAGGAAACATAACTAAAAAAGAAATTACAGAATTACGTAAATCTTTGATAGAAGATTTAGCTTGGAGCAAACAGTCAGGGCGTCTTGGTTCGTCAGCAGATAATCTAGTTAACATAGTTTATTCTTCATGGCTTACTTTATACAAACAAAGAAAAAGAAAAAAAGAGGGAAAAGAATACTTTCTCAATAATATACTAAAAAGTGATTTTGAACTTGTAGAAGAAAGTAATTGTGATTTACAAACGATACGTTCTAAAGCTCAAGGAATTCTGGATGAACCAAAATCTTTTTTAATAAAAAAATCTATTAATAATAAGAATAAGAAAAAACAAAATAGTAAGACAGAAGAAAAAATAGATGAAGATGACTCAAAAAATATAACCGATATTTTATATGAGATTCACAAAGAAACCAATGATATTTTAACCAGATGTGCAGTTTCCTATCTTCTTAAGAACAATAATAAAATCAGTGATTCAGAGGAAGACATTGAGAAATTAAAAGAACGTCGTGCTCAAAAAGAAGTTGAAATTAAGCGTTTGGAAAGGCAGATCAGAGATACTCGATTACCTAATGGTAGAGATATAACAGGGAAAATATATACAGAAGCATTTGATAATCTAATCAATCAAGTTCCTCAAAGTAATGAAGAGTATGCAAATTGGATAGCTAATTTTTTAAAAAAAATATCATCATTGCCATATCCCATAAATTATTTATATAGTGATTTAACTTGGTATAAAAATGACGCAGATAAAATTTTCGTTTACTTCAATGGCTGGCATGATTACCACTTTCAAATTGTTTGTGATAAACGTCAACGTCATTTTTTTGAACGTTTCTTAGAAGACTATATAGCTTATAAAGAAAGCGAGAAAGGTAAAGAAAAACTTTCAGGCAGCTTGATAACACTACGATCTGTACAGTTACTATGGCAACCAGGTGAAGGTAATGGTGAACCGTGGAACGTCCATAAATTAGCCCTACATTGTACCTACGATGCTCGCTTATGGGAAGCGGAGTTTACTGAAGAAGTGAGACAAAAAAAGATTGATCAGAAGCAAGAACAAGTAATTAAAGCTAGGGAAAATGGAAAACTAGATGAATCTGAGGAAAGAAAGCTGAAGAAAAATGAATCTTCATTGTCTCGGCTTAATAATTCATTTATTCGTCCTAGTAAGCCAGTTTATCAAGGTCAATCTAACATAGTTATTGGAGTTAGTTTTCATCCTGTGAAATTAGCGACTGTTGCTGTAGTTGATATAAATACTAAACAGTTACTGATCTGTAAAAAAATTGAACAATTACTAGGTGATGCTTTTCACCTGTTAAGTCGTAGGCGACGGCAACAAGTGCATTTAAGTAAAGAGAGACAAAAAGCTCAAAAAAAAGATGCTCCTTGTAATGTAGGCGAATCGAGACTAGGGGAATACATTGATAGATTAATAGCAAAGAGAATAGTAGAAGTCGCTAAGCAATATAAAGCAAGTTGCATTGTATTACCTAGATTAAAAGATATGACTGAAATCCGTACTAGTGCAATCCAAGCAAAAGCGGAAAATAAATTTCCAGGCAATGTAGAAGCACAAAAGTCATACGTAAGAGAATATAATTGGCAAATTCACCATTGGAGCTATAACAGACTCCAAAAATCCATAAAGTCAGAAGCTGCCGAATTGAAGATCAGTATTAAATTTGGCATACAGCCTTATTACAACAGCCTGGAAGAACAAGCACGAGATCTAGTATTTTCTGCTTATTGATGCAGAATTAATACTCTTGGTAGATTACATTTTCCCAAAAATGCATTATTTTAAAGAGGTAAATCGGTGCCATCATGCAATATGTGTTCTTTTGGGCATAAATTGTAGATGCTACAGTATTGATCCCTTTGTGTAGATACTGTGGAATGGGTTAGTTTAACGCTTGGAAAAGCGTATTCTTTCTGACCCTATTAGCTGCCAACTCTACCTGTGCGTTCATCTAGAGTTTGTCAACGGTAATTGCATAGGTTATGCGAATACTGCTGTTAGATGAAAAAGAACTCGCACCGAGACGCATGGGAAGTATAAGGTGTTAGGGTTCCAAACAACCCAGAGCCTTAGCTACTAACACCAAGTTTGATACTTAGTGTTAAGTGCCAAAGCGGCCTATGCCTCCAAAATTCTAAATTTTGGTTGTATGAGGACTATAAGTATCTCTTACTTTACACGAAAAGTAAGGGTACGGGTATACCGTTACGGCGGCTATGAACATCACCACCCCCTAATTTTCATTTTTGGCAGGTCAAAGCAGGTGCAAAATCCCTGAGATGCTGCCAAATGTTTAAAATGATTGTCTTGACTGAAGTTCATGATTTTCAAGGCGAATCAAAGTTTATTTATTGGCGGTGAAAATCCAGTCTTTAAATAGACTTGCCAAATAGCCTGTGGAAAACAGTAAGGATAAGCCATTTTAGCGGGAGCGGTTTCAACAGCCATCCCAGGAGGCGGTGTGTTGAAAGGGTTCAAAACCATCTTCAAAAATTTTTTGTGTGAGTGTTTCAACAGCCATCCCAGGAGGTGGTGTGTTGAAAGCTTACAGATAATGTTTGATTCTGAAGGAAGTCTGCAAGTTTCAACAGCCATCCCAGGAGGTGGTGTGTTGAAAGACTCGGAAGCGATCACTGCCTTAGTCAAATTAATGTTTCAACAGCCATCCCAGGAGGTGGTGTGTTGAAAGAAGACATTAGATTTAGTGATTAACTTGGTTACTACGTGTTTCAACAGCCATCCCAGGAGGTGGTGTGTTGAAAGAGCCTAAATATCTCACGCAATCATTTAGTATATGCGGTTTCAACAGCCATCCGAGCAGGTAATGGGTTAGAAAACGCCTGGACTTTCAGAAAAACTACACGCTGAACAGGTTGTAACAGCCATTCCAAAAGGATTGTGATAACTATTGTGTTCCTTAATCACACTTTTGTAGTCTTCTAGCATAAAGTAATTAATAGGGTGGTTTGAAAGGAGCGCTGCGATCGCACATATTTAAAATCTGTGCTATCCATACTTAGCGTTCAAAGTGCATTGCAGTCCATATATCCAGCTAAAATAGCTTTTGGACATTTTGGACAAAAATTCTTTAAAACTGGTTTCAACTCTGGACAAAAATTCTTTAAAACTGGATGGATGGCTAGAAGTTAGGAAAATAGGTAACTTATGTCCCCTAAACCTGTCAAACTGGACAAGAATTATTTAAAACTGACAATAATTATTTAATGGACAAATGGAGAATAGGAGACTCGAACCCCTGACCTCTGCGGTGCGATCGCAGCGCTCTACCAACTGAGCTAATTCCCCCTAAAGCTATTGTAAGCTATACATGTAATATACACAAACGAACATATTAACATTCATCTACAGATTTTTGCAATTCCTTTTGCGAAAAAACCTCCTGTATTTGTTCTAGTTCTAATTCGCTCAGGTCATCTACTGTCCAGTTGCAGCAGCGTTGAAGCATATGGAATGGGTATGTATTCGCTACACCTACTACCCTCATACCAGCCCGTTTGGCAGCTTGGATGCCAGCTAGGGTATCTTCAATGACCAGACATTCTTGTGCTTGAAGATCTAACCCTGGGTATTCTTGGTTTAGGCGTTCTAGTACAAGTAAATAACTATCAGGTTCTGGTTTACTGACTGTTATATCATCACCTGTGACGACAATTTCAAAGTATTCAGCCAGGTTGCTACGATTGAGTACCAAATCTATTTCTTGACGAATTGCACCACTTACGAGAGCTATTTTCAGATTATGTGAGCGTATCTGAAGCAGCAGACTCTCTAAACCAGGATATAAAGGTAGATTTTCTTCATTCTCTAGCTGCTGCACATATCCTTGTGCCTTTCGCTTGAGCAACTGAGTGAGATAGGTTTCACTGACGACACGACCACGACTAGCAAGCAGATCCTGCAGACAAGTGCGATCGCTACGACCCAGACAAACTTTTCGATACTCTCCTGGTTTCAGTGTAAGATTTTCCTCGAGCAGTAGTTGCTCTGTGAGCTGCTCGTGGATTGGCTCATCTTTAATAATCACACCATTAAAATCAAATATAACTGCCTTTAAACTCATGGCATTGTGTCGAAAGCTGGAGATGGAAAACCCTGTAAATCTTTATCTATTGTGCTATCTACTAGTGTAGGAATATACTTTCTCCTGGTTTGGTAAGTATTGGTGTCCTCATGCAAGATAGGTTTTATACCACTAGTAATCTGGTTTATCCACCACACAGGGGATAAAAAGCGTTTCCAAATTGTATCTTGACGAACTGCCATAGGGTCTTGTTTGGCTTTGTCTGTTGCCTTTTTCTTGACAAATTTTAATATATTTTTCACAAATTCGCGCCTGTTCTCATACTGTAGGTTTTAATCCAATCCCTTCGATTTACTGAAATTGTCACTACGATAGTGCTCCTAAATGACTTGTGAGGGCAGAGAAACCCGGTTTCTATGGCTTGGAATTTTCATAAATCAAGTAGGACTACTATGTTGACAATTATGTAACTTATAAAATACATTTATAATACAAACAATAAATTCTGCTGACTCATAGCCTAGACGGAAGTTGTCTCCGAAATTAGGCTAGGGTTCGAATTGCTGTTGAGCACTTGATGATTTAACAAATTATGCCTTACGAAGAGTTAAAACTTTCAACACAATCGCCCATTTTGTCTTGGGCAAATCATCCTTTGGGTTCAGAGGAAACCAAAATGGCAAAAAATGTGGCTTCATTGCCATTTGTATTCAAGCACGTCGCATTGATGCCAGATGTCCACCTAGGGAAAGGTGCTTTAGTAGGTTCTGTTATTGCTACACAAGAAGCTATTATTCCTGCTGCGATCGGTGTGGATATTGGTTGTGGAATGTGCGCCATTAAAACACCATTTAATAGTGATCAATTAGAAGGCAAGCTAAAGAAAATCCGCTTAGATATTGAAGCAGTAATTCCTACGGGTTTCAACGAAAATAAAGAAGTTGAAAAAAATGTCACCAACTGGCAACATTGGCGTCATTTCCTAAACTTGCATCGTGGAGTTCAAGAACTACAAGGGAAAGCGATGAAACAGATGGGTTCTCTTGGTGGAGGAAATCACTTTATCGAGGTTTGTCTGGATACAGAGAATCAAGTATGGTTGATGCTGCATTCTGGTTCACGCAATATTGGCAACAGTCTTGCTCAGCGCCACATTAACACTGCTAAAGAATTGGCGAAATTGGCTGGTAATCGTTTACCTGATCCTGATTTAGCTTACTTTGTTGCTGGTACGCCTGAATTCCAGACATACTGGCATGATTTGCAGTGGGCACAGAACTATGCACGTTTCAACCGAGAGGTGATGATGGTACGTTTTAAGCGTATTATCGAGAAGCATCTAGCAGGCGGCAAGGCTACCAAGCCTTTATTAGAGGTGAATTGTCATCATAATTATGCTGAAAAAGAGGTACATTTTGGCGAAGAAGTGTATGTAACACGCAAAGGTGCTGTAAGAGCAACAAAAGAAGATTACGGCATTATTCCTGGTTCAATGGGGGCAAAATCATACATTATTAAAGGTAAGGGAAATGCTCATAGTTTCTGTTCCTGCTCTCATGGTGCAGGACGCTTGCTATCTCGAAAAAAGGCAAAAAATGTCTATACACTTGATGATTTGATCGAGCAAACAAAGGGTGTAGAGTGTCGTAAAGACACAGGCGTTTTAGATGAAATTCCAGGCGCTTATAAACCTATAGATGAGGTGATGAATAATCAAGCTGACCTTGTTGAAGTCGTAGCAACGCTCAAGCAAGTTGTTTGTGTAAAGGGATGACTAAAGTCTCAGAATCCCAGTTTCTTAGAGAAATCGGGATTCTCATTTTTTAAGCATGATTTAGAATTGCTATAATTAATTGTGAGCTATAAGAAACACTGATGAATCATCCAATTGTAAAGCTTGACAAACAGGATTTTATTATGAAAAGATTACATCTTTTGTAACGCTCGAAAGTTATCATCTGTGCGCACGTCTTTTTCCAAGCGAATTGCATCAACCAAAAGAAATAGACTAGTACAAGATGATTTTACGGAAAAAACATTCTCATAGATAGAACTTAATTTTGGTTAGTATATAATAGGCTATTCCAAAACAGTGGATATCTGAAGCAGTTAACAATAAAAGGCTGCAGTCACCACTGTTGGTTCTTTCATTGTGTGCCTTAGGACAAGCCTAACGCATAGCTAGAACCCGATGGTCTCAGAAAAGAAACTCAATGCCTTTTCTCAAATGGGGCAGGTTATCCTAAGGAGGAAAATCAAAATGCTAAAGCAATTTTTGACAGGTAGTTACATTTTCAGCTTCTTGATTGTTAGTAGCCTGTCGGCTCAAGCGCAAGTTCCACAATCTACATCTCCATCCAACCAACCTAAAGCCCCAGCATCATCTCAAACTCAACCGCAAACCCAACCGCAAACTCAACCACAAACCCAACCACAAACCCAAATTAGTCAAGATGAACTCCAAAAATTTGCGCGCGGCTTAAAACAACTGCTCACGATTCAAGAAGGGGTCAAGCAACAGATGGCTCAAGTGGTCAATCAATCAGGGTTGAGCCAACAACGATTTTTGCAAATTTATCAATCACAAAAAGATCCCTCATCTCAGCCAAAGCCAGCAGTGAGTTCAAAAGAAAAGCAACAATTTGACCAAGCCTATACAAAGCTTGGAGAAATTCAGAAACAGGCTCAGTCAAAAATGCAACAAGCGGTTCAAAAGGAAGGTTTAGCTCCAGCACGTTTTAACCAAATTCTCGTAATGGTGAGACAAGATCCAGCACTCCAGCAAAAGGTACGTCAGCTCATTCAAAGCTAGTACTGCTCAATACATTCTGTTAAGTAATGAGCGCAAAAAGCGCTCATTATCTCAATCCATGAGCAAACAACTACGTTGTTACAGCGTCAAAGATTGAGGATTTGTCTCAATCAACTTCGCTAGATCTTGTAAAAATGCTGCTGCATGGGCACCATAGATGATGCGGTGGTCACAGGTGATATTGACCTGCATTTGTTGTCGTACACCGAACAAGTTATCCGCTGTTGCTACCACTTGTGGACGGGATGCACCGACCGCTATAATTGAGCCTTGTCCAGGAGGCAGAATTGCATCAAACCTATCCACGCCAAACATTCCTAAGTTGGAAACTGTAAAGGTTCCACTGTTGTACTCCTCTGGTTGAAGTTTTTTGCTCCTTGCACGCTCTACTAAAGATTTCCAATTACGCGACAGAGAATAAATGTCCACCATATCTGCATTCTGTAAGACGGGTGTAATCAGGCCACCATCATCCATTGCTACAGCTACAGCAATGTTGATACTGGAATGGTATACAATTCCTTGGTCTGAGTAGCTAGCATTCAGCAGTGGGTGTTTTTGCAATGTCACAGCTACCGCTTTCGCTAGTAGCGCTGTCATTGTTACGCCTTTAGATTTGATTTGCTTATAAAGCTTATCTAGCTCATCAGTAGTAATTGTGTAGCCTACATGAATGACAGGCACGGATAAGCTAGCAACCATATTCCGTGCTACGGCATTTTGCAGGGTCGTCAATGGCACAGTTTGACCAGGAACAGTGGCTACAATCGGTGCTGGTGACGATGTCGGTGCAGGCACAGGTGCAGGTGTTGGCGTGGGAGTTTGTTTAGGGGGTGCTGCTTGTGGTGCAATGGGGGTTGCTTTGGGTTGCTTACCCACCTTGGCAGCAGCTTCGACATCTTCGGCGACAATACGACCGTAAGGACCACTACCAGCAACATCACTCAAATCTACTTTCAGTTCCTTTGCTAACTTACGAGCGCGGGGAGACACAATGAGCCGCCCATCTCGTTGAGCAGAGCCATTTTGAGACTCACGCACAGGAGCTGCAAGCTGATCTGTATCTGTTATTTGTCCAGGAGCAGTGGTTGCTGTCGCTTCTACTTTGGCGGTAGCAGTTCTTTGAGAGTTAACTTGGGCAAGCGCAGTTTCAATTTCAGCTTCGGTTTCCGCTAGCAGAGCGATCGCTTCTCCAACGGCTGCAGTTTCGCCAGCTTGCACTATGATATGGGCAAGAAAACCTTCATAGAAGGATTCCACATCCATATCTGCCTTATCTGACTCAACAACCACCACTGTTTCGCCTTTTTCTACTTTGTCACCAGGCGACTTTTCCCAGGAGACGATTTTACCCTCTGTCATGGTGGAGCTCAGCGCCGGCATAAATACTTCGTGAATACTCATAGTGAGGTTTGGCGAATCAATAATTTATCTACTTTTACAGCTTTGGTAGCTTTACCAGATTGAATTGTATCTTGACCAATGACGTGAGGAACTATCTTATGCCCACTATGTCTATTAGATTTGTATTTCTCATTACGACTCCCCAAGTCAAAAAATGGACTTAAACGCAAAAAGGGTAGGAGTGACATCTCAACCTCAAATTCAAAGCTGATGATATTAACTGATTGAAATTACTGTTAAATTTTATGTCGGCAAAGTTGAAGCGAAAGTGGTTTTTGGCTGTCATTTTTAGTATCTTTGCCACCACTGCCACTGGAGTTTATCTTTACCAGCGTCACCTATCTATCAACATTTCTGATGTCAGTCATGGACAACAGCAGCAATGGGCTACGGTGACACAAGCACAGGAGACTGTGGAAAACCCAGAGCGAGTTAACTATAAATCTATACCTTTGGCAAGTATTAACTCTACTCTCCAAGGTAGTGATCCGGCTGACCTCGCTCTTAATGCCTTTGACGATACAGAATTAAAGGGAGTATCTCGAAAGGTAGAGGTGGTTTATCCCCAACCAAATCAGGCAATGGTAACGATTACGCAAACAAAGCAGGCAAAAGATGCCGTCAGTGCCATCAAATATCGAGTTGAGTTAACAACTTTTGGGAGATCATTTCTGGTGAGTTCACCTCGAGTATGGCAAATTGTTTGGGCTGGGTTTCAGGTGCAATACTTACCTGGGAGTGGAAATAAGCAAATTAGGAGTTAGGAGTGAGGAGTGAGGAGTGAGAAATGAGGAGTAGAGCAAAGGTGAGGAGTACCCACTTATAACCGCCAGTTGATCTGTCTTCGGCTTGCCGCAAGATCACACTGGCTCTTGATAACTCCTCACCCCTAACTTTTAAATGTCGCCACGAATTTCTTCGACAACGCCATCACGTAGCACAATTTCGACCTGCATTTTACTAATCAGGTTATCACCTGGTTCTACTCGGAAAAAGCCTTCCATTTGAAATTGGTTGACTTCTTGATCCAACTCTAGAAACTGTACTTGTTGGAGATTTTGTAGACTTTGATTTTTCTGCTCTAGCAGTTCACTTTTCTTTTGATTAACTTGAATTTGGACATTATCAATTTGTTGTAAGGTCTGAGGACCAGGAGGTTGCAGGCTCTGCTTTTGAATTTCTGCGATCGCTCGCTGTCCTTGGACGTCTAGTTGTTGCAGCTGCTGGTCAAGTTGATTGATCTGAGCTTGTAGTTGCTGCTGCACTTCCTCTTTCCAAAGAGAAGTGACGATGGCTTTGACATTAACAATGCGTTTTAAGAGCAGTTGCGGTTTGGAGACATCCATACAGGTTTTACATTCACTTGATAGTTTGCAATTGAGATGATCAGGAAAACATCCCGTTAATAATATCGTGATAGCGATCCATCACAACATGTCGCTTAATTTTCAGCGTTTGTGTCATCATGCCATTTTCGATCGAAAATGGCTCGAGAATGAGTTTGAATGGACCAATGCGGTCATCTGCTCGATAGCCTGGACGGTTTTGCACTTCCCGATTTAATTCTTGTCGAAATAAATCCTGAATGATTTTGCTTTCTAGATCTACTTCTGTCTGGAGTGTGCTTTCTTGAAGTTGTCCAGTGGTTGCTTCCTGTGGATTTTGAGTTTGAAGCCATTTTTGTAAGGCTTCCACATTGGGAACAATCAACGCACCCAGGCTGCGCTGATCTTGACCAACGAGCATAATCTGGTCGATGTAGGGCGATCTTAAACAAGCATCTTCAATCGGCTGTGGTTCGATATTTTCCCCATTCGTTAATACAATCGTATCTTTTGCTCGTCCGGTCAGTACCAAGTCATTTTGCGGTGTCACCCACCCCAAATCTCCGCTATCAAACCAGCCTTCAGCATCAATGGCTTTCGCTGTAGCCTCAGGATTGTGGTAATAGCCTTGCATAATTTGTGGTCCCCGCAGTAGAACCAAACCTCGTTCTTCTGGTGACAAAGTTTTACGAGTTTCAGGGTCTACTATTCTAACTTCTGTACCTGGTATTGGTTGCCCGGAAGAACCACGCAAATTGCGCCAATAACGACGTGCATTGGTGACAGGAGAAGTTTCTGTCAAGCCATAGCCTTGTAGAATCTCTACACCGATAATCTCAAAAAAATCATCTATATGCTTAGGCAGCGCACCACCGCCACTAATCATTTGCTTAACTCTTCCCCCTGTTGCTTCCCTGACCTTTTTGTAAACCAGTTGTTCTCCCAAGACATGGAAAGGAAACAAAGCAGAAGCTTGTAGACTAGCTGCCAATCGGTTGGTTGGTGAAGGATTAAGATTATTCAAACTCAATCCTTGGACAATTCGTCTTGCCTTAATGTATTTCTCACTTATGCTAAGTAAGTTATGAATCAAGCGTTGCCTATTTGCTGGTTGTTCACGGAACTGCTTTTGAACTCCTTCATAGATAGATTCCAATAAGCGTGGCACACAAACCATGTAATGGGGTTTAAATTCTTGTAAGTCTCGTTTGATAGAACGTAAGTTCGTGTAAATCTGGGTACACCCCTGAGAAAGCAAAAAGTACTCACAACTACGTTCGTAAACGTGCCAAGTGGGTAGAATACTGAGAGCAATATCTCCTACTTGAGGTTGTACGACTGCCCCGATTGTAGCAATCTGGTGTATCAAATTGCCATGAGAAAGCATAGCACCCTTAGGTTTTCCCGTTGTGCCTGAAGTGTACATCAGAGTTGCTAATGTCTCACGGTTTTGTACAATCGGCTCTAACGGATGGTTTGCTCCTATCTCCATTAGCTGTAGCAAATTCACTATTTTCAGACTCGGGTCTGCCTGTGGCACTTCATCTGAAAGTAAGACGACGAGATCTATTGGTAGTTCTTTAATCCCCTCTCGCAGTTTCTGAAGCGTCTTTAAATTTTCTACCACTAATGCTGTGCTACCGCTATTTGCCAAGATAAACAGTAACTCTTGCCGTTCTGCTTGAGAGCTACGCACGGCATCAACAGCTCCAGCTGTTAAAATCCCTTGATCGGCTATCATCCAACGAGGAGAGTTGTCTGAAATGAGGGAGACGCGATCGCCCGCTTTCACCCCCAATGCCTGCAAGCCCGAGGCAAACTGCTGAATTTGCTGATGAAGTTGTTTATAAGTAATAACAATTTCTGGTTTAACGTGGGGACTACGCAGAGCGATAGTATCACCAAATTGCTTTGCTACCAAAGGCCAAATTTGAGGAAGTGACTGTATATTTGAGTAATCTGCTAAACGCTGTAATTGCTGGTGCTCTCGTTCAGAAATACCAGAGAATAAAAAGTTTTCTCCAAGTGTTTTTGTCATAACATAACGCCTAAATAGTTTGATGAATTATTTCCCAGCATATTTTGCTATATGGCTAAAATATTTGCCATCAAATGATGCAATTTCTTTGATCTCTCACAATATCTATAAATTTATAGCTATATTTACATAAATTTATGATATAGTTAACTTATATAATCGAAAAACAATGCAATAGTTGTTGAGTATCTCAACCTAAAGAATGTAACCTCTGGGATGCTTTGGGACTAGTTTTCGTAACACGCCAAAGCAACAGATCTTGCTGCTGTACTCTCAGCTAATGCACCAGATTCAGGTTTCTATGTTTAATTTAGGTGATCTACTCAATAAGTTGTATGAATCGTTTGTACAGCTAGAAACAGACAGTACATGTTTTCTTAGGGAGATGATTACCTGTGAATTCTACAACTGCCTTGCTCCTAACACTGATCAATATTGTTGCTTGCCTAATATTTCCCAAACTCCTGTTTATTGTTCTTAATGCTAGAACAAAACGTAACAAAGAGCAGCAGACCAATTTAACAACACGAACAGTCAAATCTGCAATTACTAGTTTTCCTTATTGTACATCCTACCCACTAACAGGTGGTCCAGTCTGTAAATTCAGTCCGGATTTTTGTGGAAAATGTTCTGTAGGATAGCTACCTGTGTATGGAAGGTCGAAGGCAACAGAAGATTTTGGCAAAGGATATTTTAACAATTCGTATTAGAGATTTTGCTGAAATTGTGAACTATTAAACTTGACCTAGAAAACCGGGTTTCTAAACTAAGAAGTTAGCAAGAAGCCCGGTTTTTGATGCACTTACACGAGTCAATGGTTATACATCTTAAGTTGTATAGCAGTCCTAAATTATTCGGAAGAAACGAGAATCCCGACTTCTTGGAGAAACCGGGATTCTAAGACTTTTAATTTTTATGGCTGCTATACAGATTGTTATATTAACCCTAGCTAATACCAAGTAAAAGAAATTCAAAATTTCATATTTCATGAGTTATGAGAATTCTGGTGCAAACTAAAGAAATATAAGCTCGTTTTTTAACAAAGGAGATTATGTATGAATTTGATAGATGGTCTCTTACTGACGATAATAAATACCCTTGTTTGTCTGGCATTACCTAAGTTGCTATCGGTCATGCTGACTTTTAAAAACAAAAACAGTATGCGATCGCAATCTACCATATAAAACAACGAACAGTTAACTGATAACTGATAACTGTCAAGGGCATAGTTGTTTGAGAATGATCCGATTACGTCCCTCTGCTTTCGCCTGATACAATGCTTTATCTGCCGCTAAGAGCAAAGTTGTCTGTGAACATTCAAAGCTGGGAATGGTCGTTGCCACTCCCATACTCAGAGTGACGTAATCACTAACAACAGATTTGGAATGGATAATTTGCAATTCTCTCACTCCAGCTTGCATCGCCGCTGCAACGTGAACTGCAACAGAAGCATGGGTATTGGGCAGAATGACAGCAAATTCCTCACCGCCGTAACGTGCTACTAGATCCTGATTGGTTCGTACTGTATGGCTTAAAACAGTAGCGACCTTTTGCAAGCAAATATCTCCACTAGGATGACCATATTCATCATTGTAAAGTTTAAAAAAATCTATATCGCATAAAATGAGTGACAAGGGTATGGATGCTACTCCTTCAAAGGAGGTTTGCTCCTGTGCTATGCTCAACCATTTAGTATTTAAGTAGTGGTCAAAGCGGCGACGATTCGCCACTCCGGTTAAGCCATCTAAGGTAGCAAGTTCCAGCAAAGCTTGGTTAGCAGCCTCTAATTGTTTGTAAAGCTGTGCCTGTTGCAGTAGACGCCGTACCCTTTGACGAAATACTGCCCAGTGAATTGGCTTAGTCACGTAATCACTGGCTCCAGCTTCAAAAGCACGGTTTACTGAATCCGGATCGTTTAAGCTCGTAATCATCAGTATGGGAGTGTGATCCCATAATTTAGAGATAATACTATTACCAGAAGAAAATTCAGTGTCAGTATCAAAGCTTGTCAGCGCTAACGCCAAATTGTTCCGAGCAATCTGAATTAGCTGTTTACAGCAGGTAAAGCCATCCATAACTGGCATCACAGCATCTAGTAAAATGAGATCTGGTTTGAGACTTGTGTAAGCATCTAAACACTGCTGACCATTACTGACCTCAGTCACTTGGTAGCCTTGTTGTTCCATGGCTTCACGTAGTAGTAGACGCATGACCTTATCATCATCAGCAATAAGGATTAGAGGAGGTTGATTGGGAGTTGAAAAGGGCTTCATCCGTGACATGAGTTGCGTTCCGTGCCTACCATCAAATGGGGTAGAGTAACAAGAGGCTCGTTAGCTGAATCAATGCCAGAAAGTAATACTGGATCAAATCCAGTATTATCATTAACAGCTGTTATAAGCTGTTATGCATTGAAATTGCATATTAACTTGACCAGACTGTTAAGTGACGGTTACTACATCGCAGAAAACTAACCTCTGGGTATTTACGACTTTAGGGAACGAAAGCAACGCAATGCCTTCCGTTGACACTTGACTGTTGATGGTCAACGACATTGTTCTGAGCGAAGCTTATGATAGCTGAGTGGGTTGCATAAAGAACTAAGATATCTGGAACGCAAAAGTTAATTGTATGAAAACATTATTCTTTATTTTTCCCAATTGCTAATATTCAATTATGATATTCAAAAAAAAATTCAAAGATACACTCTCTATTTTGACAAAATATTAAAGACATTACCGAAAAAACGGGTGTAGGTGGTAGGGTGTGGGGTGTAGGGGTAAAAAGAAATTCTTGAAGAAAATGAACACCCTACTCTACACCCAAGCTGCTTGAAAGCCCCTAAATTTATTTATGGAGAAAACAAAAAATTTATTCATAAATCAAATCCCCTCAATTCATTGATGGGGATACCCTA
>JAJPJF010000088.1 GCA_021324415.1 Nostocales cyanobacterium Centralia_MAG_434
GCGCTTAAAGCAGAGTGGCATATCTTACGAAAGTTGTTGGCACACCACAAGCTTGAGGATCTCATGCACTTACCCAACCATAGAGACAGAGGCACTAATGACTTGATCAAAGCCTTACGTGAGGACGATGAATCTGTGTTCCAATTTGTAAAACGCCAGCACTCTAACTTTTTGCAGTAACACGCGCGTACTTATTGCAACTAATAATGCTGTCACCTCTAGATGGTCTCCACGGTGATTGGCGTTCGCCAGTGCCCTTGGGCAATCGCTAGAAACACGCTTCAAGCGCTGTAACGCTTTTAGCGCTTTGGCTCTTAGCGCGTGTACACCCATTGTGAGTAATTAGACAGGGTCACGGGTGGTATCCAACTCCCCACTTACCTAACACAAAAATTGCCACAAGTATCTTAACTACCTGTGACAATGATTCAGTTTAAATAGATGTGACTTATTCAACACTAAGGCGCGGACAAAAAATTCTTAGCTAATGTTTACGAATTTTGCGCCAGCAGAAGCAATTTTGAGATTAGTAGCTTGGGTGACAGATTGTGTGCCACCTGGACCTACGCTTAATCCAGATAGTAATGCATTATCAGTTAGTTTATAGGAAGCTGCTTCACTGTCTGTGATTGCTCCGCCTGCTACTAGGTCTAATTCTTCGCTCTCCAATTCGATAGCGCTGTTGATTTGAACTGACATAATTTGTTCCTTATAACTGTTGATTTAGGTTGATTTTGTTGTTGTCTAAAACAGAGATTTTTTACTGAACTTTTCAAGAAGGTTTGTTTGTTTTGCCCTGTCCTTAACTGTTTTTATCTTAGGATTTCCCCTATAGATAAACATCCCCAAAATGTCTTGAGGAAGCATCAACTAAATCAATAACTTCTCTAGTACTTTCGTTGTCCCAATAAGTAAATCTCTCTACGACTTTAGTCGTTGTCAAATCTCCACCCTACAACTACCTCACCTCTTAGCCGCTAAGGAATGCGATTGGCAACAGCCAGTGCCCAAGGGCGATCGCGCTTTGGGCAATCGCACTACCTCGGCGAACCTCGCCAGTGTCCCTACTCCCCTACTCCCACTTCTATCGGACTGTTGACGACGTTAGGCGGGATTTTAGCTCGTCGCCTCAGGTTCCCGCTGGAGATTTTCGGCACTACTCTTTATGAATTCACGGCCACACCCCCTTGGTTTATATATAAAAAGGGGGGGGTGTGGCCGCAACGCCAAAAACCCTCATCACGACTGGGTTTTGCTCATTTTTTAGGGTCTATTTCCGCTGGTCATCACACCTTGTCGCCCAACGTTCGAGGTTAGCCGTCTAGCGTTCACGGTTGAGCACAAATACTTACTCGTTACGGCCACACTCCCTTGGTTTATATATAAAAAGGGGGGTCTGGCCGCAACGCCAAAAACCCGCACTGCAACTGGGCTTTGTCCATTTTTTACCCCTATTTCTGGCCTATATCTCGTAACATTCCTTAACAATGTACCCATCCACCCAACAGCTAGGGCAGTGGGTAGCTGTACAAGTGCGATTGGCAACAGCCAGTGGCCAGTGGCCAATCGCTCTTCCTCAGAATAAAACCCCACTATCTTACTAGAGATAGCGAGGTATCTGTGATTGGTCTGTTTCTAAAAATGACCTTCTGTATGCTACTCGTTCGCGGTGCAAAACTTGGGGCAGTGAGTAGGGTAGGGCACAAGTGCGATTGGCAACAGCCAGTGGCCTTTGGCCAATCACTCTAAGGTCCACAGAATAAAACCCTCCCATCTTTAGCAGGGGAAAGAGGATTGCTCAATTTTAAACTGCATGCTAATTGTTTATGGTGCAAAACTTGGGGAGTGGGGAGTTTTTTGCAGAAACGGAAAAAGCCACACTCACCCACCGAGCATGGCTAAGCTAAATCGTGGAAACAATTTACCCGACCAATTTTATCCTCCAATTGTGCAATTCTTGGGCGATCGCACTCTTCCGAGGGAAAGGGACGTTGGAGTTATTGCAATTACAATCGCTGCAGCTGCACCCGAGGTGAACATCTTCATGTCGCTGTCAATTAAGCAATTGCTTATTGATTGGCAAATGAAAGCCACCCCAGAAGACCGAAGAGTCGGGGTGGCAGAAAAAATAAGCTTACTATATCAACTTATCTATACTCATCTTATTGCCTAACTCTGAGCTAATCCTGAGTATCGGAGTAATATTAGGCCCCATAGTAACCGTGAGGGCGATTGGCCAAGGGCCACTGGCTCTCGCCAATCGCGCTTCCGCAATTACTGACTTCTGTATTTGCTGATAACCACAATTATGAAAGCCACCCGGAGTCTATAAGGTGGCTAAAAACTTAGACTATACTTTCCTTAATGTCTACGTTTGTTCCTCTTTTTCGGTTTGAGGGTGGCATCGGCAGGGGAGGTAAATGAGGAGACCAGAGAGTGATCGCGCTACTGGATCAATAAACAGAAATTGCCATCTGGAGGTAGCCCTAGAATGGCATTTGACAAAAAAGTAGCTATATGATTGCTATACCCTATCTATCAACTCTGAGGATAGTAAAATGTCACCCCCACTCAAGAACGTGACAATACAGTTAATGAGATAATCGCATTTTACATTGATATTTCGATATTGATAGGTGACAACTAGACAAATAGAAGCCACCCCGTAGATTAGCAGAGGTGGCTAGCTAAGTTGCAAATGGTGCTTCGCTAGCTCAATTGTACTGCTAACGCAAAAAGCCACCCTTCTGGGATGAGGAGGTGGCAAGTTTAGGGCACTAGATTTGTATCTGCTATTGCAATCCTATTGTAGGGTAAATGTATTATGGGGCGATCGCCTCTTTCTCCCCATAATAAAACCCCGCTAGAGATAGCAGGGTAGGGAAGATTGCTCAGTTGTCAAAAGCTGACCAACTGTATGCTAGTTGTTTGTGGTGCAAAATTTGAGTAAGAACCAATAGCACTTCTGCAATTACTGACTTCTGTATTTGCTGATAACCACAATTATGAAAGCCACCCCAAGCATGACAAAGGTGGCTAAGGCTAAGCAATGCATTGTTCCTTATTCCTTAAGATTTACGTTTTTCCCTATTGCTTGGTTTGAACCCCAGAAAGGGAAATAGAAATGCCATCTGGAGGTAACACTAGAATGGCATTTGACAAAAGAGTAGCTACATTATTGCTATACCCTATCTATCAACTCTGAGGAAACTCTGAGCATAGTAAAAAGCCACCCCAGTATTGCTTAGGGTGGCAGGTAAAGAAATTCGGAATATTTGCCTGACTTTAGTTATACGTTTGTATTGATGCTTTAGATTTGTTGTCAGGGCAAGAGTATAGCAACACTAGCAATAAAAGAGCCACCTGGAATCACGAAGGTGGCTAAGAATGAAGAACAAATATTGTGCTTGGGTAATCCTATCCTCTAATCGTGCAATTCTTGGGGATAGAACCAATAGAGTAATTGCATATGAGTCAATTGCAATTACTGAAATGCAACAACCCCCACTATAACCGTGAGGGCTTGCAAGCTGAGTAATATTAAATCCCACATGAAGTGGTGACACGAAGATACTCTATTATTCTTATCTGATGCGGACGGAACATCCCCACACAAGATGAGCACATGAACATACTCTAGCATGTAAACCCATAACAGGGAAAGCCACCCCGTCGATTCCAGAGGTGGCCTGGTGATGTTATTTAAGTGTGGTGATGAGAACTAGCTTGACTTGTTAAGGCTTTTAAACAAGTTTCGTACTACTTGGGCATAACTGCTGCCAACAGGTACGTCAAGTTGTTCACAGTACCTTGCAGGTACAATATCTGTGCAATTCCACAGATGACCTAAAATTTTCTTGATTTCATAAGTTTGACCATCTTTTTGGACTGACTTTGCTAACTCTTGCGGATAGTTCATGCCATTGGAGTCAAGCCAAAACTGTAATGTTTCACGGATTTCGTTATCTTTTTTCATGTGCTTGGTGATTGTAAGGTTTCCAAACCAAGCCAAACCCAAAACCCTGTAATCCTTTCTTTGTTAAGGAGTGGGTGAGATTAATTTTAAAGTCTATTATATGCGATTTGCATTTACTCATGCTATCACATACATAAAGCCATCAAAAAAAAGGCAGTAGATGAAGGTGTAACAATGGCAGACTTATTGCGCGAACTGTTGCAAAAGCATTTTCCATCAGAACAATAAGTGTTGCAAGCGAAAACCACCCGAGCAAGATGAGATTGGGTGGTTTTTGGTGAGTGTAGTATTTTATATTGCATCTATAACTAGCTCTACACAATGAATTCCTCATAGATCGTCATATTAGCTTATTACGATCTATACCTTTGTCTCTACCCCCTTTCCCCACTGCATCTATACCACTGTCTTTTCCATTATCTGTACTCACTGGCGATAACAATGATAAAGCCGCGATTACCCGAAGACCGCTTGGGAGGTTTAATAAAGCGTATGTGTTTGCGCAAATGTGGGTTTCCACAAATTCACAAAAGCCGCAGCGACGATCGCCTCTGGCGCTGGGCTTTGCCCAATCACATGATTGCGCTGCCCTTTGAGCAATCAGCGAAAGCTGCTGCGAAGAAGCGCAATCGTGCTTGCTCCTTTTTCTGACCTTACCCTCATCAACAATCTCTTGGCGTTGCACTACTAGGTTAACCAAAACCGCACAAGAGCCCAACTATCGTGATACTCGACAGCAGGCGGTAGGTTTCCCTTAGAAAATGATAATCTTTCTCAAAAAAGTCTTCTGAGGCATATATTACTGAACTCAACCCTAATTGTCAATGAGAGCGATTATCATTTCAATATCAGATAGATGTTGAGTTACTTGCTAACTACTGACCAAGCATCCCCGCTCTTCATAAATTGAAC
>JAJPJF010000401.1 GCA_021324415.1 Nostocales cyanobacterium Centralia_MAG_434
CGCTCAACTTTTGTCATCTACACTTATTTCTCTACCTGAATGTAGATAGTCTACCGCCAAATTGGGTGACAAATCTTCTTCCTTAAGGAGATCCTTAAAAATCAAAGTGATCGCCTGTGTTGATCAATTCCCTACGAAAAGTCAGTAACAAATCTTGTAGTATCATCTTTTTCAACAAACTCATATCTTGGTTTCTTATTCTGAGGATTAAATTTTTCTTTGGCTTTTGATTGATAAGTACTCTGAGCGCCATTTTGTTTGGCAAGTTTTTTTGCTGCTTTCAACTCGGCATGTCTAGCAGCTGATAGTTTCGCTTGTTTCCCAGCCATGGTAATTTCTAATTCCTCGTGATACTCTTTTTGACTTATTCACAGTTATACAACATCTACTTTACTGTTGTAGGCGAAGCACCTTCTGTAATTTAGCTAGCCACCTCTGGAGCTACGGGGTAGCTATTCTATTTGCCAATCAATAAGCAATTAGAGGAAACTTATCAATGTAAAATAAGATTATCTCATTAACTGCATTGTCACGTCCTTGAGTGGGGGTGACATTTTACTATCCTCAGAATTCCCTCAGAGTTGATAGATAGAGTATAGCAATCATATAGCTACTCTTTTGTTAATGCCATTCTAGTGTTACCTCCAGATGGCATTTTCTGTTTATTGTTCCGATCTGCTACCATGCGTCTGCGGTTCAAACTAAACAATCGGGAGAAACGTACACCTTAACCCTCTTTTATCACTATGGGGAGAGAAAAATCAAGGCTAAATGATGAAACTTAGATTTGGTAAGGGGATCAGCGATCGCGAACATTGCAAAACCCTAAAACGGTACTTTTTAGGTAAAACCCTTACCCAGGAGGGGTTTCAGATTATTCTCTATCGAAAGTGATAAAAGAGGGTTAAGGAACATGCTCAAGCATTGCTTAGCCTTAGCAACCTCATAGATTCCGGGTGGCTTTCATACTGTAACTGTGCAATTCTCTATTGGCTCTATCCCCAAGAATTGCACGATTCTCCAATAAAATATGCAGGTATTCTCAAGTCCAACCTAGCCACCTCCTCTATTGCATTCTGGGTGGCTTTCGTAATTGTGGTCAACTCCCCACCCAGGAAAAGCGATTGCCCAAGGGCACTGGCTCTCGCCAATCGCACTTCTTGGGTGGTGCGTTGCTATTATGGGTGTTGTACAGAAGTCCGATATAGCAACCTGAATTTACTGTTTTGCCCAGCACCACCCTACACCTTGCCCGAGGGGTGGTGTTGTTTGTCCCCAAGTTTTGCACAACAAACGGCTCTCCCTTACTGGCAAGAGCCTCAAAACTAGATTGATTTTCCGAGAACAAGGTGAATAGTATCTAATAATTGCTCTTGGGTATAAGGTTTCAATAAAAAAGATTGGACAGTAATGCCGCTGGCTTCTAAAAGCTGGGAGTTGCTAGCAAGTCCACTCATGGCAATAATTTTGACAGAGGGATTGATTTGTTGGAGAATACGAATAGCGTTGAAACCATCTAAGTCAGGCATTTGAATGTCAATTAAGACGATGCTAATATCATGTTTGTGTAGAGTGTAGAGAGAAAAGGCATCAATAGCATGATTAGCAGTGAGAACTCTGTAGTTGTAATCTGCAAGAGAAGTTTGAGTGATTTGGCAAATGAAAGAGCAAAGAAGCTTAATCGACAATAAGCTCAAATTGGCTAGTACCCGTTGATTATGCTGGCTTTGAGAGTGCCTACGACGGATTAAAAACAGCCATTAAGGAGTTAGATCACCGTAAGAAATTAGCCAAACAGGCAAAAGACAAGGGACTACCAAAGCCAGATTTTGAGCGGTTTCTAATCGTCCTGGATGAGTGGAACATTCTCTATGGTCAAGGCAAGGGATACGCTCAAATTATTTCCAAGGTGTCGAGTACCAAATTAAATGACACCGATCCAGAATTAACTGGCCGGAGGAGAAAAGGCTCTTGAAGAGGATGGGAAAGGATTTGAGGGAATTGTGCTCCAAGAGGATTGCAGACTGAGAGCGTACCAAATTAAATGACCAAAATATGAGGAATGAAAATTCCAAATTAAATGACCCAAAAAATTCGTGAAGATTGCCTGCTTTTGAAGGAAATAGTTGTGTGGTAAGAGTTTAAAGGACATGTGCGGACGGGATGGATGTGAAGTACCAAATTAAGTGACCAAAAATATCTGTTAAAATTCCAATCCGGAATGACCAAAAGTGGTAGTTTTGGAAAAAACGAATGGATATAGAGGTTGTGAATGAACATAGTGCTGTAGAGCGAAAGCGATTAGAAGTGATTCAAGAATTATTGGGTGCACAAGATCGCGCCAGCTACCGCAAACTACTGCTAAAAAGTGCGGCTTTAGGGAGATCCTTAAAAATAAAATCCCAGCCTTTGTTGGTTAATTAGTCAGCACACACAAATATTCGTTGTAATAAGGCTGGGATTTTATTTCATGGCTTGTGCTAAAACTGGGAATAAGCGTGCGAAGTCTGCGGCGGTTAATACAGCGATACAGAGAAACAGGGATCAAAGGATTATCTTGGCGACGACGGGGAGATCGTGGACAGAGGCGAATATCGTTAGACTGGCAAGAGTTTATCCTCAAGACCTACCGTGAGGGAAACCAGAATGGATGCCGGATGACAAGAGCGCAAGTAGCAGTGCGGGTGAAAGTACGAGCGCAGCAATTAGGTACAGATAATTATCCCGGTAGGACAAGTGTCTATCGATTGTTGCAAGCGGAAATTGAAAACCACCAGATCAAACAAAGAGTACGTTCAATTGGGTGGCGAGGCGATTGCCTTCGGCAGTGCCCGCAGCGGGCAATCGTTTAAGGGTGAAAACTCGTGAAGGATTAGAAATTATCGTCGAGTGGAGCAATCAAGTATGGCAATGCGATCACACGTTCATTAGATGTTCTAGTCTGTGACCAATCAGGAGAAATACTAGGTAGGCCGTGGCTAACGACTGTGATTGACACCTATTCACGGGTGATCATCGGGATGCATCTAGGTTTTGATCCTCCCAGTGCGGAAGTAGTTTGTCTAGCGTTACGCCATGCAATATTGCCCAAAGAATATAGTGGAGCCTATGAATTGCAGCAAAGTTGGGGAACATATGGTATACCGCAGTATTTGTACACTGATAGTGGAAAAGATTTTAAATCACAACACATAGAGCAGGTGGCGACAGAATTAGGAATTGTCTGCTGTTTGCGTCGGAAACCTTCGGACGGAGGAATTGTGGAACGACCGTTCGGCACATTCAATAGTGAGTTGTTCTCAACATTGCCAGGATACACAGGCTCGGATGTAAGTAAACGACCAGCGCAAGCGGAAGAACAGGCATGTATAACGTTGCTGCAGCTAGAAAAATTACTTGTGCGCAACCGAAGTGGATCGCTATAACCAAACTAGAGATGCTCGCATGGGTGGTCAAACACGTATTGGACGTTGGGAAGCGGGATGTATAGCACAACCAGTGTTACTAGGAGAGCGAGAAGAGCGATATTTGTTTGATGCGACGAGCGCGGCGAGTAGTGTATCGAAGTGGTTATCTCCAATTTGCCAACTTGACCTATCAAGGAGAGCATTTAGCTGGATACGCTGGGGAGTCGGTCGTAGTCAGGTATCATCCAAAAGACATCACAAGCATTTTGGTTTAGGGAGATCCAAAAAATAAAATGTCCAGCCTTTGTGGTTGATTTGTCGGTGCAGAAGGTTATTCGTTGTAATAAGGCTGGACATTTTATTACTGGCAAGTGCCTTATCAACAGCAGGAAGGCAAGGAAGTGTTTTTGACCCGAGCTCATGCAGTCGGCTTGGAAACCGAAGCATTGTCCTATGCCGAAGCAGTAGCAATCAGCCGTCGTGTACGGCAGGCGGGTTTAAATGTCACCAACCAATCACTCCTGTTGGAAGTGCGAGATCGAGATGTAATGATTCAAAAATTACAACGCCAAACCAAGAAAAAGCGAAAACTCAGGGAGATGGAAAAACAATTAATTGAGCAACCGTCAGCAACAAATATTCAGTTTCAACACAATGAAGCTCAAACACAAACCTTAGCAACAGTTAAACAAACATCGACTCAACAAGATGAGTCTTCAGTGCTATCAGTAAAACCACGAAAGCCTGTACCAAATGTACCAGTTTTAGACTACGAGCAAATGAAGAGAGAGGCTGGAGAGTGGTAAATCCAGTAGATCCGGAAATTGAAATCATTGTGCCACCGCCACTAGAGCGCGGTAGCTTTCCAGGAAACATTCAACTAGAAATAGAGAGATTACGACGACGCTGCATTGTGGAATTGGAGCATGTGCAGCAGTTTTATGCGTGGTTGGATGGCAAGCGCCTAACTCGTCAAGCTTGTCGTGTAATTGGAGAATCGCGAACGGGAAAAACCGTGGCTTGTGATGCGTATCGATTGCGACACTATGCAATGCATAAAAGCGTGGATACTCCAATTATTCCAGTGGTCTACTGGCACTCACCGCCAGAGGCAGGCCCAAGAGAATTATTTGTTGGAATACTTAATTATCTGAAATATCAAATTACACGCGGCACAATAGCGGAAGTGCGTGAGCGAGTGTATCAAATTGTGAGAGCCTGTGGTGTAGAAATGATCATCATTGACGAAGCCCATCGACTACGCCCAAAAACGTTTTCGGAAATTCGTGATATTTTCGACCAACTAGAAATAGCGGTGGTACTAGTGGGAACAGATCGGCTAGATGCAGTGATTCGACGAGATGAACAGGTGTACAATCGCTTCATGGCATGTCATCGCTTTCATCGCCTAAGTACACAACAGCTAGAACAAGTGACGGCAGTTTGGGAAGCATATGTGTTGAAGTTGCCGCAAGAATCAAATTTAACGTCTGAACAGATGCTGTTAGTGTTGGCAAAAGCAACTCGTGGTTATTTAGGACTGCTAGATCGTATTCTTCGTGAAGCAGCAATTCTGGCGCTAGAACGTGGACATCTCAAGATTGAATATAGTTTGCTTAATCAAGTAACGGCGGAGTATCGATAATGGAAATTCAGCCTTGGGTTTTTTGTGTACAAGCATTTGCTGGAGAGAGTTTTGGACATTTTTTGGGGAGATTTCGGCGTGCCAATTATCTTTCTTGCAAAGCATTAGCTGCACATTTGGGGATTCGATATGAGTGGGTGGCAGCGTGGGAAGTGCCTTCACGAAGACGAAATCCAACTTCTTTACAAATGATTGCCCTGTCAAAGCTAGTCAGGGTTGACCCACAGCAATTAGAGGAAATGTTGCCACCAACAAGATTGCATTTGGCAACACGGCTATGCCCCGCGTGTTATCAGGAAGTCCCTGTACATCGAAGGATTTGGCAAATATCTGGAATAGATGTTTGCCAGATCCATCAGTGGCGATTATTAGAAGCTTGTCCTGGATGTGGAAGTGGCTTTCGCACACCGGCTTTATGGGATAGTCACGCTTGTGAATATTGTGGGCTGCCCTTTGCTGTGATGCAATCAGTCAATGGTCTCTAAGTAAGTTTTAACTATTCATGAGTAAGAGTTTGATTACCCAAGTAATATCTCTGCCACTGGTAGGCTCATGAGTCTGATGAAATTGTTGTTTAAGTTGTTTGATTAAGTCTAGTTGTTGTAAAATATGTGGTGAATATGTCCACTGTGCTGGTGTTAATCTTCGAGTAATAATTGCACGTTCTAAAGAAATTTTATCGGTATTAAGTAGCATACAAGCAGAGAAAAAAGCGGGTTGTAGCTTTGCGATTTGCTCTTCTAATTCAGATAATTGAATTCGCAGATCAATCATCGTATTGATAATCTCAACTGGGTCTACTATTTTACTAGGGTCAGTGTCTTGTGACTCGAATATGTGATGAAATTCTTTTGGCATTGCTTTCTTCTGGCAGTGTTAAACGTACACAACAAAAAACTGACAAGCCATGTTTAGTGGTGAATTTGTTTGATTGAGACGGCCTTAGAGAAGGCGCGACAAAATGTCTAGAACCCAGCATTAAACTCCTTGAGGTACATAATTACCAACTGCTGTATATGCAGATTCCCAATCACTGAGAACTTGAGTGCCAGCATCGGTGATTTGGAAATATTTGCGGCGAGTATTTGTTTGTTTGTTAGGAGTATCATGAGCGTCTTCATCTGTAATAAAGCCCTTGGCCTGCAGAAGCTCAAGTTTTGGATACAGCGCTGAGAAGTTGAGCGGACGACCGAAGGTTTGTTCAATCACTTTACGGATTTCTAACCCGTAAAGCTTTCGCCCCGATTGTAGTGACTTCAAAATCAGAACCTCAGTCTGGGATAGATTATTAAACTCATTTTTCATCCTGATTTTTGATCCTTATTTGATTCTTGACCGTTTATATTTTATATCCAATATTGTATATAAACAATATGGGACTTGAAAATACAACTTGATTGGATATGCACTTAAGGCGGAATCAAATGTCCAACCGTGCAAGATATCAGGTAAGGCCCTTGCCTCTACACTATTAGGGAGATCCAAAAAATAAAATGAAACCTAAAAGCGCTAAAAGCCTGACAGCGTCTAAAGTCTGTTGGTGGCGATCGCCCAAAAGAGAGTGCGCTCGCCAATCGCACACTTGACCCTAAGCGAGTGAGATAGCTATGGGGTGGAGATTTGACAAAGACTAAAGTCGTAGAGAGATTTACTTATTGGGACAACGAAAGTGCTAGAGAAGTTATGGATTTAGTTGATGCTTCCTCAAGACATTTTGGGGATGTTTAT
This sequence comes from Nostocales cyanobacterium Centralia_MAG_434, assembly GCA_021324415.1. GTDB lineage: Bacteria > Cyanobacteriota > Cyanobacteriia > Cyanobacteriales > Nostocaceae > JAJPJF01. Next base: position 6,781 of record JAJPJF010000401.1, read on the forward strand.
CTAGAGGGAAAATCCTAAGATAAAAACAGTTAAGGACAGGGCAAAACAAACAAACCTTCTGAAAAAGTTCAGTTTTAAATCTCTGTTTTAGACAACAACAAAATCAACCTAAATCAACAGTTATAAGGAACTAATTATGTCAGTTCAAATCAACAGCGCTATCGAATTGTCCAACGAAGAATTAGACCTAGTAGCAGGCGGAGCAATCACAGACAGTGAAGCAGCTACCTATAAACTAACTGATAATGCGTTAGTTTCTGGATTCAGCGTTGGAGCAGGTGGCACAACTTCTTTCACCGAAGCTACTAACCTCAAAATTGCTTCTGCTGGTGCAAAATTCGTACACATTAGCTAATTCTTTTTAAGCAGAAAGTGGTGAGAAACAAACAAGCTAACAATTTTAGTTTCAAGCCGCTTTCTTGATAAGAATAAAAAAAATGAACAATTATTGAACAAATATAAGGAACTAATTATGTCACAACAAATCAACAGCGCTATCGAATTGTCCTGCGAAGAATTAGACTTAGTAGCAGGCGGAGCAATCACAGATAGTGAAGCAGCTTCCTATAAACTAACTGATAATGCGTTAGTTTCTGGATTTAGCGTTGGAGCAGGTGGCACAACTTCTTTCACCGAAGCTACTAACCTCAAAATTGCTTCTGCTGGTGCAAAATTCGTACACATTAGCTAAGAATTTTTTGTCCTCGCCCTAGTGTTGAATAAGTCACATCTATTGACATGAATCATGGCCACAAGTAGTTAAGATACTTGTGGCAATTTTTGTGTGAGGTAAGTGGGGAGTTGGATACCATCGGTGACCCTGTCTAATTGCTTGCAATGGGTGTACAAGCTCAAATGCCTGATGATAAGGTAATTGGGAAATAGCGACAAATATCGCCAAGTGGAAGCGATTAAAGCCAAATGTAATTTGGCAAGATCTGATGAACAGGGAGATCCTTAAAAATAAAAACAAGCGCCTTTGTTGGTTAATTCCTCAGCACAGACAGATATTTATTGTTATAAGGCGCTTGTTTTTATTTCCAGGCAAGTGCCATAGCAGTTTTAAAAGTGGTTGAAATCTCGTCAAATATCGCCAATGCGTTTGAAATGTGAGGTTGAGTGAAGTGTGCTCTGGTAAAGTCCAATTCCCATGAGTGCTGTCTGGTTGTAAATTACTAGCAGCGATTGTACTCTTGTGCACCTACTCAATTGCGATCGCTAGAAAAATTTTTGGATGAAATTATGGACGAACAGCATGAAAATGTTTGACTAAA
>JAJPJF010000521.1 GCA_021324415.1 Nostocales cyanobacterium Centralia_MAG_434
GGTCGTCGGGGACATTCAGGATTTAGTGAGCTATTTTTAGGCAGCGTCAGCAATTATGTTGTTCATCATGCCCCCTGTTCAGTTCTGACTGTACAGTAGCGATTGGGTAGAGCCCACTCGCCCCAATTTTGCAATAGAGCAGAGATTTACCTATACCACATGCTTAACCTTAACGTATAATCGTCTACTCTCACTGACCTACTTACTATCTATTAGTGTTGTAAAAATTTGCTTGGGGAATAAAAGAGAAGCGTGTTAGTACGTTATCGATAAATGTAAACCTAGTAGAAGCGTCTGTATTAAGCGCAGCGTACACAAAATCCACTACTCTCTGTTTTTGGAATTCTGAAGACTCCACGAAAGTAGGTTGACCATAAATTGATATCACCTGTTGCGGACTCATCCCAATCAGAATATATTGATGGGTAGATTTGTGGTTTTCTAAAGTTGGTTCTGCTGGCAATATGACTTTCAGAATTTTTTCTGGAGTTTCCAATCCAACATTTATGCCCTCAACCCTGTCATCCGTGAGAATGACGTTCACTGGTAACTCACCTTCTTTTACATATGCAAGTTGCTCAAGCTTATACATAGAGACGTCATTACGCCGTTCAGCAAACGGATGACCCATCAACTTCAGCACTTCTTGCCGACTCATACCTACTTTAATAGCTTGAGCAAAAGCAGGAATGTTATTGATAGTGATTGTTTTAAGTTCACTAGTAACGCCTGATAAGTGACCATCGATCATTGATACTTTGGTCAGAATTGGCTCTTGGCGATAATTGAGAATTTCAATGTGCAAATCTGGGTTAGAAAATACCTTAGTATCAGTTGGTTTTCCCATCACCCGTTCCACTTCAACTCGCGTCATTCCTTCGTGTAACAAACTGGCTTTAATCGGTCGGCGTTCAATCTTCACATCATTATTGATTTTTGGTAAAAAGGTCGGTTTGTTATTGTCTTGGGAATCAGTATGCACTTGAATCTGTTTTTGATCAAAGGTTTGAGCCATTAAGGGTGTGGCGGTAGCTATCAGGCTTAATGTTAAAAGACACAACTGAAGTTGCATTTTCATCAAGACAATCTTATATAATTGCATAATCATAAGGAGATTGGTAAGAGGAAACGACTCTTCATTAAGATAGGGTGTGGAGTATAGCCAAAAAACAAGAAACCTAACATTCCAAAATGCATAGCTAGCTTTATTTTCACAGCCCTACTAAAGTAAGGGCGAAAGGTATTTCGCCCTTACTTTTTTATTTGTCTGAGGGGGCGGAGTCTACATTATTTAATGGGGCTAAGGGGGCATCGTGATTCACATTGCCTGTATTGGGTCTGGGATTTGGATCGTCGAAACTAGCAGGAGCGTTCTTTGTTGTTCCAGTGGGGTTGACAGATGTTGATTGAGGATTACCAAGTTCTGTTGTACTGGCTGCCGGGATATTGATCAGTGCATCAGGTGGATTCTTCACGCTAGGAGGAGCAGAAAATTCTCCATTTGGCTTAATAGGTACTAAGATGATTCTTGTTTGCCCTGAGTCTGTACTTAACTGCGGTCCTACAGTGACAGTCGCTCTCTTTGTTCGAAGGGTAGTTGTTGGTGTACCGTTGGAGTCAAATGACGGTGGACGACTGTATACAGCAACAGCAGTGTTGCCTCCCAGGGGAGAACCATCATCTCTATAACCTCTTACTATTGCACTGCCGATGCTATAACCCAAGGCTTCACCAGCAACTGAGTCAGAGTAGTAGTGTACACCTCCTTGTCTCCGTGCAAGCGAGGCTTCTCTACCTAAAGCAACAAAATTCTCTACTGGTTCGTTGGGAAAACACGCCGGACCAACAGCCATAAACACACCAGCTGAGGTAGAGTGACCCGATGGGTAAGATGGATGGTACGGTGTAGGCAACAATGGATTGTCAGCTTGGAAAGTGTAACCCGTAACTTGGTCAGGACGAGGACGCAGATATATGAACTTGTTGTACCACGCACTGAGAAGACCAGCATAAATGCCTTGATTTAGCATGGCACTACAACGCGCTGCTAAGGGTGGACTGTACTTATAAACTTGAGCTAAGTGGTCAAAGTAATAGTTGTAGTTTGAAGCAGGTGGGTCAAAGTTCCAACGCGTAATAATGTTGATCACATTCTGATCGCTACGGGTCTTTGCCAGTTCATTTAATTCTTCCAATTCAGCTCGGGTCTGACTAGAGGTATTTGAGGGTGGCGCTGGAAGAATAAATTTATCAAATTGTCTTACCGGATTCTGGGGGATTGTCCAGTTAGGAGCACTAGGAGCAACAATCTGCGAGTCTGGTAGGTTTGGTGGATTTTGTGGATTTGTGAAAGTGTCCCTAGGGTTAAAGCGTACACTATCAGGCTGATTGGGAACTTGAGCATCAGCAGATGGAATAGTAGCAGCAAGTATACATCCAGCAGCTATGCTCTTGATAAAGAAAGAGTTTGCCATTATCTTGAGTAAGTGGGAATAAAAAAATTTTTGTTGAAACAGTTCTTAGTGTCTGTCGTTCCTGGGGTAAGAATGCCCCAAAACAGTCAACAAACAATTCATCTCGTTGTTTTCCCCTGACATCTTTGCCCAAAAAGTTTCACATCAAACGCAAATAGTAAAACTATCTCGCATTCAGAGATGGACTAGCTTAGCTATCAAACGCTGAGTTTAGATAATAACTATAAATTCTGAGTAAATTCTGGGCTTTTCTATATTTTTATGATCTGATACATATGGCAACCAATCAGACAAGGAGAGCCAGTTACTCCACTTAAGAAGGCACTCGCATGCCCTACCCAGACATCATGCAGTGTAGTGGTGGCAGTCCTGGTTTAGAAATTTGTAGACTTGCTCGCAACTGGAAAGCTGATCTGATTGTTCTTGGTCGTCGGGGACATTCAGGATTTAGTGAGCTATTTTTAGGCAGCGTCAGCAATTATGTTGTTCATCATGCTCCCTATTCAGTTCTGACTGTACAGTAGCGAATGCTCACAGCACCGCGCAATCATGCGATCGCCCCAGTCATTAAAATATCGGTGACCAAAGGTCTGAAACCGTAAGTTCCCAGCCGGGTAGTAATTCTGGCAACGCTAGTACATCATTGCCTTGAAGTAGTGTGAGTGTGCTATCTGAGCGGTAAACTGTGATAGTTTGCTCATCGGGGTCAATGAGTAGTCCTACTTTTACTCCTAGGCTGATCGCTTCCTGCACTTTTTCCTGCAAAAGAAGTAATTGATCAAAAGCAGATTTGATTTCCACAAATAGATCAGGTACTAGTTCTGGATATATTCGAGGAACTCGTTTGAGACAATCTGCGGCAACAAATGATAGACAGGGAGTTAGCACATTACCATCGCTTAGGCGAAATTCCGTGCGGTTGCCAATGACCCGTCCCAATCGACGTGGCTCAACCCAAGTGAATAAAAAAGAGCAAAAACGAGCAGCAACTTCAGCAGAGACAAAATCTGTAGTTACATTCTTGCTAGATTCAGACTGATCAGGAACTTGTTTAGATGAGTGGATTTGGGATTGAAGTCGAGTGGCGATCGCTAAATCTGACCCTCTTGGAGCAAGTTGCAATACCTGTTGACCGAGAACCTCCAAGTTTACTCCTAAGTTTTGCAGAACTCTAACAGCAACTCCTTCTCCTGTACCTCCACGTCGGTCAAGTTCATTGACTCGTAACAAACCCAATAACAGGTTTTCAGTATCAATATAAAAATGACCTAACTCATCAGCTGATTGTGCTGCACAATCTAATACCAACTTTGCTCGTGGAGCAAACGGCATTGCTACAGTTTTCACTCCATGACCACGACCAATAATTTTTTCGATCTCAATTCGAGTTGCTTTGAGAGTAATTCCTGCTTCCTTCAGAACGTGAGCAGCAATTCCTGTGCCTTCGTCGATCAATCCGACCAGAATTTGCTCTGTACCAACAAAATTATGGCCCAGGCGATGGGATTCTTTTTGAGCAAGCTTAATAACTTTTACTGCTCGGGGGGTAAATCTGGGAAAGATGGGTGTATCAGGCAAACTAGGATTGAACGGTGATTGTTGGGAAAACATTGTTTCTTCCTCCGCAGAGAAAAGGGTTTCAACAGGGGTATTGAAGAGTTGGGCAATTTTGAGTGCTAATGGCAGGCTAGGGTCATATTTGCCTACTTCTAAGGCATTAATCGTTTGACGGCTGACACCCAAGTAATCTGCAAGTTGCGCTTGCGACCACTGGCGTTCAGTTCTGACAACACGGATACGATTTTGCATAAGTTGATAACAAAGCCTTGAGCATACGTGTGCTAAAGCTTTACTTAAAATGTAAAGCTTGCATTACTTTGTGTCAAGTAGACTTGATATAAAATTTGTTCATAAATTATGTTTGTAGGCGTTTTTGTCGTTAGAACCCAAATACGTATAGAGACGTAGCAATGCTACGTCTCTATACGCCCATAAATTGCAAATTCCTACTCTGATTCAGTAAAGCCAAAAATTCTGTGAAAGTTACCTATTCCCCGTTCCCCTAAAAAAATCTACCACTACCACGATCATATTTGATGTTCATACCAGACTCTCCATTCATGAATCCAAAAACTTTGACACAGGCGATAGACAACTTCTCAATGCAATCCCTCAAGGCTAAACCCCAGACTCATCAATAGGAGTATCAAACATATCTACATGGCAACGAAGGGGTCGTTGTGCAGTTATTACCAAATCCAAGTTGGATCACAGGCAACTGTATTTGTTGTTAATCAGAATTATTCCTTTGGCAATTGAATCTACCATGAAACAATAGTGATTGAGTATACATTATTCAAATAATACATTAATCTTATGCATTTTTTACATGATAGAGTCTTCAATATTAAAGTGGAAATAAGCTCATGCCCTATGCCCGAGGTTAACAAATCATCGTTTCTTCTCAGCGATTCCCTCATTAACCTTATGATTTTTATAGAAAAATCTCTTTGTTGACAAAATGTCCAAGTTTAGTTACTCCATTCTAGGAACTGGTGCATTAGGTGGCTTTTATGGTGCCAAACTGCAAAAAGCTGGGTTAAATGTCCACTTTTTGCTGAAGAGTGATTATGAATATGTCGCTAAATCTGGTTTGATTGTGGAGTCAAAAGATGGTGATTTCACTCTTCCTCAAGTCAATGCCTATAATGATGTAAAAAAAATGCCACAATCCGACGTGGTAGTGATAGCGCTAAAGACAACTCAAAACCACTTACTACCACAGATGTTACCACCTCTAGTCAAGGATGATGGGGTGGTGTTGGTATTGCAAAATGGACTAGGGGTAGAAGAAGAAGTTGCTAAAATAGTTCCTAATGTCAGCATTATAAGTGGATTGTGTTTTCTCTGTTCCAATAAAGTTGGAGCAGGACATATCTGCCACCTTGATTATGGACAAATTACCCTAGGAGAATATGCTTCTGACTATAATCCTACTGGGATTACAGATAATATGCAGCACATTGCTAATGACTTTGCTAATGCTGGTATATCAATAGAATTAGCTGAAGATTTATTACTAGGTCGATGGAAAAAACTAGTGTGGAATATTACTTATAATGGACTGTCTGTCATTCTCAACGCTAGAACAGATGAATTAATGTCTTATGTCCACACCCGCAAACTAGTTGAACAGTTGATGTATGAAGTAGTAGCCGGGTCCAAAAGTTGCGGACGTATCATTCCTGATAGCTTCGTTCAAACAATGCTGGACTATACCGTGAAGATGAAACCTTATCGTACCAGCATGAAAATTGACTACGACGAAAGACGACCTTTGGAAGTAGAAGCAATTTTTGGTAACCCATTACGGAAAGCGCAAGCAGCAGGTGTGTATTTACCGCAGATTAGCTGTGTTTATCAACAGCTCAAGTTTTTGGATGAGAAAATAAGGGTGAGAACTCAGGAAAATGCTTAATTCCCTCACACAGTCGCCACTTTCCTACCCTAATTGCATATAAGCTGAAGGAGTGTCTGATTGAGAGTTTATGTATAATATTTTCAACTTATGAATGTAACTCTTACCGTAAATGGGAAGCAGTACACCCTCACTATCGAACCGCGTGTAACACTCTTAGATGCCTTACGCGAATATTTAGGTCAGGTAGGTACTAAAAAGGGTTGCGATCATGGACAGTGCGGAGCCTGTACTGTTTTAATTGATGGTCAGCGAGTTTATTCCTGTCTGGCTTTAGCAGTGATGCAAGAAGGTAAAAATATAATTACCATTGAAGGCTTGGCATCAGGGGATAATCTCCATCTAGTGCAGGAAGCATTTATTCATAATGATGGCTTCCAATGTGGTTATTGTACTCCAGGACAGATTTGCGCTGTTGTCGCTCTGTTGGAAGAAGTTAAACAGGGTTGTGCTAGTGCAGTGACCACAGATTTGCATAATCCCCCAAAACTTGCTGAACTCTCCGAGACAGAAATTAAGGAACGACTGAGTGGGAATCTGTGCCGTTGCAGTGCCTACAATGGTATTGTGGCAGCAGTACAGCAGGTCATTGGACAACAACCACCCTCTCCTTTAGCGAAAGTGATATTCAGTATAGAAACGGTTAAGGAAGTATTATGAATAATTTTACCTACAACCGTGTCACTTCGTTGTTAGATGCAGTCAACCAGGCAACTGCTGACCAAAATTCCATGTTTATTGCTGGTGGGACGAATTTAGTTGACCGTCTGAAAGTCTTCTTAGATCAGCCATCGCAATTGATTGATATCTCTCGGTTACAAATGCAGAACATTGAAACAATGCCTGATGGCAGTCTGCGTTTGGGAGCATTGGTCAGTAATACGGCAGTGGCAGATAATAGTGATATTCGTCACAACTATCCTATGTTAGCCAGAGCAATTCTCTCTGGTGCCTCTCAGCAAATTCGCAATATGGCTACAGTGGGTGGGAACCTTCTGCAACGTACCCGTTGCCCTTATTATTATGATACTGCCTTTTCTTGTAATAAACGGCAACCAGGGACAGGATGTCCGGCAATTGCAGGAATGAACCGTAGTCATGCCATCCTTGGTACCAGCGAGCATTGTGTAGCAGTTCACCCCTCAGATATGTGTGTTGCCTTAGCTGCGTTGGATGCAGTGGTGCAAGTAGCAAGTCCTCAAGGACAACGACAGATACCATTTGTAGATTTCCACCGTTTACCGGGAAACACACCCCACCAAGACGCCAATTTAGAGCCAGGGGAATTGATTACTGCTGTTATTTTATCTCCATCATCCTTTGCAAAATCTGGAGTTTATTTAAAAATACGCGATCGCGCTTCCTATTCTTTTGCTTTGATTTCTGTGGCGGCGGCTGTCAACTTGCAAGGTGAGCAAATTCAAGCTGTGCGGTTGGCAATGGGTGGAGTAGCACACAAGCCTTGGCGAGCAACAGCAGCAGAGGAGTTTTTGATTGGTAAGTCTGCAGATATCCCTAACTTTACTCAGGCGGCAGAAATTGCCTTACAGGAAGCCAAACCTTTAACCCACAACAGTTATAAAGTCGAACTGGCAAAGCGAGCAATACGTCGCGCACTCACAGTTTCTGCCCAAGGAGGAGGTTTAGTATGAATCGCAAGGATGGACGAGCAAAGGTGACAGGGACAGCAACCTACGCGGCTGAACATCAAATTCCGGGTTTGGTTCATGGTTATTTGGTGACTGCTAACATTGCTCATGGGCAGATGACAAGTATTGATACCCAAGCGGCAATCGCAGCACCAGGGGTGATTGAGGTTTTCACGCATAACAATGCACCTACAGTATTAAAATTGACAAAAGATTCAACCTCATTAAGAATTTACGAGTCACGGCTGCCATTATCAGATAACCAGATTCACTACGCAGGACAAATTATTGGTTTAGTAGTCGCTGATACCTTTGAAAGGGCACGTCATGCAGCCCATTTGGTTAAGGTGGAATACGCCACCCAAGAACCCATTGTCGAGGCAACCAAAGCTACCTTCAACGAGGCTCCATCCATGTTTGGGGAACCGAGGAAGTTTGAAAAGGGGAATTTTACCACTGGAATAGCAGGTGCAGCAGTCAAAATGACAGCCACTTATACAACTGCCACTGAACTACACGTACCAATGGAACCCCATGCGACGATCGCTTACTGGGAAAATGCAGACTCCCTGACTGTTTACGAACCATCCCAGTGGGTGAGCGGCAGTCAACGGACCTATGCAGAACTTTTTGGACTGCCTATAGAGAAAGTGCATATTGTTACACCATTTATTGGTGGAGCCTTTGGTTCTAAAGTCTTCCCTTGGCCCCATGGTATCCTCTGTGCAGCAGCAGCCCAACAACTACAACGCCCCTTGAAAGTTGTTCTAAATCGTCGGCAAATGACAGCAAATACCGGACATCGTTCGGAAACTGAGCAGCTTATTACCTTGGGAGCAAATGCTGATGGTAGTTTGATAGCCCTAGACCACGCAGCTAAATCTTGTACATCTCCTGTTAAGATTTATACTGAACCTTGTACAAGCATCACCCCAGCTATGTACGCTGCCCCAAATCTGCGCATCAGTGAGGAACTAGCAGTGATCAACGTCGGTACACCCTCATTTATGCGTGCCCCAGGAGAAAATCCAGGGTTATGGGCGCTAGAGTCAGCAATGGATGAGTTGGCATGGGAGTTAAACGTTGACCCTGTGGAACTACGGTTAAAAAATGAAACTAAGGAACACCAACAGCGGAGTTTGCCTTTCTCTGCTAAGCATTTTGCAGAATGTTTGCTGGTGGGTGCAGATCAATTTGGGTGGCAAAATAGACCAAAACAGGTGCGTTCTCTGACCCATAATGGTCAACTAATTGGTTGGGGTATGGCTGCATCAGCCTTCCCTGCTTTACGGAGTTCAGCCACAGTTACAGTAAGATTGTTAGCTGATGGTACTGCCCATATCCTCACTAGTGGTAATGATATGGGTACTGGTGCATATACTATTGTTGCAGGTGCAGCAGCCGAGGTGTTGGGATTACCAGTAGAACAGATACAGGTGGAGATGGGAGACTCCTTACTACCAAACGGCGGGATTGCGGGTGGTTCCCAGATGACAGCAACCCTAATACCAGCGGTAATGACAGCTTGTAAAGAAGTTTTGCAGGTAGCCAAAGCCTCAACTGCCTTAGAAGCCTTTGGGATCTTGCTTGAGTCTGGAAAGAGTGTTTTTGAAGCAACAGCCTCTGCTGCACCTGGTGACGAGGGGAAAAAATGGGCATTCCAATCCTGGGGAGCACATTTTTGTGAAGTCAGCGTTGATGAAGAAATTGCCCGCATAAGGGTAAATCGTTGGGTATCAGTAATTAATATTGGGCGAGTCATGAATGCCAAAACTGCAGCTTCTCAGGTACGGGGTGCTGTCATTATGGGTATTGGGCAAGCCTTAATGGAAGAGTGCCGCTTTGACCCCAATATTGGTTACCCTGTAGTTTATGACCTTGCCACCTATCATTACCCTAGTCATGCAGACATCCCCCGGATTCAGGTGACATTTGTTGGCGAACCTGACTATAACTTTAATCCCGCAGGGGTGCGTGGTGTGGGTGAGATTGGAATTACAGGAGTTTCAGCAGCGATCGCCAACGCCATTTATCATGCCACAGGCAAACGCATCCGCAATCTCCCAATCACAACTGACAAAATATTGTAATCGGCTATAACAATTTTCCCATGCCCCATGCCCCATACTTAAAAACCCAATCTTGAAATTCTTCATTACTCATTTGTGATTGCTCCTGCATTTGCCGATCGCTAGCCTCTCTATCGGTTGCGTAGTAACGCATTTCACCCAAAGCGCTACGGGTTTGCATCAGTTGTGTACGGGGTATGCGACGTTGTTCATAAGTGGCTAAAGCTTCTTCAATGCTAGATGCTTGAGAACAGCACCACGCCAGTTCATATGCGTCTTCAAAGGTGCTATTTGCTCCCTGTGCCAAAGCAGGAGCCATTGGGTGAGCTGCATCACCTAATAGTGTCACTCTTCGGTGACTCCACGAATTGATGGGTAAGCGATCGCAAATGGGTCCTTCTAAAATTCGCTCTGCTGGTGTTGCTTCCACAAGCGATCGCAATGATTCTCCCCAGTCAGCCAATTGATCAAGAACCTGTGATTTCACCTTATCCGCATCCTGAGAAAGGGTATAATCTGGTGACAACTTACGATATAGCCAGGAAATATGACCATCACCGACATTGAAGAGGTACATAAATTCTTGATTACCTCTCACAAACCCAAGTTCACCTGGTTTCAGTAGCTCTTGCTCACACTCAATTACAGTACGCCAAGACATACTCCCTAAATAGCGCGGTTTGCCGTCTCCAATTAAAGCTTCTCTAATGACAGAATTTATACCATCGGCCCCAATCAGCAAGTCTGCACTAGCCGACCTCCCTCCATCAAAATATATTGACACACCACGATCATCTTGTTCAAAACCGATGCAGCGATGGTTAAGATGAATACTCTCAGACGGTAATCTAGAAGCAAGAATTTGCTGCAACCGCCACCACCAAACAGTTATCAATGGCTGACCGTATTTATCCTGATATCTACTTCCTGGGTTAGTATTAATTGTTTCACCCTGAGTATTCTTCAAAACACTTGTCCTAACCTCACAACCCGAATTTTTGATAGTTTCTACTATCCCAGGCTCAATAGCATCCAGGAAATTTAGTCCATTTGGTAACAATCCTAAACCACCACCAACAGGACGAAAATCTTGTGCTTTCTCGTATACTTGAACATCATACCCCAGTTTCCGCAGTGCTATAGCAACAGCCAAACCTCCAAGTCCAGCACCAATAATCGCCACTTTTTCTATAAATGGTCTGCATAGCTGCTGTTGTTGTGTGCTTGTTTGAGATTGCATATGTAACGGGACTCTCCTGCAGCAAAGATAATTGGTCGTGACAGAGCCTCTACAATAGATGCCAATTACCTTGATGCTAACATTTCTACCAAAATGACGAAGTACTTAATGAACCCACTGGTCTACATGTTTCTCAAGGCTCCACTTCAAGTAAACAGGCACTGTTCAAAAAGGCTGGCTAAAAAATAGAGGTAGTAGTGACTAAGCCCCTTCGTCAGAGGGGGAACAGGGAATAACTCGACAAATTAAACTCAGCGCAGTACACTGTTTTAAGTGCATATACATCTATTATATATATGATATGCAACACCCCATACCCTATTCTCTCACTCATTCAGATGTACAAGCTGTGGCAACAACTTGTACGTGCTTCAACTTACGTAAAGCCTCTCGTCTTGTCACTCATCTATTTGATGAAAAGCTCAAGCCCACCGGACTCTTAGGTACTCAGTTCACGATTTTGATTGCGATCGCATCGATTGGATCTGGAACCATCAGTGGTCTGGCTGAGGGGCTTGTGATGGATCGAACCACCGTGACTCGCAACCTCAAACCGCTTGAACGCGACGGATTAATTCAAATCGAACGCGGTCAAGACCAGCGGGAACGAGTGGTGAAACTGACCCAAGCTGGACAGGATCGCTTAGCGCAAGCCTTTCCACTGTGGCAACAAGCCCAAGCCCAAATTATCGAAGCTTTGGGACAGCAAGACTGGGAAAACCTCCTGGCGAATGTCACGAAAACAGTATCGACACTGGAAGCGTTTTGATTTTTTTGAGTAAAACGTGCATATACACTTTAATGGTAGGGCAGCATAATGCGAGATAATGTTCCGACTCGTGAAATAGGCTTACAATTTCCTAAAGTTCCAGTTCATTATTGGTTGATTGGCTTCGGCTCAACAGTGCTGCTCTTGATTGGCGGGGCTTTGCTGCTGCTCAAATTGCATTCCACACGACCGCTTCAATCCACCTCTGTCACAACAATACAGCCTATCCGTGCTGTAAGTGCTTTAGGACGCTTAGAACCCAACGGTGAAGTCATTCGGATTTCGGCTCCAATGTATTCGGAAGGATCACGAATTGCTGAACTGCGGGTGGAAGAAACCGATCACGTCAAAGCTGGACAAATTATTGCAGTTCTTGATCGGCGAGATCGCTTGCACTCAGCGCTTGCGCAAGCCCAAAAACAAGTTGCAGTTGCACAAGCGAAGTTAGAACAGGTGAAAGCTGGTGCGAAAAGTGGGGAAATCAATGCACAACAAGCGACGATTACTCAACTTCAAGCACAATTACGCAATGATGTGGCTGCCAAACAAGCCACGGTTGAGCGACAAGCTGCAGAAGTTCACAATGCACGACTTGAATATCAGCGCTATCAATCCCTGTATCAAAACGGAGCAGTTTCTGCTTCCTTGCGAGATAGCAAGCGCCTAACGTTTGAGACAGCACTTCAACAACTGAGTGAAGCAAAGGCAAATTTAGATCAAACCTCATCTTCATTAACACAACAAATAAACGCTGCAAAAGCAACTCTAGATCGCATTGCCGAAGTGCGTCCAACTGATGTGCAAGAAGCTGAGGCAGAAGTGGCAAGCGCGATCGCTGCCTTACAAAAAGCGCGATCAGACTTAGAAACTGCCTATGTCCGTGCTCCGCAAGACGGTCAAATCCTGAAAATTCATGCGCGAGCAGGGGAAGTCGTAGGGAACGATGGCATCGCGGAAATCGGCAGAACCAGTCAGATGGATGCAGTAGCTGAAGTGTATGAGACTGATTTAGCAAAAGTTCGGGTAGGGCAATCAGTGAAGATAACGAGTCTCAATCAAGCGTTCTTGGGTAAACTTCATGGGACAGTTTATCGCATTTTACCGCAAATTGCTAAGAAAGATGTGCTGAACACAGATCCTGCAGCCAGTGTAGATGCCCGAGTTGCTGAAGTCAGAATTCAGCTGGCTTCAGGCGATCTCCAGAAAGTGAAGGACTTAACTAACCTCAAAATTCAAGCAGTCATTCATACCGATTCACTATGAAAACCCGCCTTCCGATCGCTTGGTTACAACTAAAGCACGAGAAGACCCGACTACTAGTTGCAATTTTCGGCATTAGTTTTGCTGTGGTCTTGATGTTTATGCAGCTGGGATTTCGTAGTGCCTTATTTGAAAGCGCTGTAGGAATGCATAGCAGCTTGCAAGGTGAAATTGTTCTGATCAGTCCACGATCTGTGGCACTCATTGCAATGAAACCATTTACTGAACGGCGACTTTATCAAGCAGCTGCTGTTGATGGAGTGGAATCAGTTAGCCCTATTTATGTGGAACCGGCCATCTGGAAGAATCCTACCAATCCAAGTAAAACGCGCAATATCCGGGTGTATGGCATTAAGCCTAGTGATCGCGTCTTTAATTTACCGGGTATCAGCGAAAACATAGAATTCTTAAAGCAACCTGATGTCGTGTTATTTGATCGGGGGTCACGTAAGGAGTTTGGACCTGTTGTCAAGCTATTTCAGCAAAATAAATCTGTAACGACTGAAGTAGAGGTACGTAATATTACTGTAGTTGGCTTGTTTCAATTAGGGGTCACATTTGGCTCAGATGGAACATTAGTCACCAGTGACTTAAATTTCTTACGTATTTTTGCTGAACGTCGTCATTCAGGGCTGATTGATATTGGCTTGATTAAACTGAAGCCAGGTGTGGAGGTTGCACCTGTGTTAGCTACCCTCAGAGCAGTTTTACCCAAGGATGTCCAAGTCCTGTCAAAGCAAGAGTACAAAGACTTTGAGGTCAATTACTGGAATGGGAGTACCCCAATCGGCTTCACGTTTACATTAGGTGTTGTGATGGGCTTTTTGGTTGGAACTATTATTGTCTATCAAATTCTCTACACCGATGTTGCTGATCACCTGTCTGAGTACGCCACACTCAAAGCCATCGGCTATCGCGACAGCTATTTTCTCAGCCTTGTCTTTCAATCGGCATTGATTCTCGCCTCATTGGGATTTTTACCGGGATTTGCTATTGCTTGGAGTGCTTATGGATTGACGCGCAGTTCAACATTATTGCCCTTGTTTATGCAGGTTGATCGCAGCCTATTCGTTCTGATTTTAACAATGATCATGTGTTTTATTTCAGGTGCGATCGCCATTCGTAAACTTCAACAAGCCGATCCGGCAGACGTTTTGTAGCTTTGGTTTTAGCGTTGTCATTGCAAAGTAAATCATGTTTCAAGAACCTGTCATTCGCATTCAAAATCTTAGTCATTACTATGGTCAAGGCGTATTGCGCAAACAGATTTTATTTGACATAAACCTGAATATTTATCCTGGCGAAATTGTGCTCATGACGGGTCCTTCTGGGTCAGGAAAAACAACCTTGATTAGCTTAATTGGTGCATTGCGCTCCGCTCAGTATGGCAGCTTGAATGTCCTTGGTCAAGAACTTGTCAGAGCCAGTCAATCCGCACTAGTGAAAATTCGACGAAAAGCTGGCTACATTTTCCAGGCGCATAATTTGCTGTCGTTTCTCACTGCTCAACAAAACGTTGAAATGGCGATCAAACTTCAGGCTCATCCACGTCATGTCGAACGCCAAGCACAGAACATACTCAAAGCAGTTGGATTAGGACATCGCTTTCATTACTATCCAGATAATCTTTCTGGTGGTCAAAAACAGCGAGTTGCTATTGCTCGTGCTCTCGTCAACATGCCCAAACTGGTGTTAGCTGACGAACCTACTGCTGCCCTAGATAAACAATCTGGACGCGATGTAGTGGAAATCATGCAGAAATTAGCAAAAGAGCAAGGCAGCACCATTGTGCTAGTGACGCACGATAACCGCATTCTCGATATCGCAGATCGAATTGTGCAAATAGAAGACGGTTATCTTTTCACCAGCGACCCGCTACAACAATCTGCTAAGTCACTTAAACAATCCTCGTAAAATTGACCACCGGATCAGAAGTATCTGTAAATGTAAGGAGTACCTATCACTCTCGGATCGAAAAATGCTACCTGTGGAGGCATCTGTAGTGGTGAAATCATTGGCCACGTAGTTTGTTGCATAGTACCTATTGGAACTGAAGTCTCAGATGGCCTTTGTCCTCCTTCAGGTTGTAGTATTTGTTCTAGACCATGAAACCTCGGTAATCCGGCACCAGTTCGTCCTGTACCTAAGTTGTAGGGCAGGCACATGGACTTTATAATTTGGAAAAGAATGCCGACACGCTGCAGGTCTTTAGTCTTGAATTGTTGGAATACTGGATGATGGGCAAGCACAAGTGCAGCAAGTCCGGTCACATGCGGTGCTGCTATAGAAGTGCCAGATTCCGCGTCAAACGCATTACCAGGAACTGTTGAAATAATCGCAACACCCGGAGCACAAACGCTAATTTCTGGTCCATAGCAGGTAAAATTTGGAGAAAAGACTCCATCAGGTGCGATCGGTATGGCTGGGCTAATCGTGGTAGCTTCCCAAGTGTCCTCTGGATATTCACGCAGTTTTCCAATTGACGAAACGCCGAGAGTAAATTGAGATGTTGCAGGAAACTGGACAGGACCACCTGAATTTCCAGCGGCAGCAATACATACAATGCCGCTTAACACAGCTTCTTCAAGCTTTTGCTCTACAGCAAGAGACTTTTCCTGACTACCAAGGCTGAAATTAACAACATCAATATTTTGATCTATGCAGTAATCAAGTGCCTCAAGAAGACTACTAAATCGACCACCAGGAAAGACCTTGAGAGCATGAATCTCGGCATCAGGTACAAACCCTCGGAGTGTTGTTCGAGAATCACTACGGGCTCCAATGATACCAGCACAATGAGAACCATGACTAATCAGATCTTGACTCCAAGTGTTAGTAGGAACAATACCAGTTAGATCTAATCCCCGTTGAATGTGTTGCAGTAGAGGATGACTATTATCAGCACCTGAGTCAATAATTGCAACTTTAACGCCTTTACCAGTTAGACGCTCATCTAGCAGATCGAGACCCATGAGTCTTTGGCCCCAACTGAACCTATAGTTGTCAGGAAACCCTGGAAATGACTCTTTAAAAGATTTGAGCTGAATAATGTTGACTTCGCTTTCTGCAAATTTGGGTTCTATGATATACCGATTCCAGTAACTACCTAAAGGTGATATGTATAGAGACCGCGCTGGATGTCCGCGTAAGGTGAAGAGGTTAAGCTCAACTTCTCCTTGCTGATTTGTTTTACCTTGTTGGGGAAACCCATCACCAGTCAAGACCACAGTGACATCTGGAAGAGGGTTATTTCCTTCGCCCACAATCCGAAATTTGACAGTTTTTCCCTCTGCCCCACTAACTGTAAGTAAAGTGCTAAACTGCGGTACCTGACGGAAAACAGGTGAGGATACGGCTAATTCGAGAAAGGCATCTTCTTCAACGTGAAAATTTATTGGTGTTGTTTGTTGGATGAGATTAGCACGTTCTGGCTCCATCCTGACTACGTAAGTCTGATTAGCTAAGCCTGTTCCAACAAACCCCGCTGCTGCTGTCTCCAGACGAGTTCGCTTTGGAGTAAGTACTTTGACTACCTCCAAACTCATTTGTCTCACTACATTGTCCATAAATGTAGCGGACATTGGAGCCACTCCAATTCCACGAAGCGAAGTAATTAGATATTGCTTTTTACTATCACTGGATGAATGAATATTGTTCATTGCTCTAACTCTCTGTAATTGAATGAATTGTTTAAATTAATAACAAAAACTTTTATTAAAACATGGTTAGCTGTTCATCTTTTTCTATTATTAATCTCCCACCAAAAAATGATTCTAAGATTTTTATAGACTCAGGCTTTGCATGAATAATTAATCGTCTAGGATTATTGCTATCTCCAATAATTTTTTGAACAGAAATATCTGGATTTCTTTCTACTATTTGAAGGAATTCTAATAGGCTAGAAGCCGCTGATGTTTTAGGGGAAAATTGTCGGCTTGGTTCAACAATATACTGCTCAATTTTTTCCATTACTGACTCCTATCATTCAACCTGAATTCAAGCGGATACGTTAATCTTTATTCTGCAGGATCATCTATGGCCCAGTCACAAATAGTCAAAACTTTCGAGACTGCAACAGATTTAATGAATCTGAACTCAAATTGATACCTGCAGAAAAAGTCACTTGTTTGGATGATTTATTCTGTAAGCTTGTTTACCACCCGAACCCAAACTGCGGTTGCCTAAGTTGACCTAGCAAATTGCTAATCACACTTTGAGGTGCCATCTGTGCCCCTCCTTGATAAGGCAAGTAGTTGCTATATCGATTCACAAGCTCCCCAATTAGACTCTGA
>JAJPJF010000109.1 GCA_021324415.1 Nostocales cyanobacterium Centralia_MAG_434
AAGGGGGACAAGGAGGACAAGGGAAATACTCTATAACGATGCCCCATTCCCCATTCTTAATTCCTAACTCCTAATTCCCAATTCCTCATGCCCCATGCCCGATGCCCGATGCCCGATGCCCACTTATTATAGTTATCAGATTTTATGGTTTCTACGTTTCCTAACACCACACCTGTTGATTTATCCCAGATCCGACTCGCTATTCGCTCATTACAACCTCAATTGGTAGAGTGGCGGCGGGGATTGCATCAAAAGCCAGAACTAGGTTTCAAAGAAAAACTGACTGCTGAGTTTATCTCACAGAAACTGCAACAATGGGGAATTGAACACCAAACTGGTATTGCTCAAACTGGTATTGTTGCCGTTATCAAAGGAAATCAACTCAGTAGTGAGAAAGTGTTAGCTATTCGGGCTGATATGGATGCTTTGCCTATTCAGGAGTTGAATGAAGTGCCATATCGCTCGCAGCATGATGGAGTCATGCACGCTTGTGGTCATGACGGACATACAGCGATCGCACTAGGTACTGCTTACTATCTTCACCAGCATCGTGACAGTTTTGCAGGTACTGTCAAAATCATCTTCCAACCTGCGGAAGAGGGTCCAGGTGGTGCTAAGCCAATGATAGAGGCTGGGGTACTGAAAAACCCTGACGTTGATGCCATTATCGGGTTGCACCTGTGGAATAATCTTCAGTTAGGGAAAGTGGGTGTTCGTACTGGTGCATTAATGGCGGCTGTCGAGTTATTCAACTGTACAATTTTGGGCAAAGGTGGACATGGTGCTATGCCCCATCAAACCGTTGATTCAATTGTGGTTGCCGCTCAAATTGTCAATGCCCTACAAACTATTGTTGCTCGTAATGTCAACCCCATTGATTCGGCAGTGGTAACTGTAGGTAAACTGCATGCCGGTACAACACACAATGTCATTGCTGATACAGCCAATATGAATGGTACTGTACGGTATTTTAATCCTGCTCTAGCAGGCTTTTTCAAACAGCGAGTCGAGCAAATTATTGCCGGAGTTTGTCAAAGTCATGGTGCTAGGTATAACTTAGAATACTGGAGCCTTTATCCACCAGTAATCAATGATGCTGGTATTGCAGAACTCGTGCGTTCAGTAGCCCAAGAAGTGATTGAAACACCCATTGGTGTTGTGCCAGAATTCCAAACTATGGGTGGTGAGGATATGTCTTTCTTTTTACAAGAGGTTCCTGGTTGCTATTTCTTCCTTGGTTCTGCCAATCAAGCCTTGGATTTGGCGTATCCCCATCATCATCCTCGATTCGATTTTGATGAAACTGCACTGGCAATGGGTGTAGAGATATTTGTGCGCTGTGTAGAAAAGTTTTTCAGTTGAAGCATAGTGGTAAACGCCTCAGCGTTCACTACAATGCTTCGATTGGGTTAGCCTCGCTGCCAAATTTTGATCGTTTTATCCAAACTCCCACTCACCAAAATCTCACCTGAAGCAGTAAAAGCTAATGCTGTGACTGTGCTGGTATGCCCGATAAATGTACCTAGCAATTCACCAGTTTGTAAATGCCATAGTTTAATGGTTTTATCTACACTCCCACTGGCAAGGATCTGTCCATCAGGACTTAAGGCGATCGTATACACTCCATCCCTATGTCCTGCGAGGGTGTGGATCAACTCTCCAGTCTCTAACTGCCAAATTTTAATCGTTTTGTCTCGACTACCACTGATGAGAGTTTTCCCATCTGCGCTGATTACTAAAGAACGAACAATGTGAGAGTGAGCAGTAAACGAGTGTAGCAACTGTGGTTCAGAAGTTATTGACGCTTCTGGTCCACAAACACGCCACACTTTGATTTTACGGTAACTGCCTGTTACAAGAGTCTTTCCATCTGAGCTGAAAGCTAAAGCATAAGCAGCAGTATCATCCAAAGACAGAGTGATTGTGACCTGACGTTGCATCAGATCCCAAAACATAATTTTTCTGTCATCCCCGCCGGTTGCTAACATCCGCCCATCTGGGGTGAAGGCTACGCATCTTACCATACCGTTATGCTTGTGCAAAATATCTATCAGGTCTAATGCGCCTACATGCCAGATCTTAATTGTGGAGTCTGCTCCTCCACTCACCAAAGTCTGTCCATCAGGACTGAAAGCAAGAGAATTTACTTCATCCACGAGTCCAGATAATGACCAAGGATACTCTGACAATGTACCTATCAACTCACCCTTGGTTAAATCCCATAGCTTTGTCTCTCCACGACTACCACTAGCCACAAGCGGCAGAGTTTCGTTATCCTTCACTCCTGGACTAAAAGCAAGACAGTTGATTCCCCTTGTATGACCATTTAGAGTCTGCCAATACTCCCAGTCTCCTATGACACTCTTTAGAGGATGATCTGGTGACAAAGTTTGTGTTGTCTCTGCCATCAGCCTCTGATCAAAGACAAAAGAAGTATCTTTTTTGGCAATGAGGGATTCTAAATACCAGCTTAATCCACCAGCATATAACAGGTTACTTGGGGTGATATACAGTTTTGGTTCACTCAATTCAATTTGATGTGTTGGTAAAAAACCTGCAATAACCGCTTGTTTTTCGTGACCTCTTTTTCTATTAAATGGATACAACAAACATAGAAAAATCAATACCTGATGATTTCTTAAATCATCTAAAGTAACTGACCATCTTATTTTGTCTTTTTTGATACTGTTAAGACTTTCTCCGTCAGCAACATAGACTTGAATACTGACTTTAGGGTTGCCTGTGAGCAAGTATGTAAATTTGCTTTCACTACGTAAATTTCCTTCATCATCTAATGCCATGTTTTTCAAAGTGTCCTGTGACACTTTTTTCACATGTTTACTCCAGCGTTCACTGATCAGTCTGTCAACAACTTGCTCTCGTAGTAGATATTCTTCTGCTTGCTGTTGAAAATGTTCAGCAAAAGGTATTGTCCAATCAGGAGGATCAGGATATTCAGGTGGTGTAGGTGGCGGATTTCTGGCAATAATTTCTGCTTGTTGGCGGGTCAATTCCAACAGTTTAATCAGTGTATCGCCCCAAAATGACATAATTTCACTGTGGCAACCTTTAATTTGACTCTCCAGTAAAGATAAGTCATTTGTCTTAGTCTTTTTCACTCGTTGAAGGAAATCAGCTTGTTGAGCTTTAAGTAAGCTAATCCAATCCATGTGCATTCCTGCGGCACGTATTGTATACCTACGTTAAGGTATACTCAGCGAATTTCTCAAGTTAGTTGATTAACTTTGTGAGAATTTATTCATCTCAGCAGTCAAGATAACACAATTAAATACAAGCATTGGTGTGCATAAACACCAAGTAGCTAATTAGCAGACACTACCATCTTGATATCTGCTATATTTTGTAACGACTCTATGTTAGTAGAGCTATAGCAAAGATAAACAGTTAAGTATCAAAGGTGAAATTTTCTACCACAAGTGTGAGTTGTAAAGAACCTGTTATCTGCAACGATATCTTTGGAGAAATCTTTTAAAGTCATCCATGCAAATTCAAACACCAGATTGGGTTAAGCACGCTGTTTTCTACCAAATCTTTCCAGATCGATTTGCCAAAAGTAAACAACCTCATAAACGGCTTTTGCATAATCCCCGTTGGGAAGATTGGGATGCTATGCCAACACTCCAAGGTTACAAGGGAGGAGATTTATGGGGTATTGCAGAGCAGTTAGACTACATACAGGATCTGGGAATTAACGCTATCTACTTCACACCTATATTTCAATCAGCAAGTAATCACCGCTACCACACTCACGATTACTATCAAGTAGACCCAATGCTGGGGGGTAACCAGGCTTTTCAGGAATTGCTAGACGCAGCTCATCAACGAAATATTAAAGTTGTGCTTGATGGAGTCTTTAACCACTCTAGTCGCGGTTTCTTCTTTTTCCATGACGTTTTAGAAAATGGTCCCCACTCACCTTGGGTAGATTGGTTCAAAATTGAAGGTTGGCCCCTTTCTCCCTACAATGGTGAATTTCCCGCGAATTATGTGGGTTGGGCTGGAAATCGAGCTTTACCAGTATTTAACCATGACAACCCGGAAGTACGAGAATATATTATGGAAATTGCCGAATATTGGATTAAATTCGGCATTGATGGTTGGCGCTTGGACGTCCCGTTTGAAATTCAAACCCCTGGTTTTTGGCAAGAATTTCGTGAACGCGTGAAAGCAATTTATCCTGATGCTTACATCGTCGGTGAAGTTTGGGGAGATTCCCGTCAATGGTTAGATGGGACTCAGTTTGATGGAGTGATGAACTACTTATTTGCAGGACCAACGATCGCTTTTACTGCAGGCGATCGCGTTGTCTTGGAACAAGTTCAAAGTCGTGACTACAAACCTTATCCACCCTTGTTTGCTGCTGAGTACGCTCAAAAAATCCAAGAACTGTTACAACTCTATCCCTGGGAAATTCAATTGACTCAGTTGAATTTACTTGCTAGTCATGACACAGCAAGACTCATGACTATCGCAGGAGGCGATCGCCCAAGTATCGAACTAGCAACTTTACTACTACTAACTTTCCCTGGAGCACCTAGTATTTATTATGGTGATGAAGTCGGTTTACCTGGTGCTATAGATCCAGATTCGCGCCGTGGGTTTCCTTTAGAAGCTTCTTGGGATCAGGAAATTCTCAAGACTCACCGTCAATTGATTGCCCTACGTCATACTTACCTATGCTTGCGTACAGGTGATTACCAAGTTCTTTTCGCACAAAGAGAACTGTACATCTTTGCACGAATCTTGGGAACAGAGGAATTGATCGTTGCTGTTAATGTTGGCACTGCATCGGCAAAAGATCATGTAGATGCAACACGCCTGGCTACACAACCCAACAAACTTTTATATGGTAATGCAGAGGTTGAGTGGCATATTGAGGGAGAAACGAAACAATTCACCATCAGCCTACCGCCACGAACTGGATGTGTGCTGGGGAGTTAGGAATGGGGCATAGGGCATAGGATAACTTCCCTTGTCTCCCTTGTCTCCCTTGTCTCCCTTGTCTCCCTTGTCTCCCTTGTCTCCCTGTCCTCCCTCACTCGCTGGCAACAATAGCAGGTATCAAAACTTTGTCAATAACGTGGATGACGCCGTTGTCTGTGAGAATGTCTGTTTGCAGGACATTGGCGTCATTGACTTTTATTTTACCGTTAGTGGACTGAATCGCCAGAACAGAGCCCTCAAAAGTCTGTGCTTCGTCAATTTGCCGCAAATCATCAGACCTTACATCCCCAAAGGCAACATGATACGCGACAATTCTTTTCAGTTTGAGCGTGTCTTGTGCTAGTAAATCTAAAGTTTCTTGTGGAAGACTAGCAAAGACTTCGTCTGTAGGTGCAAAAATTGTGAATGGACCAGGACTCTTGAGAGTTTCTACCAGATCGGTAGCTTCAACAGCCTTTACCAAGGTTTGAAAATTTCCGGCATTGACAGCAGTTTCAACAAGATCAGGCATGAGATTGATATTAGCTGATGTAATGAGTGTAACTGTATGCTAGAGCGACAGAAATCACTGATCCTCTATCAACAGAGAGGTTAGTGGCACAAATATCCACAGTAACTTTTTGAGTGCTGTTAAACTGGGAAATAACCATAAGAACCAGTGATTATGCTCAAGCGTTCTAAGTTCGAGACAACTCAATCTCAGATTATGCACCGTGCTGAAGATCTGATTAATGCAGCCTCCAATCGCTACCGCATTACAGTTCAAGTGGCAAACCGTGCAAAACGTCGCCGCTATGAAGATTTTGATAATGCGGACGATGCAATGATGAAGCCAGTGCTAAGGGCAATTATTGAGATGTCTGATGAACTGACTCAGCCTGAAATTATTGGCGAAATGTAGAAAAGACGCCAGTTAAAGAAAGAATGCGCAGAAGCTTAAAGTTCATCCAAGCAATGCTCAAACCTTGGCACACACTCACTACTTTAATGGTGGTGGGTGTAGTTATTTTAGGTTCAGGTATAGGGGAATGGAACCCCATTAACCACACAAACTTACTCGGTTCTCCAACCGCCATAGCACAAACATTCATCCCCAGTGATGTTTGGCAGCAAGTTTATAAACAATTGCCTGACTTACCGCGAGAAAACAAATACATCAGTAAAGAAACAGGGAAAGTTGCTGAAAACAACACTCTGGCAAGTCGCCTGATTAGGTATCACTTTTATGTCAAGGGTCGTCCGCCAAATTATCGACTGGATTGGAAGTTAACTCTGGCTGATTACCTGGGAGCAAATGAAATTATGTATGACTCTAGCTATCCAGGAAATGACATATTGAAGAAAAATCCTATAGATGGCGATCGCGCTGCTATTGCACATCTCAATCGACGTCAGCGGGATGCTTTGGTGGAAGCCTTGGTTAATGCGTTTAATTCTCACTCCCAACAAACACCAGCCTCTACCCCTGATCCCTCATCCTCCCAATCACAAGAAACCACCCCAACCCTTCCGCAAATACCTAAACCAGGAGATGCTAGGAAGCTTAGGTGAGAGTTAAGAGTTAGGAGTTAGGAGTTAGAAATAATAACTCCTGACTGCTTAACATTAAAAACAATGTAAAGGGTAAGTAGGAATAGGGATGTAGAACTTAACCATGGAACGTCTTCTGAAAAATGGACTTGGTTGGCGTATTGGCTGGAATCCTAGTGCGTCTGAATTTAAAGGGTTGGTGGGTACTGATGATTGGGCGATCGAGTTAACGGAACCGGAATTGAATGACTTTTGTCGGCTTTTGGCACAGCTGGCAGACACAATGAAGCAACTCGCAGATGAATTGATGGATGAGGAGAAAATTGCCTGTGAAGCCGAAAGCGATTTATTATGGATGGAGGTAGAAGGTTATCCCCATGCTTACTGTCTGCGCTTGATCCTCAAGACGAGGCGTTGTGTAGAAGGTAAATGGGAAAGCCCGGCAGTTCAGGCTTTGCAACAGGCGGCTGGGATGCTTAGGGTTTTTTAGATTTTGCTATTGTGTATTCTAGACCTTGTGTTATAATGTTAGGGTTCACGGGGCGTAGCGCAGCTTGGTAGCGCGCCACTTTGGGGTAGTGGAGGTCGTGGGTTCAAATCCCGCCGCTCCGATTCAATAGATGAAAAAGTTTTCTGATGAGCGTTCTTTATCCGTTCTACGAATAAGGAACGATGGATTACTATGGTTGAGTGGCGATCACACAAACTCCAGCAGGTTGTGTGATCGCCTTAGCTGTTTCGGTCTATGTTTCTGGCTGCAAATCTACACTAACTTTTACGTCTATGTCTTACCCTTATAGTTGTGCGTTTATCTGGGTAAACAACATATGACATCCGCACCCCGACTACTGACCGATCCGTTTCTACAACTGCCAACAGAAAACTCAGTGCGAGTTGTGTGGTTTACCGAGTTTGCTGGCTCTCAACATAGAGTTGCCTACGGAGAGAATCTCTATAAAACTGCGGTTGCTAGTACCAGTAAACTGAGTCGTACACAGGAAGATCAGCATTCACGAGTAGGAAACCAAACCCAAGACGGACAAGTTTATCAGCAACCAGTCAAGCGTAATATTTGGCGACATGAGGCTGAGGTCACCGGATTAACTCCTGGAATACGAGTGGCTTATCGCGTTATCAGTGTACGGGAAGATGGGGAGAGTGTTAGCAGCGATGTCTTTACCCTTGCATCTACGCCGCGTCCAGGTACAGCCGCCAGAATTCTCCTCACCTCTGACCATCAAATTAAGCCAATGGTAGCAGCAAATCTGCAAAAAGTCGTGGAGACAGTTGGGCAAGTAGATGCAGTTTGGTTTGCTGGGGATTTGGTCAACGTCAGCGATCGCGCCTCGGAATGGTTTGACGATCATCGTGGTGGGGCGTTCTTTCCCTGTTTGCAAGGTCATGCTGACTATCAAATGGAAAACAACGGGGTTAAGATATCCTACGTGGGTGGTGAAATCATTCAACATGCACCAATGTTTACCTGCATTGGCAATCATGAGATCATGGGACGGGTTGGCTGTGGGAGTTTAAACGATGATTTTGATCACACGATTCCCCGTGAGGTTGCCAAAAAGTTATATGGAGAGCAATCCTTAAAAGATAATTCCTTTAATACCGACACTTACGAAGAGATTTTCACCCTACCGGAAAGTCAAGAGGGTGGTAAAACTTACTATGCAGTTAGCTTTGGTGATGTACGTCTAGTAGTACTATACGTGACAAATATGTGGCGGACTCCTAACTTAGATGCGGAGGCTAGGGGTAAATACCGAGAACGAACAGCAGATTTGCAAAACCCAGAAAATTGGGGATATGGACAGCATATCTATGAGCCAATTGCAAAAGGTAGCACTCAGTACAACTGGCTGGTACAAGAACTCAACAGTCCCGAGTTTATCCAAGCAAAATATAAAGTGGTGATGTTGCATCATCCACCCCATACTCTTGGTGGTAATAGTGTTCCTGCCTATACCGATCCATTGCAAATCATTGAACGGGATGAAGAGGGCAATATCAAGGCAGTTCGTTATGAGTACCCCAAAGAGGCAGATTACATTATCGGCGATCTTATGCCCTTACTTGAGGCTGCTAATGTACAGTTGGTGTTTTATGGGCATTCTCATTTGTGGAACCGCTTTTGTAGCTCATCGGGGATACACTTTTTAGAAACATCTAATGTTGGCAACTCCTATGGTGCTGCTTGGGGTGACAACAAGCGAGAAGTGCCGATAGGTTATCAACAAGAGTATGTTGAACTTGGCGACCCTAATGGATTAGAGCCAATAGTACCCACAATTGCACCCCTGCTAAATGAAGATGGTAAGTCGATGCCGTACATTGCAAGTAACGATATTACGGTGTTCAGCATCTTTGATACAGGTACAGGTACGATTAGTAGCTATCGTTTTGATACCCGAAAGCAAGATTCGCAAGTGCTGAAGTTTGATGAGTTTCAGCTGAACTAGGTTGAGAACAGACAATTTTTCGTTAGGGTTGGGCATGGGGCATAGAGAGTGTACTCCTGCTCTCTTTACCCTTCCGCGACAGCGTTAACTCACAGGCAATAACAAAAACTGTTATTATAATGTCTACTGTCGACCTGACCCCCCTTCCCGTACGTTTCTGGCTGGTACATCCCCGGTATTTCCTGATATACCGAGGCGAAAATCCTGTTGAGATTGTACGTGTACTAGCAGCGAACATGGGTATTGCACGCGAGCTTGCCGGAGGAGAGTAAAGATTATGATTGCGGTAACCTCGCACTTAGCATAGTGAAGTGTGTAGGTAGTTCATTGATATTCCTATAATCAGGAGGAGTTTATGAAGTTTAACGTGACGCTTGATCGTGATGAGGATGGAATGTGGATTGTGGAATGTCCCAGTATTCCAGGTTGTGTGAGTCAGGGTCAGACACGGCAACAAGCCCTTGAAAATATTAAGGATGCAATAGCAGCTTGTTTACAGGTTCGGGCAGAGCGTGGAATGCCACTTACGGTTGAGACGTATCAAGTTGAGGTTGTAGTTTAGTGAGTTCTGCTCTTCCTGTAATGAGTGGGCGTGAGGTTGTGCGCGTCTTTGAATCTTTGGGTTGGGAAGTTGTGCGACAGACAAGTAGCCATATCATTATGGTTAAGGACTCTGAACCTGCAACACTTTCGGTTCCTGATCATCGTGAAGTAGCAAAAGGAACTTTGCGAAGTTTAATTCGTACTGCTGGATTAACTGTAGATGAATTTGTTGCTGCTAAGTAGGCACTGCTCTCACCAAGACATCATAAATAATCAAGATTATGATAGCAGTGTTCGTGAAGCCGGAAATTTTGTGCATGATCGCTTAAACCAACAACTGTAGATGTGAACCTTGTTGAGTCTTACTGACTTCGATTCGTGCTTGAAAGGCTTCTTTTAAATGAGGCATATGGGTAACAGTGAGGATGCAGGCGAATTCGGAGGCGATCGCATTGATCGCCGCAATCAAGCGATCGCATCCCTCAGCATCTTGTGTACCAAACCCTTCATCAATAATCAACAACTGCAATGCTGCTCCAGCTCTTTGCGCGAGTAATTTTGCTAGAGCTAGACGAATGGCAAAGTTAATTCTAAATGCTTCCCCCCCAGAGTAAGTTTCATAAGCTCGTGTGCCTTTGGCATCAGCAATCAAAATATCTAAAGTGTCTATCAGCTTGGTATTTTTCTTGGTTGACCTACCATGACGCCCAGCTTTTTGAGTAATAAATTGAACATGCAATTGATTAGCGCTGAGTCGTGAAAGTAATTGATTTGTCTCAGCTTCCAACTGGGGTAAAACATTCTCAATCATGAGTGCTTGGATACCATTTTTACCAAATGCTTGTGCTAACTCATGGTAAACACGGTATTGCTGTCTTGCCTGTTGCTGTTGTTGTTGTTGTTGTTCATACTGCAGTTGCAATGCTTCTAGTTGATGAGCCATTTGCTCTAGGCGACCCAATTGCCCAATTTGTTCATCTAGTTGTCGTCTCCGGGATGCTAACTGCTGCTCTAAGACTTGAATTTGCGCTTCTGGGTTTGCGGTTTCTTCTATTTGATGAATAATATTTTCAATTTGGGTTGCGAGTCTTTGACGCTCAGTTAATCTCGCTTGTAAAGACACTTCTATCTCTTGCAATCTTGCCTTGAGTTGAGGATACTGCTGTTGCGCACCCAATAGCTGCTGATAAGGTGACTGCCAAGAATGAGCTTTTCTGAGTGCCAGACGTAAGTTGTTATGCTGTTCAGTATCGTAGCCAATTTCACGAATGTAACGTTCGAGGCTGGCAATTTCTTTAGCACAGTCAGAGTCGGTGGCTTCCTGCTGTATTTTTGTTTTTAGTTGGGCTACTTGTGCCTGAATCTCGGGTTTTCGTGCTGCTATTTGTGCCTGCCGCTTAGTTGCATCTTTAATTTGGCTTAGTCTAATCTCTGCCCATCGCCACCGCTCAACTTCGTTACGGGCAAGGGCGTGGTCTTGCTCATTGTAATTAAGTTGTTGCAGATATTGTTCTAGCTGTTGTAGTTCGGTTTGTGTGTCAGGAGCGTAATCACCGATTTGCAGCGATCGCTCTAGCTGCTGTTTTTCTACAGCAATTTGCTGGAGCTGTTGTTCTATATCACTTGTTGCTTCCAACTGTGCCGCTAATTGTCCTCGATGTTCACGTAGAGTATCATAATTGGCTAACTGTTGCGAGATTTCACGGTATTCTTGCCGAAGAACCTGAATTTCCCTGTCTGAAACAGCCATTTGTTCGCGAAATACCCACAATTGTCCTTCCGTATCGTTGTACTCAGTCTTGGTTTTTTCTACGACGTGATTCCAGTTATGTTCCTCCAATGGGCGTTCACACAAAGGACACAGCGCATTCGGGTTTTGGAGCATTTGCAGTTTTTGATCAAGTTCTCCTAGCAACCTCTCATACTCCCGTTGCTGAGCTTGTAGACGTTCAATAAAGTGACGCCTCTCCTGTCCTTTTTCCTGCACTCGCTGCAGGTAAACCCGCTTTTTCTCCATTTCCTCAATCTGCATTCCCACTTCCATAACTGCTTGTTGCAATTGCGGTTGACGCAATGAGCGTGATAGCAGTTGGTTTTCTGTCACTTCTAACTGTTCTATCCGCGCCGCCAAATTAGCTTGAACACGATCCAGTTGGCTTTGCAAAGTTGCTCTTTGTTGTAGCAGAGGAGACACTTCCATGCGTAACTCATCTAAATGGGCAACACGATGACGTGCCGCTGCTAATTGTGCCAAAGCAGCTTCCACTTCATCAGATTTAGCCAGAGTTTGTTGAATTTCTCGTTCTTGTTGCTGCAAGGCTTCAAGTTGAGTCTCCGCTTGTTGCAGCTGTCGTTCAATTTCATGAATCTGTTTGGTCAGCTGCTGTTGCTTTTGTTGTCGTGCTCTTTCAGTGCGAGTGTATTCTTCAAACTTAGTAGCAAAAGCTTCTTCTTGAGATTGCAGCATTTGATACTGAGTGTATCCGGCTTTAATCTCAGCTTCTCGACCTAATATTTTTTCTAAATCTGATAGTTGAATGTTAATTGCAGATTGCTCTTGTTGTAGGCGATCGCAGTCTTGGGTGAGATTTTGGTGTTGCTGCCTGACAAAGTTAAGTTGTTCTTCCCATGTTTGCCGCTGGTGCTGCAAAACTTGCAAACTTTGTAATTGAATAGTATCAAATGCTTGTACTTGCTGGAGTTGATTGAGTTCAGCTTCTAAGCTTGCCTGTTTTTGGGTAATGACTTCACGTTGTTGCAGTTGACTTTTCATCGACTCCAAAGAACGCCCTAACTCTTCTGCTCGTGCTTTGAACTGACGCGACAATTCTTTCGCTCGTTCTTCCAATTCGTCATACTGGTTAAGTTTTAGCAACTCTGCTAGAATCTCTTTGCGTTCATTGGGGCGCTTCAGCATGAATTCATCTGCACGACCTTGACGGAGGTAGGCAGAGTTGATAAATGTATCATAGTCCAGCTTAATATGTTCCAGAATCAAGTCCTGTGTTGCCCTAACGCCTTTGCCAGTAAGTACACGAAACCCAGTAGACGTTTCTATTTGGAATTCCAAGACACTATTACCACCCCGATGGCGGGTGCGAATGACTCGATAAATTTGTTGGTTAGTTTGGAAGATGAAATCAACTCGAACTTCTTTTGCACCGGTATTAATAACATCATCTTCAGCAATGGCTCGGCTTTCACCCCAAATTGCCCAGGTGATAGCCTCTAAAAGAGACGATTTACCCGCTCCATTAGAACCACAAATACACGCTGTATGTAACCCGCGAAAATCTAAAGTTGCATCACGGTAACTCAGAAAGTTTTTGAGAGTAAGTTGTACTGGAATCATTTAGGCTTTAGCGCTACACCTAACTTTTTAATTAATAGCTAAAGTACAAGTGTTCTTTTTGCTAGTTTAGCTAGGTAAAAATTATTTTTCTAGCCTAGAACACTTTAAGTTTACTATTATTTACAATTAACTGAAGACTTTTTCTCTGTTATTCGATTTTTTCGCATCATTAGAGAGAAATAAGAGTTCTGTGATATTTCCCAGATTTTATTGTTCTTAAGTTAATAGTGAAAGGATAACAGTCACAAATTTCATTTAATATGGCTGTAAGTATAATAGTAGGCAAATACAATTTTTCTTATAGTAAAAAATCATACTTGTTCATGCTTTCGCTGCCTCTACTCGACTGCAATCTTTAATGGGATGTCATAGATGAAAGAGTAAAAAACTGCAGACTTAGAGACTTGAGGGTGGTGAGTTAGTGCAAAGACTGGTTTTCCTTCCACAGGTGAGTGAGTGCTGTCCTGAAAGGTTTAACAATTTAAGAAACAATTGTCAGAAACTCCACGTCATCATTACTCAAAAATCAAATAAAGGAAATAAAAAATGTCTGTTTTTCATCGTCAAAGTGGAACTGCAGCGCTTATAGCAATAGCCATCACAACAAGCTCAATCTCTCCCATGTTTTCTGTAACTCCTGCAACTGCACAAATCTTTCGCTCACAAATAAGAAATCTTTCAATTCCTGCTGGAGTCAAATTTCCTGTTACCTATGAAAAAGATAAAATTGTTGTGACTCCTGATGAGACAATACCTTTAACTGTAAATATAGCAAGAAACATCATAGATAGAAATGGAAATGTACTAATCCCACAGGGTTCTCAGCTTGTTGGGCAATTGGAGCCAGCAACGAAAGACTCTAAAAAAGGTTCTCAATTTGTAGCGCGAGAATTAGTTTTTCCAAACGGAAATCGGCAGAATATTGATGCAACTTCCTCAGTGATTACGAGAAAAGAAAAGATTAGTAAAGGAACTGATACTAGCAAAATCTTGCAAGATGCGGCTATTGGTGCTGGTGCTGCTAGTGTCATTGGACTCATTACAGACCGTAGAATCCGTCTTATTGAACCTGTACTTGGTGCTGGTGCTGGTGCAGCCGCCAGTGTTCTCCTACGAAAAAAGAAAGTTGAAGTTGTGGTCGTAAAGCCTCAAAGCGGCGATTTGGATGTTACATTGCGTTCTGACTTGCAGTTATCTCAGTATTGAGGGGGAGCGGGGAATTAGGAGTTAGGGGTGGGGAAGACAAGGGAGACAAGGGAGACAAGGGAGACAAGGGAGACAAGGGAGACA
>JAJPJF010000353.1 GCA_021324415.1 Nostocales cyanobacterium Centralia_MAG_434
AGCATTTGAGAGTAAGTAGGCAGCGAAAAGAGTATTGCAAGAGATTAGCATACTCCGTCATCCAATCTCACGACTTGGTAGCCTATGAAGACTTAAATGTTAAGGGCTTGGTACGTAACCGACATCTAGCTAAATCAATCTCTGATGCTGGTTGGTCTACCTTCCGCAATTGGTTAGAGTATTTTGGGCGCAAATATGGGAAGGTAACAGTTGCTGTCCCTCCCCACTACACTTCCCAAAATTGCTCTAATTGCGGACACAAGGTGAAGAAGTCTCTATCAGTTAGAACCCATGTCTGCCCTAAATGCGGATATATCGAGGATAGAGACGTGAATGCCAGTATCAATATCTTGAGATTAGGTCTCAGTACGACGGGGCACGTCGGAACTTACGCTTGGGGAGATTTGCCCTCTTGGGCAGTTGGGGCTACCCTGCTGTCTAACGGCGAGTCAGTGAACCAAGAATCCCCGTCGCTTTAGCGCGGGGAGTGTCAATGGGCTTTGCGATTAGTTGGTGTTAAACCTATGGATGAGGTTGTTTGTTTTACCCTGACTGCTACAACTGCTAACTCCCAATTACTGATCTCGGGGCAAAACCAGTCTTTGCTTATTGCTTTTTGCTAGTTTTGGTTGAGCTTGAGAGCCTGTAGCAATGATAACATCGCCTTGCTGGTTCTTCTCAAGAGTGTTATTTCGTAATACGGGGTGAGCTTCGTCAGAAAGAATGACACCAACTCGGTTGTGAATGATTTGGTTATTTGCAACCACTGGTGATGCAGTTCCACCAATTGCTAACCCAAAGCCAGTTTCTTGAAACACGTTGTTACGAATCTCTCCCTTAGCAGCTCGTACTACTGACATACCATTTCCACCGTTGTTGGTGAAGATATTTGATTCAATTATGGGACTCGCTGTAGCAGTCACAAAAATGCCTTCTCGGTGGCTATGAGTAAATGTACTGTTCTTGACTGTCGGACTACCAGACTCAATCCAGACTGCGGTACCGCGTGTATTGGGGTCGATAATGGTAACACCTGCGATCATGCTATCTTGTTCGGCTAAAACTGCAATATTTTGCCGAGCAAAGGTAGGACTGATGTACCAAGCACCTCCAGTGATCACAGTCGTCTGACCTTTAGTAGACTCATTGCCGCGAAGCGTAATACCTGATTTAATTACGAGAGGGAAAACTTCGCCAGTTTCACTGGTATAGTTGCCTGGAGCAAGTTGTATGACTGTACCTCGTTGCCCTTGGCTGAGAGCATAAGTGATTGTACGATAAGGCTTTGCTTCACTTTTCCCAGAAACAGTGTTGTCTGTGCCAGTGGCTGAGTTGACATAAACGACACTTTGGCTCTGAGATACTGTATTGGTCTGTGTTGATAAAATTTGAGAGGTCGAATTATCGTTAGCTTGCGCAAGGGTTTGTAAACTCGTTACTCCTGTCAAGTAGATTACTCCTGTTATACTTGCAGTTCCAAAAAGCCATTTTGTATTGCTAAAATTCATGTTTAACCTCATATGTGGTTGTTGAAATTTCTGTTTTTTTGCAGAGCAATTCCTTATCAGATGGGCACAAAATTGCATACTCCTGACTTGTAAGTAGGGAGTAGTGAATAGGAGGGCTAGCACTACAGTAGGGTTAGCTCAACCTGAGGTAATTGGCGTATTGGAGTAAAACACCACTTTCATATATGGCGATGAAATTTTTTTCATTGGGACTGATTTCTGAATGCAGAGAACCTCGTGCATTTTGAGAACTGCACTTGAAACCCAGTTTTTAGTCTCAGCGACAATATCCAACGAAATTTTTTAATACTTTAATAGAGTACTCATCATTTCTAAGGGAATTCTGAGTTCTGTTAGACCTGTATTTTTTGAGCTAGACTCATGTGACTAAAATGTGTAAATTTCACCCTAATATTTTGTTCTAGTCAATTGATGCTTTGGTAAGTATTTAGAATGTTAAAAAATATTTCACCACCGATATTAAAACTGTATAAGAGCCTATTGTTGATGGATAAATTTTAGTAGAGATACTCAGATTTTACTCAGGATTGATAGATACTATACCAAATTAAGCAGGCTTTTACAAAGATTAAAATCTTGCTTAAGAAAAATCTAGAGAACAAATTGTTATCTGAGTTATCCATTCAATAATTATAAATGTATCCTTGCTAATAGTTTTGATTAGGATAACTTTTCTGATACCTCATGTTTTACAGTTAACTGATTGTAGTAGCTATGTCAAGCAATACAAATCTATCTCAATTGTCAGATGGTGATAGCCTTAAACATGGCAAGTTTTTAACAGTTTTTCAGCGGAAAATGTTGCTGAAGAATTTGCAATCCAATTTACAATCAAAATACCGCTGTCGTATTGAGGTTATGTTACTAGCAGATCAGGGTAAATCTCAAACCCAAATCTGTAAAACCTTGGGTTGTTCTTACCATATGGCGAGGTACTGGATTAGTGTAGCAAAAGCTGGATTGGCTCATAAATGGCAAGAGCAACCAATAGGTAGACCCAAAAGTGTGAATGAGGAATATCTCGAACGCTTGAAAGAATTGGTTAGTCATAGCCCTCGTGAGTACGGCTATCCATTTCAATCTTGGACAGCTCAATGGTTGAGTAAACATTTAGGAAATGAATTTGGTATTGAGATTAGCGAGCGTCATTTAAGTCGTCTACTGAAAAAAATGGGGCTATCTACAAAACAAAGACATGATAGTTCTCAACAAGAACCTGACAAGACCCAAGAGTCTGGAATTACAATTAGCGACCTACAATTGCCCAGTGACCATAGTTCGCAATGGTTGCTCAATCTCATGTAGTACTGATGGTACTGAGTTAGCTCAACTAGGACTTTAGACGATTTTGGTCATCTGACGCCTACAGCTTGTGGCGATGGATGTCAAAAGATTAATTAATAATTCTGTTGTAAAGGTAAGTATATGCCTTCAGAATTTTCGCTTCAACAGTTAGCTACACAACTTACTCAAGCCTTAGGTGCATCTGTTACAGAAACAGAACTAGCAGACTGCGTCAGAGTCGCAGAAATTCTTGAACCTATCCCAGGTAAAATGTTTTGGCAAGCATCAGAGGCAAATCCCGCGCTTTATATAGTTTTAAGCGGTAAAGTCAGACTGCTAGATACCTCTGGTAATTTAGTTGCCACTTTTTCAGCTGAAAATTCATTTGGTGAAATGACTCTGTTTCCCAAAGAAGAATTTCAGCCTTACGCTGCTCGGGCTTCCACAAATTTAAAGCTTTGTTGTCTTAAAGGAGATTTATTGCAAAATCTCATCGACAGATATTCCAGTATTCGGGACTGTCTTTATCATCGAGCCGAAGTTTGGGACTTGTTGCTGTTATCCTGCCAAAACTTACCGCAACTGTATCGGAAGACTACAGTTGAGCAGATACTCAAAGTACTATCCCTGTTTCACCGCCACGAGATAGAAACTGGCGCTGTGTTAACAGAATCTATACAAAATAGTAAGCTGTGGATGGTACGCTATGGTCAACTCTTGCATTCTGATGGTCGCACCCAAACTCCTGGAAAAATTTATGCTTCTCGCCCTAATGTGAGAGAAGGTGGTTGGCAAGCTATTCAACCAACACTAATTTACTGTCTCGAGAATTCTCATTGGCAGACAGCACTCAATCACATACCACAATTACCAGAGCTACTCCTCAAAAACTTTAATGGTGATTCTGAGGATGAAGAAGATACACACACAAAAGACGTAGGGGAGGAAAGACGTAATGATGCGGGAAGTTTTTCATTGAAATTCCCCACCTCAATGCGTCCCCGTGTCTCTATGTCCTCTTCCCCGTCCGCACGGGTCTCCACTTCCTCCCATCAGTCGCGACGCACTTACTTCCCTAGCCCAACTGTAACTATTAGTCACTGGTGGGGACGCTTGATCAAGCGGTATCCTTTTTTTCAACAACAAAGTGCTTCTGATTGCGCAGCAGCCTGCTTGGTTATGATTGGTCGCTATTGGGGCAAGCGGTTAAGTGTGAATCTAGTGCGAAATTTAGCAAATACCAGCCGTAGTGGAGCATCTCTCAAAGGTTTAGCAGCCGCCGCAGAAAGTCTTGGCTTTTCTACCCGACCTGTGAAAGCTAGTTTAGATAAATTGGCACAACAACCCTTGCCTGCGATCGCTCATTGGGAAGGCAAGCACTACATTGTGATTTACGAAATCACAAAACGCCACGTGATTGTTGCCGATCCCGCCATTGGTCAACTGACTCTGACACATGGAGCATTTAAAGCCAGTTGGACTGGTTATGTATTGTTACTACAACCCAACGCACTGCTGAAAGACACTCAAGAAGCGAATACAGGATTTTGGCAGTTTTTTGAGTTGGTTAAACCACACAGACTAGTACTGTTGGAAGTGTTGATTGCTTCTGTGTGTATTCAGGTGTTTGGAATAGTCACGCCTTTATTCACCCAGTTGTTGCTAGACAGAGTGATTGTACAAGGTAGCATTTTAACTTTAAATGCTGTAGCATCAGGCTTGCTAATTTTCGGGCTGTTCGGGGTCGCCACGAATGGACTGCGACAATATTTGCTAGATCAAACGGCAAACCGAATCAGTCTGGCTATGATTGTGGGTTTCATCAAACATACCTTCCGACTACCGTTGTCGTTTTTTGAGTCTCGATATGTTGGTGACATTATTTCCCGTCTGCAAGAGAATCACAAAATTCAGCGGTTTTTGACTGGTGAGTCATTGTCAATTCTTCTGGATTTACTCACAGTGTTTATCTATGTGGGGTTAATGTTCTGGTACAGTTGGAAAATGGCATTATTAGCACTGATAATTTTGCCACCAATAGCTTTACTAGCTCTGATTTCAACACCTTTTTTAAAACGCATCTCCAGAGAAATATTTAATGCTACAAATGCTGAGAGTAGCTATCTTATTGAATCTCTCACAGGTATTCGCACCCTAAGAGCAATGGCAATTGAACAAACGGTACGTTGGAATTGGGAAGAGCGTTTGAATCAGTCAATCAAAAAAGGCTTTTCCGGGCAGATAATCAGTAACCAATTGCAAATTGCAATGTCTACTGTCCGAACAATAGCAAATACTTTGTTACTTTGGTTTGGGGCATGGCAAGTGATTCACAATGAACTCACTATAGGTCAATTAATTGCTTTCAATATGTTGTTAGGTAATGTCATTAATCCTTTCCAAAGAGTATCAGTATTGTGGAATCAATTACAGGAAGTACTCATTTCTATTGAACGAATTAATGATGTTTTAGAAGCAGAGCCAGAAGAAGATTTAACTTTACCGACTCGTCAGTTTTTACCATACTTGCATGGTCATATTGTCTTTGAGAATGTTACATTTCGGTATCATCCCGAAAGTGATACGAATGTTTTAGAAAATCTGAGCTTTGAAGTGCGACCATCACAAACTGTAGCAGTTGTAGGACGTAGTGGTTCTGGAAAAACGACGCTTTTCAAGTTAATTTTAGGTCTTTATCAGCCCACAGATGGGCGAGTGTTGGTTGACGGTTACGATATAGCAAATATTACACTAAAATCACTTCGTTCACAAATTGGTGTGGTGGATCAAGATACTTTTTTATTTGGTAGTACAATTCGGGAAAATATAAGTATCGCTCATCCGGAAGCGTCTTTAGAAGAAATCATAGAAGTTGCACGACTAGCTGGAGCAGATGAATTTATTCAGCAACTACCAATGGGTTACGAAACCCAAATTGGGGAAGGTGGCGGACTGTTATCTGGTGGACAGCGACAAAGGTTAGCAATTGCCCGTGCAATGCTGGGAAATCCTCCCCTACTGCTACTAGATGAAGCGACTAGTAACTTAGATACTGAATCTGAACGCATCATTCAAACGAATCTCAACACAATTCTCAAAGGACGGACGACTTTGATCATTGCTCATCGGCTTTCTACTGTACGTAATGCTGATCTGATTTTGGTTTTGGATCGTGGTTTATTAGTCGAAAGTGGTACTCATGATGAATTAATCAGAAGAAGAGGTCATTTCTACTACCTCAATCAACAACAACTTGCACAAGCAGCTTGAATCAGTTGCCAGATAGAAGTTTAACTCAAGAGGCAAAATTTATGCCACCAAACTTATCTTTGAATTCATCTTCTGGGGTTACTAAAGTACGACAAGAGCAGTCTGATACTCAATTGAGTTCTACCACTAGCAATTATGAGACACTCACCGAAACTGAAACTCATGATTGGTATTACGGTACTCAGGAACTACTAGATGCTTTACCACCACCATGGACGCGCTCTTTATTGTATTTGCTTGTTGGCTTTGCAGCAATTATCTTGCCTTGGTGTATGCTCTCTAGAGTTGATGAGATAGGGACCGCTAGAGGGCGGATGGAACCAATAGGAACAGTCCAACGGTTAGATGCGGCTACTTCTGGAACCGTTGTTGCGGTGAAGGTGAAAGAAGGAGAGTCAGTCAAAGCAGGACAGGTACTAGTGGAGTTGGAATCTAATATATTGCAAACTAATTTGCAAGCTAGCCAGGCAAAGCTACAAGGAGATAAAAATCAACTGGCACAATTAAATTTACTGAAAAATCAACTGTTGGCAACAGTTAATATCCAAAACCAACAAAATCAAGCTCAACAATTTGAAAAACTTGCGCAACTACAGCAGGCGCGGCAAAATCTTGATGCACTCAAGAGTGCCTATAATTTAAAGAAGCAAGAACAACAGGCTAAAGTCAATCAGGCACAACAAGAACTTATTTCTAGTATTGCTGCCTATAAATTAGCAGAAGTTCGTTTTCAAGGCGCGCAAGAGAAAGTACCCCGTTATAAAAAGGTTTGGCAGAAGGGTGCCATTTCCCAAGATCGCTTTCTAGAAGTGCAACAGTCTGTACAAGAAAACTACCAAATACTTTTACAAGCTGGGTCTAAAGTTGATCAAGACCAATCCAATCTACAGGGTCAACAAAGTAGCTATAAACAGAGTCTTCGTCAGGCTCGCTCTGATATTCAACAAGCTCAGCTACGTCTGGCTGAACAGCAAGGTAGCTATCAAAGTCTGATTCATGCAGGTCAGCTGGCTTTGCTCAAAAGTCAAGAACAAATCAAAAACATACAGTCACAGATAACTTCTTTGCAATCAGAAATTGCTCAAATCATCAGCCAGATTCTATCTCTGAATTGGCAATTACAACAACGAGTGCTGCGATCGCCAGTGGATGGAGTCGTTTTTGCATTGCCTACTAAAAAGCCAGGAGTAGTGGTACAACCGGGTCAAATGATGGCACAAGTTGCCCCCAAGCGTTCTGCTTTGATACTGAGAGCGCAAATAGCTAGTCAACAAAGTGGTTTTGTTCGTGTAGGAATGCCAGTCAAAATCAAATTTGATGCCTATCCATTTCAAGATTATGGAGTGGTTCAAGGACATATAACTTGGATTTCTCCAGACTCCAAAGTTACTGACAATAGCGCTGGTAAAGTAGAAACTTTTGAATTAGAGATTGCTTTGGATCATCCTTATATCCAAGCTGGAAATAAACGCATAGAGTTAACACCTGGTCAGACAGCAACAGCAGAGGTCATTGTTCGCCAGCGTCGCATAATTGACTTCCTTTTAGATCCATTTAGAAAGTTGCAAAAAAGTGGATTAGAACTTTAGTGATCTCATTTTAAGAATGAGAGGAATTTAAAAATGACAAATACTTTTAATTTTTCTGCTGAAAGCATCCTACATTATATCAAGCTTTCTTGCAGAATACCTGAAATAATTGAGGCAATGACGACTTATCAAATTATTGCTAATACTACTAATCAGTTAGGTATTCAAGTTGATAAAACAGAACTTCAGCAAGCAGCAGATGATGTACGGTTAGCAAACAACCTTTTAAAAGCTGAGGACACTTGGGCATGGCTACAAAAGTATTATCTTTCTCTCGACGATTTGGAAGAATTAGCTATGATGAACTTGTTGTCAAGAAAGTTAGCAAATCATCTCTTTGCAAAACAAGTCGAACCATTCTTTTTTGAACATCAAGTTGATTATACTGCCGCTGTAACTTACGAAGTTGTGTTAGATGATGAAGACTTGGCTTGGGAATTGTTTTATGCACTGCAAGAAAATGAAATCAGTTTCCAAGAGATTGCCCGACAATACATTCAAGACCCAGAACAACGCCGCTCTGGAGGATATTGTGGAATACAACAACGTAGTAACTTTAAACCTGAGACTGCTGCTGCTGTTTTTGGCGCTCATCCGCCTCAAATTCTCAAGCCAATTGTGACTCAAAAAGGAATTCATCTGATTTTGGTTGAAGAAATTATTCAACCTCAATTAAGTGAATTGTTGCGCCTGAGAATTTTACAAGATTTATTTTCTTCTTGGTTAAAGCAACAACTTGAGCAAGCTCAAGTTGTGGTTAATCTTGAAATGAATGCTAATTCGAAGCCATCTGAGCTATTGGTAAAAGCTGATTCGTAAGGCCTAAACTGAGGCACTCGCCTATGAATACAGAAGCCCCCTAGTGCAGTGAAGCGAAACAAGGGGTCGTGTACATTAAGGCAAAACACTGTGGATGCAATATTTAGTAATCTAAGGCTGTGTAAATATTCTCTGAGTCAGGATTGAGGTAGGGGTGTTGCAATTCAATTCCTTGTTGAGCAAAGTGTTTGAGAATCAACGCCGTCCGATTGTTTGTGGACTCATCTCCTTGATGCCAAGCTTCGACTAAAGCATTGGCAACAATTTGGCATCGGTGTGTACCAAAGCTTTCTTTTTCAGCAAATTTATTGTTTGGTTCTTCTGCTAGAGCTAGTCCTGGTGCTAGCAATTTTGTGAATAGTGGCACTTCCTCACTAAAATGCAATCTATAGTCG
The DNA here is from genome assembly GCA_021324415.1 of Nostocales cyanobacterium Centralia_MAG_434. GTDB lineage: Bacteria > Cyanobacteriota > Cyanobacteriia > Cyanobacteriales > Nostocaceae > JAJPJF01. The sequence goes on from JAJPJF010000353.1 coordinate 8,887, forward strand.
TTATAAACAGATTGCAATACTTGATGCACACTTGGATAGTTGCTTTTTTCAAAATAAAGTACTGCTGTATCATAGCGCTCGTAATCTGAAGGATTGTACAGTGCTTTAAAGGAGAAAGGAATGGAAATGTCGTTTAGTTGCCGTGTTAGCCCATACATGACTTCAACTGCACCTTGAGGACTTAAATTAAAGTAGATTCGTACGATTTGTTGACGAGTGCCTGAATGAACGGAACTGTAACGACCTTGATTACCAATTGCCATGAAAAATCCGTTTTGTATTATGTTAGGAGGCAACTTGATTGCAACCACATCACCAGGGATCGCAAAGTTCTGTGATTCCAAAAGATGGCGATCGCGCTGTATATACAGAGTCAACCCGTCCTTTTTCACAACCAGTGTGTTACTGCTGTCTTCCTGAAGCACGTGCCAACCGTGGTCAAAGTAACCCTCACCAGTGTTAGACTGACGCAATTGATTGAAAAAGTCCACATCTACCCCTAGGAAACTATTATTCTCTAGATTCTCCAACAGTTTTGAAGCTAAAGAATTGCTATCTATAGCAAGGACAGTTCGGAGAGCACCATTATAGTAAATGCTGTAGAGAAAACTGCGAAGTTGCGAACTAAGAAACTTGTGTTGGAGATTTAAGGGGACTTGCTGAAAGCGGGCTACTATCGCATCTGAAAATTTCAAGGTTTTGTAATCTGGATGGTAAATATAGAAGTTGGATTGAATTTCCAGTTTACTGACGATGTCTTGCAGTATTGAAAGTAGTTTATCAAACCCAATATCTGATGTTTGCAGTGCATTTGAATTGAGCAATTGCATAGTTAATTGCCTACCTCTAGTTAAAATTATTTGAGCAAGTGAATCGTTTGGCGATGCGTGAGTTCCAAAGCAGTCGTGCCGAAGACAGTCTTGATTGATTCTTCTGGACGACACAACAGCATCTTGGCAATTTGAAGCATACAGATACTCAGATTCCCAAAAGTTTTTTGGTGCATGAGCACTCCTACAATTGCTTGAATAAATGCTAGACCAGAAAACTGTAAGACTTGCTGCAGAAAATCAGGACGGTGCTCTAAAATTTCTGGAAAGCTACTGAAATAGGCTTGAACTAAAGCAGTTATGGAAGGCTGGATAAATTCTAAAGGGGTTGTGGCTAAACGTAAAGACTCTTCGATCGCGATCGTTTTACTAGTAATCAAGCTAGACAGCCAAATTCGCAGATAACTTGTAATGAGCATTCCTAAATCATATGCTGGATCGCCCCAACTAGATTTCTCCCAATCAATGAGGCGAATCATGCTGTCATTAGCAAGTGGTGGTTTTTGAGCAACTTCCGTCTTCCAAGAGTTGGATAGTAAAATATTGTTCAGTTTCAAGTCATTGTGAGTTAGACAACAAGGTGTGAATACACTCTTCAATTGTGCGAGCACTTGCCTGAGACTATCAAAACGCTGATAGAGGACGAAAAATTTTAACGCATCTACAGGAAAGCCGTCAAAAATTGCTGGAGTTAACCGTTCCAAATCTTGGGCTATGTCAAGAGCTTGGTTGCTAGACACTCCTATTCCAGATTCTAGTACCTCTCGATATTCTTGATTGTCTAAAGTGAGACGATGAATTGAGGCAAGAGTAGCACCAATTTTGGTTGCGATTTCCGGTGGAAAGATATTCTCCTTAAAATAAAACTCTTCCAAATCAAGGTAGTCGTTGAAATAATTGAAAACAATGATAGCATGCTCAGCATTAAAATGAATGGCTTCCGAAAGACATGGACGAAAGTGGCTCAATGCCGGAAAAAGTTGTAACAATGTTTGAATTTTCCATTCTTTGAAAAATTCACCCGTTCTTTTTCCTTGTGAGTTTGTACGCTCTTGCTTAACAAGAAGCTGACGCCCACCTGGCAAGCTAATTAATAAGTTAAAGTTGTTGGCGCTTTTTAGCTCTATCTGGCTTGTAGACTGCTCTTCTTTAGTACAGAGACCATTGTCAATCAGATATTTAAAAACATTTTGAGCACTTAATACAAATGTCATAAACTCTAAATTCTTACTATTATTTTTCTTGTAAAGATTCAGATGTAAAACTTCTAGTTAAAATCGAATCTGAAGAGGAGTTAATGAATAGCTTGACTAGCGATGTAATGTTAGAGATAGCAAAAGCTATTAATGATGACTCTAAAATTTTAATATTAAGATTAATAAATTCAGAATATTCATGGTTTAGACCACCCCATATCAATTGGCAATCCGTATCATTTAATTCATGTAAAAAGCTTTCTGAATTTTGTTTAAATCTAGTTAGAATTAAGTCTGAAACTATTATATTAGCCATTTTTGCTTCCCCTCATCATAATTATTTGGTTTTTCTTAAAAAGAGCAGGATTGAGCATGTCAATACTGAACCCTGCTTATGGTTTAGTTTTAGTAGGATTCAGCTAAGACTACTAAATCCTACTAAATAACGACCTACAAATTAATCAAGAAGGTCACCTAAACTGTTGTTGCCAAATGACTTAATATGAGTGGGATGTTGTTGAAGTTGAGAAGCTATCGGTACTATTGTGACTAAAGGACTTAGCTAACGATACAACGTTAACGATAGCTTCATCTACCAATATAGCTTCAAGAATTTTTGGCGTTACTGTGACAACTCCACCAGTGTGGCCTTCACCACCATACACAGACATTGTATCTACGTCTTGCAAATCGTTTAAGAAGCTTTCAGAATCAACGAATAATTCAGAGCCTGCAGGAGAGAGTTCTGCAACTTGGATATTAGCCATTTTTGATTCTCCAAATAAACTAATTGTGATTTGTTTTTGAAAGATTAAAGCGAATTTCCTTAATCTTCTATTTGCTATTCTCAAATCCAAAATTTGAAATTTCAAGAGGAATTCAATGATTGAAACGACATAAAAGGAAAAATTATGTCTTTGGAAAATTCATGAGAAAAAACATATGAAAATAATATAGTTAAAATAATTTTGTATTACATTTATTGCTGCTTTTCTTTAAGCTAAAAAAATATTATTTATTTCCTAAAAGTAAAGCAACAAAATTAAAACATAAATCATATTCTTTCCTTTATTCTGATATCATTTATACGTATTTTTCTATTATTAGATTTATCATGTGGTTAATATCAGATGCCCCTTTCCATTTTGGAGAGTGGCTTTTTCTGTTGAGGCAATCACCTTTGGGGAGAACCATAGAAATAAATTGAAGAGCTTCAGCCTACAGCAGGACAAAACTGAACTCTGCATTTTATTCTCATAAATTCCCTAAAGACATTATTTGTCCTTTTATGTCGTTTCAATTTCTGGTTCTCAACCGATGACACAAGCACAGATGAATCAATTTTTGAAACAACTTGAAACACTATTACAATGGCTCATGGCATGAATAGAGCCGTCCTGAGCGCACAATTCGCAACTTAGGATAGGAATGCACCTGCTATTATGATCTGCGAAAAAGCAGCAGATTTCATTAAAGCCGCTCGTCGCGTTTCACAACCAGCATACAAAGCAGTTGCAATTTTTTATGCCAAATTAATCGGTTAATGAATACTAGGTTAGTGAACGGTTAGATTTTATCCATATCATCTTTTTCTCAAGACTGGTATCGCTCCTTGTGAAAGATTTTCCATTTCAATGGCAACCATGCCTTCATTAAAGGCTCTTTGAAACACATCTTGATTACCTGAGGCTTTATAACCTAGTCCATCATAGAACCCTTGAGCAAATGCAACTGCTGCTTTGTCTTGGATTGGATTGTCCATCCCGATCACATAATTAATGTACTGACTAATAGCCACAGCAGGTTTTGCTGAATAACAAGCGTTAAGCAGAACACATTTCACATAATCAGCGTGTAACTTAAACAGAGAGGCTAAAGTAGATGGGCCAATTGGCTTATCATTTCCCCCATCATCTTCTAAGAGTAAACTGCCATCTTCTAAACCATGCCCGCAAAAATGAACAATAAATGGTTGTTCTTCTGCGATAGCACGACGAATATCAACTGGACGTACAGCGGTTCTGGCTTTAATTTCAAATAAATCTCGATTTGTGGATCGTCGTATAGCTTCTTCTATTTCTCTAACCCTCTTTTGTCACTCTAGGCAGAGGAAAAGTAGAAATAAGGGATATTGCAGTTTTGAAAAATTGAACGAGTGAGATTATTGACGAGCATTTGAAGTTTAAAA
>JAJPJF010000356.1 GCA_021324415.1 Nostocales cyanobacterium Centralia_MAG_434
AGTTGAGAAAATCCTCAATTATTTCACGTGGTTTGGTCGTTTCAGCATTTCAGCATTGGCTGAAATAGTCAAAAAATAACTAAATACAAAATACCTACCCTTGAGAGGTGGGGAGTGGGGAGTGGGGAGTGGGGTATAAAAATTAGAGTGTCCTCCTTGTCCCCCTTGTCCCCCTTGTCCCCCCTCCTCTACTCCCTTCCCTCTTGCTAAAAAACGTATCTAGTAGTACATATATATTAGTTAATGGGAAGCGACTTTCCACTTCCATTCGTACAATCTCCATGACTTTAAAGTGGTTACGTAGTAGTCACCTTATGGCAGCAGTGCCAGAACCTGGTCAACAAATTGTTGATGGTCAACGACAGGCTTGGAGATATAGCCATCAGCGCCGCTTTGCTTGAGAAAGTTCTCGCGATCGCCTTCCATAGCGTGGGCTGTCACAAGAATAATAGGTAAAGAAGCTGTTTGTGGATCGGATTTCAACATTTGTGTAATCTTTATTCCGTCAACAGACTTTCCTTGATAAACACTGCGAGACAGAGAGACATCCATCAAAATAATGTCTATCTCCCCAGCTTGGGCAATCTGCATGACCTCTTCTACATTTTCAGTGTGCTTTACCTCCAAGCCACCCCGCTTGGTCAGAATTTTGGAAAACACTCGAGCATTGATCAGATCGTCTTCGACAATTAAAACAGTTTTCATGAGAATTTTAATTTTTTCAGTTCGTTTTAACTATTAAGACACAGGTAGATAAGTAAGTGGATACAAATAAGAATAGCGATGTTGACCGTGTGAGTGAATGTTGTCTTTGGTTATTATTGGTTCTTAGTCTGTTGTCCCTTTTGAGTAACCAATGACTAATGACCAATAGCTAGTGACTAATGACAAAACTCACACGTTAACTCTAGATTGTACTAAGCTACCTAAAAGGGAGATTACTACTCAAATACGAAATGTGTAGACATCCTTGGAGATAATCATTCACTTATGTTCTTGTCATCTTTGGATAATACTACTGCCTTTTATCCTATGACTATCAAGATTTTGTAATGAAGATCATTCTATCCGTTATGCTGTGGTTGCTACAGTCATCATTTACAGCCACTTTTGTATAGTGAAAATTTAGGGAACAAACTCATGGCGAAACAGTTAAACCTTCTCTCATCGGGACAGGTCATTACCACAGCGTTGCATACGGAGATGCAACAATCATATCTAGAATATGCCATGAGTGTAATAGTCGGGCGGGCGCTACCAGACGTACGCGATGGCTTAAAGCCAGTTCATCGGCGTATTTTATACGCTATGCACGAACTTGGTCTTACTCCGGACCGACCATATAGAAAGTGCGCACGTGTAGTAGGAGACGTGTTAGGTAAATACCACCCCCATGGAGATCAGGCTGTTTATGATGCATTAGTAAGGCTGGTGCAGGATTTTTCTAGCCGCTATCCTTTACTAGCAGGACATGGGAACTTTGGTAGTGTGGATAATGACCCACCTGCAGCAATGCGCTACACAGAAACACGACTAGCATCCATTAGCCATGAAGGGATGTTAGCGGAAATTGGCGAAGAAACAGTAGAATTTGTCGGTAACTTTGATAATTCTCAGCAAGAACCAACAGTCTTGCCAGCTCAGTTGCCTTTCCTGTTACTGAATGGCTGTGCTGGGATTGCTGTCGGGATGGCAACCAACATTCCACCACACAATTTAGGGGAATTAGTGGATGGATTGATTGCCTTAATTGATCACGCCGATTTACCCGATGAAAAGCTATTTGAATTGATTCCTGGACCAGATTTCCCGACTGGTGGGAAAATCGTAGGTGATGTTGGCATTCGTGAAGCATATACTACAGGAAAAGGTAGTATTATCCTACGTGGCGTTGCCCAAGTTGAGGAAGTTCCACTGGGACGAGGTAGCAAGCGGCGAACAGCAATTATAGTCACAGAACTGCCTTATCAAGTTAATAAAGCAGGTTGGATCGAGAAAGTCGCAGAATTAGTTAATCAAGGTCGTCTCCAGGGAATTGCAGATCTTCGAGATGAAAGCGATCGCCAGGGAATGCGTGTGGTGATTGAACTCAAACGCGACACCAATCCTCAAGAAGTTCTCCAAAGCTTGTATCACCAAACAGCGCTACAAACCAACTTTGGTGCAATTCTTTTGGCTTTGGTAAATGGACAACCAAGACAGTTAACCTTACGCCAGCTTTTGCAAGAGTTTTTGAGTTTTCGAGAACAGACTCTCTCACGCCGTTACACTCATGAGTTGGAAAAGGCAGAAAATAGACTGCATTTGGTAGAAGGTTTGCTAGCTGCTCTTTCTCAGCTAGATGAGGTTGTTGATATCTTACGGCATGCTGCTGATGGTACAAGTGCCAAAATTAGTTTACAAAACCAACTCAATTTGAGTGAAGTGCAAGCAGATGCCATTCTAGCCATGCCATTACGACGTCTCACAAGCCTAGAACAGCAGAACTTACAAAAGGAGTTTGAGCAACTGAATGAACAGATTCAATCGTTGCGAATATTGCTAAATGATAGACACGAGTTACTTAAATCTCTCAAAAAAGATTTGCGATCACTCAAGCGCAAGTACAACGATACTCGTCGGACTGAGATAGTAGCAGGGTTAGGGGATGTAAGCAATGGGAAAAAACAGGAAATAGAGGAAAATCCAAAATCCAAATCTAAAAATCAGGATTTGACAACTGAAGTCCCACCAGAGGAAGTTGTTTTAGAGGTGACTCACCGAGGATATGTGCGCCGTACTTCCTCAACACAAAAAGCTAAATCCGAAAATGGTTTGCCAGATAATGACTTCATTGTTCAAACTGATATAACCAATACAGAAAAGGAGCTATTAGTACTGAATAGTGGTGGCAAAGCCTACCCAGTAAAAGTAGGAGATATTCCTGCTATGAAAGGTCGTTCTGCACGAGGAACACCACTGATAACTTTGTTGACTAACACAGCTCAAGGTTCTCAAGAAGGTGTTGTCGCTCAATTTTTACTACCAGATAACCCAGACACTTCACAAGTTATTCTCTTAACTAAGCAGGGACGAATTAAGCGCCTGTCTCTTACAGAATTGACTAATATAACTCGTCGCGGTGTTAGCATTTTGAAACTCAAAGACGACGATGAATTGCTACTAACTCAGTTAACCACCACCAAAGAAAAAGTGATTTTAGCGAGTTCAGGTGGACGGTTGTTGAAGTTTGCAGTGGATGATGAACAACTTCCCATCATGGGGCGAACTGCTATGGGTCTGCAAGGTTTACGCTTGCGCCAGCAGGAGGTGATGGTTGGTTGTGTGACCTTCAACACAGAGGGAAACTTGTTACTGGTGACTCAATTAGGATATGCCAAGCGCATACCAGTGAGTGGTTTACGACTCGCTAACCGAGGTGATCTTGGCACGCAAAGCATTAAATTTGTTAACAAAACTGATGCCTTAGCTGGTATGGTACTTACTCCTTCAAAAGCTGAAGTGGCGATAGTAACTAATCATCAACGGGTAGTGCGCCTACCTGTAGAAAGAGTGACTATTTTGGCTAGAGATAGTGCAGGTGAAAGTATTCTTCAACTCAACCGGGATGAAAAAATCACGACAGTGATTAATCTGAGTTGACACTCTCGCTATCAAAGCTTAGCTGTCACTTGTTTTGACATAACTCCAACTTCTGTAACATTAGTTAGGGGACGTCTTCCCCTAACTTGTAACGCTTGTAACATATTTTAATACTATTTAACAAAAATTTTGGTACAAAGCACGCCCACGCCTTAAATGTATCAATCTGAAAGTGAAACGGTATGGTGGCGTATAAAAGATTTCTTTATCACACATGTATTTAGAAATAATTAGAACTAATTATTCATATGTAAATATATATGACTATCTTGAATATATTTGTTATATTAGGTTACAAAGCGTTAAGAAATCTTAGAAAATTAACTTTGGAGTATTAATCATGACAGACACAACAAAAATTAATACTACTTTCGTAGAAGATCGTAATGCTTGGCGCTGGGGCTTTACTCCTCAAGCTGAAATTTGGAACGGTCGTTTAGCAATGATCGGCTTTTTAGCCGCAGCACTCATCGAATTGTTTACTGGTCAGGGTTTCTTACACTTCTGGGGTATCCTATAAGTTTGAAAACACGAGATTTCTCGTATATGGAAAAACCTGGGAGTGAATTATCACTTCCAGGTTTTTTTATAGTTATTTTTTATTAATTAGAAGTTAGTCATATATATTCTTTAACTAACTACTAATTGGTGAAGAATGACGAATAAGCTAACGAATATACTCTTTGAGAACGCTATTGCGATTTGGGTGGCGCAACTTACGCAGTGCTTTGGCCTCAATTTGCCGAATCCGTTCGCGAGTGACATTAAAAATCTGACCAATTTCTTCAAGCGTTTTCATCCGACCGTCATCTAGTCCATAACGCAGTCTTAAGACATCCCGTTCGCGAGGACTGAGACTATCAAGAACTTTTTCTAGGTCTTCTCGCAAGAGATTTTTAGACACTTGGTCTTCTGGTGTTTCACCATCGGACTCAATAAAATCGCCCAATCGAGAATCTTCTTCTTTCCCAATGGGCGTTTCTAGTGAAATTGGCAGTTGTGCGGATTTAGCAATAAACCGCAGTTTCTCAATTGTCATTTCCATGCGGGTCGCAATTTCTTCTTCTGTAGGTTTACGACCCATCTCTTGCGAAAGCAGCTTAGTAGTTTTCTTTATGCGAGAAATTGTTTCGTAAAGGTGAACTGGAAGACGAATAGTACGAGACTGATCAGCGATCGCACGGGTGATTGCCTGACGAATCCACCATGTAGCATAAGTAGAAAACTTATAGCCTTTCTCATGATCAAACTTTTCAGCAGCACGAATCAAACCCAGACTACCTTCTTGAATTAAGTCTTGGAAGGATAGACCACGATTCATGTACTTCTTTGCAATCGAAACAACTAGGCGCAAGTTAGATTGCACCATTTTGTCTTTTGCCCGACGACCAATATGCAGGCGATAACGAAACTGTGGTAACGGTAGTTGTACAGCTTCTGCCCATTCACTATCATAAGGGTCTCGATCTAGCTGCTGTGAAAGTTTTTCGCGTACTCGCTCTAATTCCAACAAATCAGCAATCTTTCTTGCCAGTTCGATTTCCTCGTCTGCACGAAGAAGGCGAATTCGACCAATTTCTTGCAGGTACAGTCGAATTGAATCTTCGGTGTAATGCTTTTTCTTGCTTTGTGACCGACGACGCGATTTAGCGGCTTTTCCAGACTTTGCGTCGTCCTCATCAGACTGAGGCTCTAAAAATTCATCAATTTCGCCTTCATCGCTTAGACTCAGCAAGTCCTCTTCATCATCAATAACCAAGAGTTCCTCTAACTCGATCTCAGGCTGATTCATCATTTCTAGGTCAGGCTGAAAAATATTTTCGAGTACGTTGTTAGCCTGGTTCATGCCGCGTTCCTCATGCTCCTTGCAGAATCAATTACTCAAGATTGTATCCACCACTCTTTCAATGATCTGATTGCTTGACCATTAAGAGGGTTTCCAGTTAATTTGCCACAACTATTTACACTGAACTTTTGCGCTTTCTAAGAAAACACTTTTTAAAGAGAGGTTTTTTTAAGTTTAGAGCCTCCCTGCGGGAGGAGCGTTGCATACTTTTCACAAGCAGCCGCTACTCTAACTTCTAAACACAATCAGGTGTTTGTTTGGAATTTCGATCTACAGCTTTAATGGCTGCCTTGAAAGCAAATCCCTCACCTTAGTAAACGCCGTTTGTGTTGCCACCAACACCATTTTTTTACTTAATCAGTCTAAAAAAGACCCGTCTTGCTAAAAAAATTTACCACTCCATACAAACGAAGTATAACCGTCGGGGGATTTTTTTCGAAATACTGTTCCGATTGTAGCCGGTTTCACAGAAATTGCACTTTTTTCGTGTGGTTATGAAGTCATTTAAGTGAAGTAAAACCTGTTTAACTACAAAGACATTGCACTCAAATATTGTCATTAAACTCTAACTTAAGTACATTTGTCTTTGCTTTTCGGTTACTATTTACACTGCCGATGACTTAGGATGTGCGTTCTATGTGAGAAAGATGAGTGTCACCATTTTTACATTTTGTTCATAAAGTTGCCGAGTGGGGACCAATTATGAGCCACACAAAAAACTTGTGATAGCAAAAGTTTCCCCATCAGGAAAGCAAGGCACTTCCCTGGCCAGAACTTGCAGCCACTCCTCTTTCATTTGATGAAAGTGGTGCTTTTAAGAAGGCAATTAACTTAGGCACCATTTGCCATACAGTTTATCCATTCAAACTTCACATCTCGATTTTAATCACTGATTAGCTCACTGCTGAAATTTCCACCCTATGAAAGTTGACAAACCGATTTTATTCTATACATCGATATTTTAATCAATTTAAAAAGGATTTGGCAGTCAAGACTATTGATATTAGCTTACTTAATGCGAAAAAGCATAGGATGAGTGCATAATTTATCACAGATAACCCCAGAGAGCAAGCAACATTTTAAACAAGACCTCAGTATGCACTTGAGCACTTGTTCCCTAAAAAAGAACTTACAACACTGATAGCAACTAGCAAAAAGTCTAACCCTTGAAGCAAGCACATGTTGGTCTAAATCAGTAGACACAAAGATCCTACAGCTTTTTGTCAGACATGATTGATACTATTAAAATCGATTATGAACAATTTACAGATATGTGTTGCATTTATGCAAGCAAATATTTTCTGCTATTAAAAAATAGTTATGTAAATTTAGCTTTTATAATAAAGGCTTAAGCTTTTGTTGGCTTCTCTTCACCTGTGGGACATACACGTTCCACCTAATTAATGAGCTAACCCAAGAGGTAACTCTTGGGTTGACTGCTGCTTTAGGTTTAGTGGGTGCCACCTTAACCCTGGCACAACTCATACACCCTTGCCCTTTAGCCTATGACACTCTGTCTTTACGAGAAATTCTTAGATATCTAAATCTGTGAGATTGAGTTTAGAACCATAAGTCTCGATGAATTCACGCCGGGGTGCAACACGATCGCCCATTAAAATCGTGAAAATGCGATCCGCTTCTGCAGCATCTTCAATTTCGACTTGTTTGAGGGTTCGAGTTTCTGGATTCATGGTAGTTTGCCAGAGTTGCTCTGGCATCATTTCACCCAAACCTTTAAACCGTTGGATAGAGTAGTTAGCATTGTCGGGTAAGGTAGTGAGGTACTGTTGTAGTTCACGCTCACTATAACAGTAGCGATGATTGCGACCTCGTTCTACTTTAAATAACGGGGGACAGGCAATGTAAACATATCCTTGCTCAATGAGTGCTCGTTGATACCTATAGAAAAAAGTTAACAATAATGTTCGGATGTGGGCTCCATCTACGTCAGCATCAGTCATAATGACTATGCGATGGTAGCGCAGTTGAGAGGCATCGAATTCTTCACCCTTCACACCTAGACCAAGTGCCGTAATCAGCGACTGAATTTCATTGTTCTTGTAGATTTTAGAGTCGTCAGTTTTCTCAATGTTAAGGATTTTCCCACGCAAGGGGAGAATGGCTTGGAATCGGCGATCGCGCCCTTGTTTCGCACTACCCCCTGCAGAATCCCCTTCCACGAGGTATATTTCTGACTCCTTAGGATCTCTGGAACTGCAATCTGCTAACTTACCAGGTAATGGTGAAGATTCCAGCACCGATTTGCGTCGCACTAACTCTCTAGCATGACGGGCTGCTTCTGCGGCTTTGAAAGCTTGGATGGCTTTATCTAAAACTGCGTCAGCAACACCAGGATGAAATTCTAAGTACTCGGAGAGAACTTCTCCTACCAAAGAATCAACAATTCCCCGGACTTCGGTGTTCCCCAGTTTAGTTTTGGTTTGTCCTTCAAATTCTGGATCTGGGACTTTGACGGAAATCACTCCTGTCAAACCTTCACGAACATGTTCACCACTTAGGTTGGCATCATTATCCTTGAGTTTGTTCCGCTTACGAGCGATCGTATTCAAGGTACGAGTCAAAACAGCCTTTAAGCCTTCTAAGTGTGTACCACCATCGACAGTACGAATATTGTTGGCAAAGCCTAACAAATTATCTGTGTAGGCATCTGTACACCACTGCAGTGCAACTTCCACTTGAACGTTGTTGCGCTCTCCCTGCACAAATATAACTTCTTCGTGCAGCGCCTGCTTATCACTGTTCATGTAGGAAATATATTCTCGAATCCCACCCTTATACTCGTAGGTTTCTACCCTAGGTGTACTAGTTTTCAGTAGTTCTAAACGGTGATCGCTAAAGGTAATTTTTACGCCTGCATTGAGATACGCTAATTCTCGTAAGCGGCTTGCTAATGTTGTATAATCAAATTCTATACCAGTAGTAAAAATTTGTGTATCTGGTTTGAAGGTGACAGAAGTTCCTGTACGGTTTTCATTTGTAGGCTTGGCTTTCAATTCCGTGACGGGAATTCCTCGCTCGTAGCGTTGGACATGAACCTTTTTATCACGCCATACTGTAACTTCTATCCACTCTGACAAGGCATTAACTACAGAAACACCAACTCCATGCAGTCCCCCTGAAACTTTGTAGCCGCCGCTGCCAAATTTTCCCCCAGCGTGTAACACTGTTAACACTGTTTCTAACGCTGATTTTCCGGTTTGGGGGTGAATATCAGTAGGAATACCTCGACCATCATCTGTTACAGTAACAGAGCCATCGACATTAAGATCCACCTCCACATGTGTGCAGTAACCCGCTAAAGCCTCATCTATTGAATTGTCCACCACCTCGTAAACTAAATGGTGGAGTCCTCGGGGACCAGTGGAACCAATGTACATCCCTGGTCTTTTGCGGACGGGTTCCAGCCCTTCCAGAACTTGAATCTGAGCGGCACTGTAACTGCTCGTCATGAAAATTCTCCTGTTACGTGGGGTGAAATCGCCTAAAAGGCAAAAGAAGTTTAAAACACTCCAAAATTCTAGCACAAAAGCCTTGCTGGCGACTATAGGGCAATTTGAAGAGAAGTTTATAAAGGGGATGTACCCTATAAGATGGGGTATGAGGCATGGAATCGTTTATGCCCCTATACCCATTGTTTATAAAATGACCAAATAAAATGAACAATGACTAAGTTAATTGTGATTTGTGGCGCAACGGCAACAGGCAAATCTGGGTTAGCCTTAGCTTTGGCAATGCGGCTCGATTCTGTCATTGTTAGTGCAGATTCTCGTCAAGTGTACCAGGAGTTTAATATTGGTACGGCTAAGCCATCAGCTGTTGAACAAAATTTAATACCGCACTATTTAATTGATATCTGCAACCCAAAAGACACAATGACAGTGGCAGAATATCAAGCGCAAGCACAAGCCTTAATGACTTCTCTTCCCTCACCTGTTTTCCTGGTGGGTGGTACTGGTTTGTATATACGCTCCATTACCCAAGGAATGAAGATTCCCAGGGTTGCACCACAGCCGGAATTGCGATCGCAATTAGAATCTTTAGGACAAACACAACTATATGCCATGCTGCAACAAGTTGATGCTGTTGCCGCAAAAAAAATTCATCCTCATGATCCTGTACGAACTTTAAGAGCGTTAGAGGTATTTTATGTCACTGGTTGCCCAATTTCTGAGCAGCAAGGAGAGAACCCACCAGATTACCCCATTTTACAAATTGGGTTAGATTGTGATTCTGTTGACTTGACCAACCGTATCATGCAGCGTACAGAGAAAATGATCACAGATGGTCTAGTAGCAGAAGTGGAGTATCTTTGTCAGAAATATGGTTCTGATTTACCTTTGTTAAATACTTTGGGTTATCAAGAAATTAGGCAATATTTGGCTGGGGATGTTTCTTTAGAGCAGGCTAAAGAATTAACAGTTTTGCATACAAGACAATTTGCCAAACGACAACGCACCTGGTTTAAAGCGTATCCTCAGATAGAGTGGTTTGATGTACAAAATCCTGATTTGCTGGAGAAAGTTTGGCAACGAGTACAGGAGTTTATTTTTAGAGACTAGAGATTATCAGGATCAATACCCATAGACCGTAGTCTTTCAGCCAGTAATTGAGCCCGTTGTTCAGCTTGAGATGCTCGTTGTTCAGCTTGAGAGGCTCGTTCATCACCTGTAGGTAGAACATGACCATCTTGAGAGCACCATCGCAACCAAGTGTCCTCTCTACCTTCAAATTCTCCTTGCCAAAGGGTTAAACCTAATCCGACTTGCTCTAGCCAAGTTTCTTTAGTTTGAGAGTAGCGCCTTCCCCTAAGCTCATAAACGAACAGTACTTTATCACCTAATTGCTGGTTGGGGTCATAGACAATATAGTAACTAACCCGCATGTGTTCATAAATCCTGAGTTTTTCCCCTAATTCATCCCCCACTTTATTAGAGACAATTTCCACCACGACTTCTGGTGGTTTGCCAAATTTCCAAACCAAATAACAACGGTTTTGCTTCTCCCACCAATTTTGTGGCACTTGGACATCTAAGCTGAGAAAGACATCAGGTACAATCACTGGCTGAAGGTCTGAGTAATAAATTCCAACATTAGCAGCTGCCAAAAAAGGTTGCTGTTGTAAAGAACTGTAAAGCGAACCGACTAAAAGACGTTGTTGTTTTTCCGAAGCAAAGTTATCCACAGGCGTGTCATCTTCAGTGACTAGCAGATTGGCATCTGGCACGTAGTAATCATCATCATCGATCAAAAGTTGCTCAGCCATGCGTTGATCCACCATTTGAGAGCGTTATTTCTAGGTTAGTTGAAGACGAAGAGCGATCGCTCATGACTCCTCTTGGCTCGTAATTCTTGCAACAATAGTAATGACAGCACTACCTTAAATAACTGAAAAAACCATGCTTACCCAAGAAAAACAACGAAATTGGAAACCCATCATTCAACAATTTGAAGCTGTCGTTGGCAAAAATGGTGTGGTGCAACGTCGTGAAGAACTGATTACCTATGAGTGTGATGGACTAACAAGCTATCGTCAACGTCCGGCTGTGGTGGTGTTACCAAGAACAACAGAACAAGTCGCCGAAGTTGTAAAGATTTGCGATCGCCACTCCGTTCCCTTCATTGCGCGTGGTGCTGGTACTGGGTTATCAGGTGGAGCATTGCCTATTGAAAATTCAGTTCTGATAGTTACTTCTTTAATGCGACAAATACTTAAAATTGACCTAGACAATCAACGTGTTGTTGTCCAACCGGGAGTGATTAATAATTGGGTGACACAAAGTGTCAGTGGTGCTGGATTTTATTATGCTCCTGACCCCTCCAGCCAAATTATTTGCTCTATTGGTGGAAACGTCGCAGAAAACTCTGGCGGAGTGCATTGCCTCAAGTATGGTGTCACGACTAACCACGTTCTAGGGTTAAAACTTGTCCTTCCTGATGGCTCAATCGTAGATGTGGGAGGAGAAATTCCAGAAATGCCTGGTTATGACCTAACAGGTATATTTGTTGGTTCAGAAGGAACTCTCGGTATTGCTACAGAAATTACACTACGAATCCTGAAAAGTGCTGAATCTATTTGTGTTCTTTTAGCCGATTTTACAAGTGTGGAAGCTGCAGGAGCAAGTGTTTCCGATATCATCAGCGCCGGAATTATTCCTGGTGGTATGGAAATTATGGATAACATTAGCATTAATGCTGTTGAAGATGTTGTTTGTACAAATTGTTATCCCCGTGATGCTGCTGCTATTTTGCTAGTAGAAATCGACGGTTTAGCAGTAGAAGTTGCAGCAAATAAACAGCGCGTAGCAGAAATTTGTAAAAATAATGGTGCGCGTAATATTACAACAGCAAGTGACCCAGAGCAACGCTTGAAATTGTGGAAAGGACGCAAAGCAGCTTTTGCCGCAGCAGGGCATATTAGTCCAGATTATTATGTCCAAGATGGTGTGATTCCACGTACTCAACTATCTTATGTGCTCAGTGAAATTGAAGCATTGACAAAAAAATATGGTTATCAGATTGCTAATGTATTTCACGCAGGTGATGGCAATCTCCATCCACTGATTCTCTATGATAATTCCATACCAGGGGCATTAGAGAAAGTCGAACAAGTCGGGGGAGAAATTCTGAAGTTGTGCGTGAAAGTAGGTGGCAGCATTTCTGGTGAGCATGGCGTTGGTTCAGATAAAAAATGCTACATGCCAGAAATGTTTACTCAAACAGATTTAGAGACTATGCAATGGGTACGGCAGGCTTTCAATCCTAAAGGGTTAGCCAATCCAGGCAAGATTTTCCCCACACCACGCACCTGTGGTGAGGCAGCTAACGCTACCAAAGAGAATACCAAACAATTCGAGGATATAGAAAGATTTTGACATAGGTGAAGAGTATAGAGGGCATTGTCTTGCTTCTACCTCAAAGCTGGGAATGCTTTATCAGAGCATCTTCTGCCCTTTTCCTCTACCTGCACCAACTCAAGCTTTCCAAACATATTTGAGGAAAATCTAAAAAAATAGTAGCAACTGTGTAATAAATTTTGTATCATACGTTATTGGGTGAGAAGCTCAACGGCTGAGCAGTGGACTCTTAATCCATTGGTTCTAGGTTCGAATCCTAGGTCACCCACTTAGAGAGACATGTATCATAAATTGAGTAGCTACTTGGAAAATTTCTTGGTGACTACTAAGTCCGTAGGCAGTTGCTAAAGCTGTATTGAGCATTGGAGGGGAACCTGGCACAGGACTATAATAGATACCTAATAATATGTATGCAAAAAATCATTAAAAATTGCTCCCACACAAACCAGGATTGAGGTGATAGGAAATAAATTAACCGAGGGAAGCTTTGGTCTATTTTTTGTCGCATTCCTAATAACACAGCCCAAGTTGCACCTCGGTAAATTATTGGGCGTTTATTGAATACACAGACTTGTTTTTCTTCTGGAAAATAGTAGAGGAAATGCAATTTTTATTTGACTATCCATAACTTAATACAACTTAGTCATTACTCAAGAGTAGTTCAGGGAAGAATAACCCCGGTTTGTTGAACCATTGGGGTTCTGTGTTTGTGCTGATTTAAAAGAAAAGCGATCGCCGTCTATGCTTACAAAAATAGTATCAAAGTAGCTTTACTGTCTAAGTAATTCTGTTATCCAAAATGTTTATCAAATCATACGTACTCACTCTATTAGACAGCAAATATATGTTTATAGTTATATAGCTAAATGTACATCTAAAATAAAGATATAGCTGATCACCAGATTATTAGGGGGCTGTATATGAAGCCTTTTGTTATAGCTGTTTTAGCAACTGCCTTGAGTACAGTAAGCACTTTTGCTTTCTCTCAAAGCGCTAAAGCTGACTATCCAGAAGACCATCACCGAGAATATCGAGAATACCGAGAAGATCGTCCACATTATCGTCATTGGGATGATCACCCACGTTATGAAGAACACAGATGGCATGAGCGCCGAGAGTATTATCCTCGGAGATTTTACGATGAAGGTTACTATCGACACCCTCGTCCTCATCTTGAGGTCATCTTCCCAGTTATTATTAGGTAACAGATAGAGTGGCACTTTGTGTCTAGCACCAAAAACGTGAGATTTGAAATTTAATCTTTCATAGAGAGGACAATGGTTGTAGAGGCGTTGCAATGCGACGTCTCTACAACCATGAAATTATTGCCTAACATGAAGCTTTTAGCGGAGTTGATTGGTATTTAATCGATAACTTCTTTGAGGTTGGGAAGAATGATGCAGCGCGACTCCATTACTCAGTTTAGCCTCAGTCCCGCCATCAGCACGATCAAGGAACGGTTTGAGATTAATGGCATCTTTAGATGAAGAAACCGATTGTTTCCCACCATTGAAAATTGAGCGACCCAAATTATAAATTTGGTTTATACCGCGGTTGTTACCACTACCATTATCTGCAAAAGTATTGACACCAGTGGTTTGCTGTCCGTTATCAGCGGTGGTTAGGTTTTGGAAAACGCTATCACGTACAGTATTGGGATCTTTTTCTGGAGGTACTGTCAATACGATTCGACACGATGGATTAGACTCTGTAGTTACGCACAGAGTGTTCATTCCGTTTTCCGTGCCTGTCTTGAGATCGACTAAGCCGTCTGGACGGTAAGATTCTAAACGTTGAGCAATAGTTTGACAGCGCTTTTGTGTGCCCCAACCCCCACCCAAGGTTCTGGGAATTGCCCAAGGAAAGTATTGATTTGGCCGACTTTGAGGTTGGTACATCACGGTATACTGCCCATTGTAATACTGACAGCTAAACCGAGCTCCACTAGTAACATTGGTTGAGCTACCTGTTACTGTTCTTGTTGTCGAGGTGTTTGTTCCTGTTCCTGTTCCTGTCGTTGTTCTTGTTGTTGTCGTTGTGGTATTTGTTCCTGTTCCTGTCGTTGTCGTGCCATTTCCAGGTTGCGTTGGTACAACAACACCACCAGACGAATTACCAACCTGCGCAAACGCTACCGAATTTCCTAAGAATAAGGAAACACTCAGACCACCTAAACACAGAAATTTAAAAGTTGGTGATAACATAAATAATTCTCACAGGGGTTTGTAAACTTGGGAGTTGATGGCTCCTATGACGCATAATTTTGTTTTTTGATTCAGCTGTTGAATGATCGGCAGTACTAGAGTTTGCTAGCACTAACACCCAGAATTTTTACTACATCTCCTTTACGTAAAACTTTTCCTGCTTCGGAAATAGGGAGATTCGTATTCACACTCACTCTATAAAAATGATTGAAGTGGCCTAGTGTTGTCCAAAGTGGCAGAGAATTTTTTCGCTTTGTGACAAATATCTTTTGAAAATTAGCTGTTGCCTTTCCTGTTTTTGAGTCTCGTGTGGGAACAATGCAGCGTTGACAAGGATTGATTCCTTCAAACAAAACCTCTCCTATGTGAAAATGAACACACTGTCCAGGTGAAGTGAATAACTGGTCTTCCCAAAATGCTGGAACGCCGGCAATCTCTAGGTTTACTCGTAGGCGAAACCGCATTTCATCAACACTCATCTCAGGGAACCAAGAGGCGACCTCTTCGAGAGTCGCTGTACTAATTACAGTTGGTCCCACAGCATTGGTGTCATCTGGAAAGCCAGTTATTGTATTTTTTACCAATTTAACCGGAAAGCCAAAGTAATCACCCAACCAGCCTTCCAAAGCTGTACGATCATGAGCAAGACTAAAGGCAAATTCTTGTTCAGTGTCCTGAATTCTTAGAAAGATCCGTTTGTACTCAGCATCAAACTTTGAACGCAGCAAGTGAACTTTTGGATCACGCTTGCCATTGATGAAATGACCTTGCTCGTCAAATATTGCCCATTCTCGATCATGTTTGATGGCACCGCTGTTGAGAATAGTTGCTGTCTCAATAGTTACTCCATCTAAGGATTTTATTGGGTAAATAGAGAGATTTGCAAGGTAGGGCAAAGTCATGATAACTTCTAGACCTGAGCTTCATCCTCATTTTAAGATCGCATCACGGCATCCAACAACTTACCTACATCAAAACGAACTGGATCTGTACAGGGTAGTCCTGTTTCTGCTTCAGTTTTGGCGATCGCTTCCTTAGCAGAGGACTCATCTAAATGCGCCGTGTTCAGAGCAATACCCACTACAGGTGCTCGTGGAAAAGCACCACCTGCACTTGCAACAGTTTCATAAAGTCGCACCACCTCTTCTAAAGGTGGAATTGTGACATTATTGACTACCTCAGTTTGTCCAGCACGATGTACCAGTATCATTTGTGTGGGTTGAGAACCACGAATTAGGGGCAAAGTTGCTGTAGAGCCTGGGTGTAGCAACGAACCCTGTCCTTCAATATGCAGAATGTCATAGTTTTTGCCATAGCGCATCACCATTTGTTCCACAGCACCAACAGCAAAATCCACCCTGACTGCGTCCAATGCGACACCATCTCCTTCTAACATCAAGCCAGTTTGACCTGTAGCTAGAAACTTAGAACGCCAGCCTCGCAGTCGTGATGCCCAATGTAATTCCAGGCTAGTAGACATTTTGCCAACCGCCATATCAGTACCGACAGTCAGCACTCGCCGACAAGGGAGAGTACGTGCCAGACCACTAGCCACTTCTAGATTTGGTGGTTCTTTGCGCACATCCCAAATTAATTGTCCTGGTTTAAGGAGTGCTTTCAACTCAGGAATACTTGCTAGAGGTGTATGCAACCCATTCACCACCGACATTCCAGCTGATAAGGCATCTTTAATCTCATGCCAATAATCATCTGGCAACGCACCTCCTTTTGGAGCAATGCCAATAACCAAAACTTGCGGTTGGTGCTTCAAAGCCTCTGCTACCGATGAAACTATTGGTACATCACGCTTGATACCTGTTAGTTCCAGTAGAGACTTGCCTGCACACTCACGATCAATTGCCGCTACAACTGGAGCCTCACTGTAACGTAAAATTGACAATCCTGTTTTGCCATGAGTTCCGCGAAGTTCCCCATGTAGCAAGACAGCTATTCGTTGATTAAGAGATAAACGCACTACGTTCCACTCCCAAACCTGGTAAATTGTTTGGCAACACCCTTCCCTCTTGCACGAATGCACCCGTAAATGGGTCATCGATTAAATTGAGATGACTGTCCAAGTCTACATAGTCAGCCAGTGGAGCAAGGTGCACCGCTGCTGTATTAGCTAGTGTACTGTTAGAATAGCATCCCAACATCACTTGTAATCTATGGGCTTGTGCTGTATGTATCATTCTTATTGCTTCAGTTAAGCCCCCAGATTTCATCAGTTTGATATTAATGCCATCCACACAATTTGCCAACTGGGCAATATCAAAGCTCGTGAAGCAACTTTCATCAACAAAAATAGGTAGAGGAGAGCAAGTTTTAAGTTCTGCTAAATCTTTTTCCTGCCCTTTTGGTAGTGGTTGCTCTACATATTTGACACCCAGATCTGCAAGCCAACTGCACATCAGTTTTGCATCCTCCAAGTCCCAGCCTCCATTTGCATCTACATACAACTCTGGCGTGGGTGCTTCTTCTCGCACTGCCATAATCATGTCTTTATCTGCGGCAATGCCGTTAGGATTACCCAACTTTACCTTAAAAACACGAACATCGGTAAATTGTAACCAATCCCGCACTCTTTCCCTTGCTCCCTCTGGAGAATTAATACCAATTGTTAGAGAAGTCGGCACAATCAAGTTACGTTCAAGTCCCCAAAGTTGCCACAAGGGCATCTCTACACTTTTCCCCAACCAATCATGTAGCGCCATATCCAATGCTGCCTTTGCAGATGAAGGAACAAGCGCTTTTGTTAAAACTCGCTCAATTGAGTCACGTTGCAATGGGTTAAATTCCTGTAATAAGGCTCCGACTTGCTGCAAGCTAGACGAGATCACTTCAGTTGATTGCGGATGATTGCCAACATTAAACGGTGATGCTTCTCCCCAACCTTCAATACCATTATGAGAGAGCTTCACCCATACATTTGTTGTTTGTGCTGTTGTCCCATAGCTAATTGTTAAAGGAAAGCGCTTATTTACAGTAAAAAGTTCTACCTCTAGTTTCATATTATATAGCAGTATAATTGCTTTTTCTTTGTTAGCAAAGTATGCGTCCAGATCTTAGCGTATTATGTTGCTTTTGTTATACTTGCTAGCAAGTCTTATTTTGCTATTATCATTGCCATATAATTTACTATCTATATTTATATTGAGCTATGACAAACTTACAAAAATGGAAAACTTTGAACTCAAAAATGGTCTTAGATCATCACTGGTGCAAGGTTAGACAAGATGTCATAAAATTACCCAATGGTAAAATCATAGATGATTATTTCATCAATATTAAACCAGAAGTCGCTCTCATTTTACCTATTACTAGTGATGGAAATATTATTTTTGTTCGTCAATATAGACATGCAGTAGGTGAATTCTTTATAGAACTTCCAGCAGGTAGCTTTGATCCAGCAGAGGAAAGCCCCGAATCAGCAGCAAAGCGAGAACTACAAGAAGAGACTGGTTATACTGCTGGAGAAGTTAAGAAAATAACAACCCTATATGATAAACCCAGTAAAGATACGAATAAAATACATTTATTCTTAGCAAAAGATGTAATCAAGACCGGAGACCAAAATCTAGATATTACTGAAGAAATAGAAGTTGTCCTCATTCCCCAAGAATCAGTCAGAGACAAAATCATCCAAGGCGAAATTTGTGTTGCAGGTACTGTTGCAGCGATCAGCTTGGCTTACAATTTCTTAGAGCCCAATTCCCCACTCCCCATCCAGACAATCTTTTGAATTTTTGCCTCAATTTCTGGCGCTTTTTCCAATGCTTTTGCTACTGTAGACAAGCTGTTTTGACATACAAGGGAGTCTATAAAATGGACGAATTTATGGAAGCTGCGATCGCACAAGCAAAACAAGGCAAACAAGAAGGTGGAATTCCAATTGGTTCAGTTCTTGTTAAGGATGGCAAAATCATTGGTCAAGGACACAATAAACGTGTGCAAGACGGCGATCCAGTAACCCATGCAGAAATAGATTGCCTTCGCAACGCTGGTAGAATCGGCAGTTTCAAAGATACAATATTATACTCAACCTTAATGCCATGCTATTTATGTGCTGGCGCAGTTGTCCAGTTCGGTATTAAAAAAGTCATTGCTGGCGAGTCAAGAACCTTTCCTGGTGCTAGAGAATTTATGGTCTCCCACGGTGTGGAAGTCATTGATTTAAACCTTGATGAATGCGAACAGTTGATGAGCGAATTTATTGCGACTCACCCCGAATTGTGGAATGAGGATATTGGGGAATAGGGAGTGGGGAAGGGAGACAAGGGAGACAAGGGAGACAAGGGAGACAAGGGAGACAAGGGAGACAAGGGAGACAAGGAGACAAGGGAGGGAAGGGAGACAAGGGAGACAAGGGAGACAAGGGAGACAAGGGAGGGAAGGGAGACAAGGGAGGGAAGGGAGACAAGGGAGACAAGGGAAGGGAGATGAAGGGTGAGGAGAAATCTTGTTATGCCCTATTCCCTACTCCCCTTTCTTTGAGAAACCTATCAAACGCCACTCTATCAGGAAGTGAAGGTTGTGCGCCTGGTTTGGTAGCAGCCATGGCACCAGCGGCTGCACCCCAAACAACGGCTTGATGTAAGGAAAGTCCTTCAAAAAGTGCGGCTGCTAAAGCGCCATTAAATGCGTCTCCTGCAGCCACTGTGTCAACTGTCTCAACTGGAAACGCAGGTACAAAAAAGCTTTCTTCAGGAGTTGCGCAGAAAACACCCTTAGCACCCAGCTTGATCAGGGCACATTTCACACCTCTTTGCAGTAATACCGTTGCAGCTTTTTCAGCAGATTCTCTCCCGTCCACAGCAAAACCTACTAATTGCTCTGCTTCTATTTCATTGGGTGTGATGATATCCACCGACAGATAAAGTTCGGCTGGTACGTTTGTGTTTGCGGGTGCTGGGTCTAGAATAACAGTGACTCCAGCCTGTCTTGCTGCTTTGGCTGCTGCAATTACAGTAGATATAGGAATTTCAAATTGTAAAAGCAGTGTTGTGGCTGTTGATAATAAAGGCAATAATCTTTCTTCTACATCTTCCGGATTGACACGCCCATTGGCACCAGGGATAACAATGATTTGATTTTCGCCTGCATCATCCACGGCAATGATGGCAACACCAGAACTGACTGTCTTATCTACCAATATATGATCAGTCTGCACACCAGAAGCTTGTAATTGATTGACTAGTTCTGTCCCAAAACTATCTGCACCGACACACCCCACCATTTGGGTAGGAATTGAGAGTTTGGCTAATGCAACCGCTTGATTTGCCCCTTTTCCTCCAGGTACCTGAAAAAAGTTACGCCCCAGCAATGTTTCTCCAGCAACTGGTAACCGATGTACTGTTGCTACCAAGTCTATGTTGATGCTGCCGAAGACAATTATGCTCATAATCAAAGATTTTCCCTAACTTTAAGACTTTGGGAGTTACCCAATAACTCAGCACTTCCCCACGCCCCATGCCTCATCTTAACGAGGTATTATTTATTCTCCCCGATCTACTTAGTTCTAATCATTTCAATGCTGATTTTGCCACTAAAGTCTGGAATAGGTGCAGCAAGTTTACTCAAAATAACGTGGACTTGAGTCACACGATCGCTCGATGCCAAGATAGAATCTGCAATAGTGCTTGCTAGGCGTTCCACCAAAACAAACTTCGATGTCTTGACTAAATTTTTTACCAAGTTAATGACGTTACGGTAATCTAGAGTATCTTCAATTGAGTCAGTTTTAGCAGATGTGGAGAGATCCAGCCATAACTTTATATCCACTTCAAACCACTGTCCTAGCACTTGTTCCTCTGGCAGATACCCCGTATAGCCATAGCAGCGAATTCCCGTTATCTGAATACAGTCCATAAAACCAATTCCTGAGTATGGCAATCAATTTTAGCAACATCAATACTGTATGGGCATCAATTTTTGCCGAGACACTGAGGCGGCTGGGATTAACTTGTGTTGTCATTTGTCCTGGTTCCCGTTCAACACCACTGGCAGTTGCTTTTGCTGAGCAACAACCTCACATTGAAGCAATTCCTATTCTTGATGAACGCAGCGCCGCTTTCTTTGCCTTGGGAGTTGCTAAAGCAACGGGACGTCCCACAGCAGTGGTTTGTACTTCAGGGACAGCCGGCGCAAATTTTTATCCTGCCGTGATTGAAGCCAAAGAAAGTTGTGTCCCATTGTTGCTATTCACCGCTGATAGACCTGCGGAATTACGAGATTGCCACTCTGGACAAACCATAGATCAGGTGAAATTATATGGCAATTACCCAAACTGGCAAACTGAGTTAGCTCTGCCCTCGCCAGATATAGAAATGCTAGCTTACTTGCGGCAAATGGTGATCCATGCCTGGGAGCAATCCCAAACACCTGTCCCAGGTCCTGTGCATCTCAACATTCCATTTCGAGATCCCCTTGCCCCTCTCCCTGAAACAGACGCCTGGCAAACATCATCTCTACTCTCACTACAATCTCAGCTTCACTTAGAAAACTTCTTCGCTAACATCACACCCCTTCTCCCTTCTCCTCCTCTCCCCCTTCTTCCCTCTCCCCCTCTCCCCCCTCCCTCTCCCCGAGGTATCATCATCGCTGGTGTTGCTCAACCCCAACAACCACAGGAGTATTGTCGGGCGATCGCGCAATTGTCCCAAACACTCCATTGGCCTGTCCTCGCAGAGGGACTCTCCCCAGTCAGAAACTATGCCGATTTAAACCCCCAGATCATTTCCAGCTATGACCAGATTTTGCGGAATCATGAACTAGCAAAAGTGCTAGCACCTGAAATGGTGATTCAAATCGGTGCAATGCCCACCAGTCCTGTACTGCGTAATTGGCTCAAAAAAACACAGCCTAGACGATGGGTGATTGATCCAAGCGATCGCAACCTCGATCCTTTACACGGTAGGACAACCCACCTGCGGATAACCCCACAACAACTCGTTAAACAAATAGGCGCTCCTCAAATTTCCCCTGCTTACCTAAAAATGTGGTGTACACTCGAAGCAAAAGTGAGGGCAGATATTGATCAGACCTTGGCGAACATGGAGGAGTTATTTGAAGGTAAAGTTGCCTGGTTAATTTCTCAGACTTTACCACCAAAAACACCCATATTTATCGCCAACAGTATGCCTGTGCGGGATGTGGAATTTTTCTGGAAACCAACAAACTCGGGTGTCCAGCCCTTTTTCAATCGGGGTGCCAATGGCATTGATGGCACTTTATCCACCGCTTTCGGAATTGCCCATCACAATCAAAGTAGTGTGATGTTAACGGGTGATTTGGCTTTACTGCACGACACCAATGGATTTTTAATCAGAAATAAATTTGTCGGGCATTTAACAATTGTTTTAATTAATAACAATGGTGGTGGGATTTTTGAAATGTTACCCATTGCCAAATTTGACCCACCATTTGAAGAGTTTTTTGCTACCCCACAGGACATTGATTTTGCTCAACTATGCGCAACTTATAACATTGAGCATGAGTTAATCACTTCTTGGCAACATTTGTGCTCAAAATTAAACCCACTTCCAACTCAAGGAATCAGAGTTTTGGAATTACAAACAAATCGGAAAGCAGACGCCAAATTGCGCAAGGAAAATTTAGAGAAATCTGCTAGCTTTCTAGCCTAGATACCTGAACAGGTGGTAAATTTACATTCTTTGCAAAACCAATTATTTTTAATAAATTAATCACCCACCAAGTGGTATCAACTTCCCACCAGCGCCAACCACACTTGGCTACATGAGGATAAGCATGGTGATTGTTGTGCCATCCCTCACCATAGGTGAGAATAGCTGCCCACCAGAGATTACAAGAATTATCCTTGATGTCAAACGTGCGGTATCCCCACATATGAGTGACCGAGTTGATGAACCAGGTGGTGTGCCAAAGAATGACACATCGCAAAAACACACCACAGATCACAAATGACCAACCACCCAACACATAAAGTAACAGGGCAACGGGAATTTGCAGCAGTAGAAAGTAGCGATTGAGCCAACGGTAAAAGGGATCTCGTGCAAGATCGGGAGCAAATCGCTGGTATTGCTCATAATTGAAGAACTCCGGACGGGGATAAAAGATCCACAGCATGTGACTCCACCAAAAGCCTTTACGGGCAGAGTAGGGATCTTTGTCTTCATCTTCGGTGTATGCATGGTGTAAACGATGTCCAGCAACCCAAAAGATAGGCCCTCCTTGTAACGATAGGGCACCTAAAATGGTAATGGCATACTCTAACCATCGAGGGACTTGAAAACTGCGATGACTCAGCATTCGGTGATAGCCTAAACAGACTCCGATGCTGCCAAATAACCAGTGGAGAACAACAGCTATACCCAGTGCATTCCAGGAAAAAAACCAAGGAGTTAGCAATGCCACTGCATGAATGACCGTAAAAAATGCCACCGATATCCAATCGAGGCGCAGAGGCTGGGGATTCTCTGGCAAAGTTTGTAATGTATTGAATGTCACTGCTACTTCCTTAACAACCACAAAAAAGCAAAAATAAAACGCTGAACTTATGTTCAAATGGCTTTAGAAAACCCAGCCAGTGTACGTTTTTGAAGATACACATCAAACGCAGCAGCGATATTGCGGATAAGTAATCGTCCTGTCGGTGTGACCTCAATATGATCAGGAGCAAGTTTAATCAAACCATCGGCTTCTAGTTGCCTTAGTTGCAATCTTTCCGTGGAAAAATACTCTAAAAAATCACAATCAAAGTGCAAATGGTATTTTTCCTCAATGCTCTCAGGGAAGAGTTGGAATTGACACATCAATTCCATAATCACTGTGCGGCGAACGATGTCATCCTGATTCAGTTTGACGCCTTTTTCTATCGGCAAAACATCCTGGTCTATTGCCTGATAGTAATTTTTCAACTGCTTATAATTTTGTACATATACATCCTGCAGCATACTAATTGAAGTCATGCCAAACCCAAACAGATCAGACTCTGGTTTGGTGGTATAACCTTGAAAGTTACGATGCAGTTGTCCGTTATTCTGAGCGATCGCCAATTCATCGTTTGGTTTAGCAAAATGATCCATACCAATAAAAACATAATTATTGGCAGTCAATTCTTCTATTGTCATTTGTAGAATATTGAGTTTTTCAGAAGCTGGCGGCAGTGCTTCCTGCGGAATGCGACGTTGAATTGGTTTTAACCACGGCACATAGGCAAAGTTGAAAACAGCAATGCGATCAGGATTCATCTGGATAGTCTTACGGATTGTATTTCTAAAAGTCTCCAGAGTTTGATATGGCAATCCATAAATGAGGTCAACATTCACACTGTCAAACCCGGCATCTCGAACCCAGTCCATCACCTGAAATAGCATTGCTTCCGGCTGAATGCGATTGACTGCTTGCTGTACCAAAGAATCAAAGTCTTGAATGCCAAAGCTGATCCGGTTGAACCCCAAATCTTTTAAGAAAAAAAGATAGTTCCTGTCAAGCGATCGCGGGTTCACTTCAATTGAGATTTCACAATTCTCATCAAACCGGAATCGCTCACAAAGAGCACTCCATAAAGTCTCAACTTGACTTTGGGACAAATAGTTAGGAGTCCCGCCACCCCAGTGGAGCTGCTCAACAGTACGATTTCGATCAATCAAAGCCCCTACTTGCTGAATGTTGCGGATCAAGTAGTCTAGATAACGCTCTGCGACAGGTTTATGTTGCGTAATTATGGTATTACAACCACAAAAATAACAGGCACTTTCACAAAAGGGAATATGGCAATAAAGCGACAGTGGTGTTTTTTTGTAATTCCCGACGGCGATCGCTGCTCTGAAATCTATTTGTTCAAAATCCTCTTTTAACTCCGTAGCTGGCGGATAGCTCGTGTAGCGTGGTAAGGGCTGATCGTATTTTTTGAGCAATTCCGCATCAAATTTAACAGTTTGTGGCAAGGTATACACCTCTTAAGTACTTAAGTAATATTTCTAGTTTAATAACTATATAGTTATATAAATAGATAAATAAAATGAAGTTTCAAAACTTAATAAACTCAGTAGAATCTTGATACAGTAGTCCACTCAATCAATAGAGCAGCAATAGGACAAGAGACATTGGAAAGATGAATGCTTCCTTGTCCCCCTTGTCCTCCTTGTCCCCCTTGTCCTCCTTGTCCCCTTAGTTACTCATCGTCACATCATCTCTCTCAGACACTTCTGGAAGATCATTAGGTGCGCCGCAGGCGGAAATATTGCCGGTAAAGTTCACATCCGCCATCAGTTCTGGATGTTCTTGCTTACGGTGGGTGATTTGTTCGCGGGTGAGAATCTTCGATTTATCGAAACCAAGTTCAATTTCTGTGTGTAAACCTTTGTACTTAACTCGTGTGAGGTTGTAAAAGCGCTTGTTGAGTGTTGTTTGGACAAACGCCTTCAAACAGCCTAAAAGATACTTGCGCTTAAAGGGATCTTTGACAAACCAATACTCTATGGTCTTACGTAGGTAAAAGCGGGCATAGTTTCGCAGTACTCCTTTGAGAACATCCTCCCGTTCCATGGCATCCGGCTTCATGATCGGGGTGACAAAATTGTATTGGGAGTAATCTCGTATTTCTACGCGATCGCCTAAATCCTGAAATAACTCTGAAAATGGCCAAGGGGTGAACATATTCCAATTCACCATGTCTGCTTTCCAGTCCAAAGCCATTTGATAAGTTTGTTCGATAGTTTCTGGAGTTTCGTTCTCCAAACCCATAATAAATTGAGCTTCCGCAACAATGCCATTTTGCCTTAACAGTTGAATAGCACGCTTGTTTTGTTCAATGGTTGTTTCTTTGCGGAACAGATTCAATTTTAATTGTGCGGCTGCTTCTGTTCCTAAGGAAACATGAACCAGTCCCGCTTTGCGGTAAAGAGGTAATTCTTGCTCATCCCGCAAGATATCCGTTACCCGTGTATTGATTCCCCAATAAACACCTAAATTGCGTTCTATCAACTCGTTACATAGGGCAATAAATTTAGGCTTGTTGATTGTGGGTTCTTCATCCGCAAGAATGAAAAAGCCAACTTTGTGTTTCTTCACTAAAGTTTCAATCTCATCGACGAATCTCTTGGGAGTGCTAGAACGGTATTTGCGCCAGAATTTCCACTGAGAACAAAAACGGCAACTGAAGGGACATCCTCTGGCATAGTTGGGAACAGCAACCCGCACATTGAGAGGGGTATAGATATATTTACTCCAGTCTAAGAGACTCCAATCTGGGGTGAGGGTATCCAAATCCGCAATTGGGGGATGGGCTGGTGTGGCGATAACTTTGCCATCTTCTAGAAAGGCAATACCCAGAATATTTTGGCGATCGCGGTGATCTGTGCCATTGGCGATCGCTTGCAGTAAATTCACCGTAATCTCTTCCCCTTCTCCTCGGATAATGTAATCTACCCAAGGTGCCTCATTAAGAACTTCATTATACATATAAGTAGGGTGAACCCCACCCATAATTGCTTTTGCTTGGGGACAAACTTCCTTAACAATTTTCAGAGTTTTTTCTGATTGGTAAATCATTGGTGTAATAGCTGTTGCTAACACCACATCTGGCTGATGCTTCGAAATGATTTCAGCCAAAGTATCATCGGGAATATAATCCGTCATCGCATCAACGAAACGGATATCAGTAAAGCCTGCTTGTTTGAGTGCCCCACCAACATATGGAACCCAACTCGGTGGCCAGTTTCCAGCAATTTCTGCACCACCAGAATGATAGTTGGGTTGAATCATCATGATACGCATAATCTACCTCATTTACTTACATACTTAGGGTTATGTGGGTCAACAATTTATCAATTAAATTGCTTTTAAAAAAGTCAGTAATTTCTATATTGAAGAGTAAATTTACTGTATATTTTAGGTTTTTAGTAAGAGTTTGAATTCTCATTCACAAGGAGCAAAATCCTTAATACAAACTCTCATCAATGCACCACTTACGCACTTATATAGCAATCCTAAATCATTTCTAGAAATCAGGAAACCGAGTTTTTGCGAGAAACTTGCTTTATGAGAGTTGCAAATTGGCACAAATAAAATGAAATTGCCATATGCAATCTTTTTAATAAGTATCTAATTTCTGAAATGTCAATTTTTTAATATCTAGATTTGTTTTTAAGGTTCTAATATCTGAAGCAAAGATAATTTTCTTGCAATATGTTTATAATAATCTGTAGCAAAAGCTATATGATCTTTCGTTTGCATATCGTCTTTGTTGATAAAAAGTTGCAATTGACACATTAAGTCCATAATCCTTTGCTCCTTCCTGTAACTGTCTTAACCACATCGAATATTCACAATCTATTTTTTATATAACTATAAAGCTATTTAGTGAAAAATAGATCTAGCTTTTCAAAACTTAAAGGTTAAGCTTTATACTTCTGGCTGAAACTCTCATCAGTAGTTTGACAGCCTGTCTTTTGACATGGTTATTCACTGTATTGAACAATTGTCTTTGCTGAATAAGTCTGTTTGCCACCCCTTAATCAGCAAAGGCTCCTTAATATACTGAATCAAGATTTATATGTTCCGCCGCAGTTTAGATAAACATTTAGGGTTGCTACTACTTTCGGTTTTCATTGCTACACCTGTTGCTGCTCACACAGAAAAAATCTCTGAAGATGTGGGTGGTTTGCTACACATAGAACCCCATGACAACCCCCAAGCAGGTCAAACGTCACAAGCTTGGATTGTGCTTACTCGTCAAGGAGGTCAGATCATTCCTTTGGCGCAATGTAACTGTCAGTTGGCTGTTTACCCTAAACCTCGTAAAGGTAAGACCCCCTTACTAAAGCCTAGTTTGCACGCAGTATCAGCCGAGCAGTATCAAGGTATTCCTGGAGCCAATATCGTATTTCCTAAGGCAGGAGCTTACGAGCTGGAACTCAGTGGTACACCAAAATCTGGAGCTAGTTTCAAGCCGTTTAAGTTGTCATACACTGTTAATGTCAGCTCATAAAAACCTTCGTTTGTAGTTGAGTTTTGGTGCCAAAGCTCAACTCTGAACCCAAATGTTACGATTTTATAAAAAGCTATACTCAGTTAATTTATTTAATTCCGGATTGCTTAACCGTGAGATACAATTCTCAGGCTGAAGTATCACTTTAATCTGGAAATGCAAATTAACTGGGAACTTGCCAAAACTTACGAAGATATACTATATCACAAAGCTGATGGCATTGCTAAAATCACAATCAACCGTCCCCACAAACGCAATGCCTTTCGTCCTAAAACAGTATTTGAACTATACGATGCTTTCTCCAACGCTCGTGAAGATCACAGGATTGGCGTTGTTTTATTGACTGGAGCTGGACCACACACTGATGGGAAATATGCCTTCTGTGCGGGAGGTGATCAAAGTGTACGAGGACATGCTGGATACATGGATGATGAGGGTGTTCCTCGCTTAAACGTACTTGATCTGCAACGCCTGATTCGCTCCATCCCGAAAGTGGTGATTGCTCTTGTCGCTGGGTATGCGATTGGTGGTGGACAAGTCCTTCATTTGATTTGTGATCTCACCATTGCTGCAGATAACGCCATTTTCGGACAAACTGGTCCCAAAGTCGGGAGTTTTGACGGTGGTTTTGGTGCTAGTTATCTTGCTCGTGTCGTCGGACAAAAAAAAGCACGGGAAATTTGGTTTCTCTGTCGTCAATATAATGCTCAGCAAGCCCAGGAAATGGGCTTGGTTAATTGCGTTGTTCCGGTAGAAAATTTAGAATCGGAAGGTATCCAATGGGCACAAGAAATTTTGGAAAAAAGTCCAATAGCCATTCGTTGTTTAAAAGCAGCTTTTAATGCCGATTGTGACGGTCAGGCTGGTCTGCAAGAACTCGCTGGAAATGCAACGCAACTTTTTTATATGACAGAAGAAGGATCTGAAGGAAAACAAGCGTTTCTGGAAAAACGTCCACCTAATTTTCGCCAATACCCTTGGTTACCTTAAAAATCACAAAAATCGCACCCTTCACTAAAGGTGCGATTTTACAGATCAATCAAGGTCTTGTACAAACCTATAAAACGTTAAAAGCAAATTTTATTTTAGATAAAGTGTACTTAGTACTCTATTGATTAGGGGTAACTCAGCATAAAACTATTACTCTGAACAAAGGCAAAGTTTGAAACAACTACTGTTTATGAAAATTGGTATCAGCAAGTTTTTTTGGTAACAATGTCCGATTAACAAGCATACAAAAAATTAAATTAATACGGCTGGGGCTTTTGCTTGCTCAGTAGAGGAGCAAGACGCTGTCTCCTGTTCAACAGTGAGTCCAGATCCAGATTTTTTAGAGCTTGAAGCTAAAATTGGTGTTGCATGTGGCAAACTCCAAACATCTTCTATACTCTCCCAGGATGGCGCAAAAGGTGGAAGCGCTAAGGAGCAGGCTTTCCAGTTACCTTGAACTGGTGCTCCTAATTGCTGGCAAACTCCGCCACGACGCCCTTCAGGTTTGTAATAATGACAATAGCGACAGGCTGAAGTCAACAAATTTATGTGTTTCATAATTATCATTGCCTTTTAGAGCTAATATGTCCTTCTTTCTTTTTATTGTGCTTCTCAAAATAAATAGGTATGAAAGTCAAAAAGCATGACTGATACACCTTTTAGCGATCCCAAGTAAAAGTTAACTTTATAATCTCTTTAGCTTTGTGTTATGTTTTTCAATTTTTCTTTAACAATATGATACATTTTTTGAAAAAGTTGATACATAACGACTTTGGTCTTAAAAAGATTGGGGATCAACGCTAAAAATAAATATATCAATTGCTTCATATTTCTAACTTCATCCGTCAGAAACACTTTTAAGCATTGAATCCGTTACGTCATCGGGCATAACTGGCGAAATTAGAATATTGCTTATGCAGTATCAAAATTCTCTAAAATATATCTAACTTAGGGCAGATGAAGTTATCTAAAAATCAATTGCTTAGCTCACGCTAGTTAAGCATTGAATTTGACATTTTTGCACTCTAGCCTCATTCTCTGACCTTTATACTGTTTTATGAGATTTGGAGTGAGATTGCATTATTCCCTACTGTTCCAAATTGCTTGACAAGTGCTTAGCAGCACAAATAAAACAAACACTCCAGCGCTGAAGTTCGCCTGCTGGAGTTGGACATTTGCATTGGGGACAAAGTGGTAAGCCATGCGATTGCGCTTGCACTGTCTTAGCCCAATGCTGAAAAGCAGTATTAGCATTCTGATTGGGAGATGTCACATCACTGTCTACCCTTATATCCTGGGCAAGAAAACTAGGATGTTTGCTTGACAAAACGGTCTGTTGACTCAATTCTGTGCCTTTAGGACGTTGCCACCCAGCGGTAGAAAAGCGAATATCGACCAAAGGAGTGGGCAGTTTTTCATTGAGCTTTAGAAGCAGGCGTTGACGCTCGAAAGTTAAGTTTTGCGCCCAAGCAGCGCTAGATGTTGCTACCCGCAAAACACCACGCTGAATCAACAATGGCTGAGTATGAGCCGCAACGACTTTCCCGACAACTTCAGACCAACACGTGAGCAAGATTTGAAAAGGTTGCTCCTGTAATTTAGCCTGAACTTCTAAACCACCTAAAATATCATCAATTGATTTAAACGACATTTTGCTAGATATGCGCAAAACTTGCAGCTTGGTTGCGCAATTTCTCTATGATAATTTCTGTGGACAATTTTCAAGGCAGCCACCCATGAACAGAGTTCACAATCAAGTGTCAACACCCCGCTCTCAAGAGACGGGACTTGAAGCCTCTATTTTTAATGACAATTTTTCTTTCCACTCCCTCACTCCCTCAAAGCCCCCCACTCCAGTGGGGACTCCTCGTTTCCACGACTTTACTTTCTATTTTTAAGACATATTGGCACAAATGTATCTTTAAATTTATCTGGCAGTCACGCTTGGAGGCAGATGGGCAATGAGTCAAAATCCCCTGGTAGATTTGGATGCTCAATCTTCTAAAACAACTGGGTTGAAGCCAGCACTAGCTGCAGCACTGGCAAGTTTAGAAGTCAAGTTAGATCAAGAGTTAGCCCGATACCGACGAACAAAAACTGTATATAAAGCTCCTAGTCAACCTCGTGAAGGCGTTTCAATCATCAGTAAACCACAGGTTCTGACTGTTATTAATACAACAGAGAGTAAAAATCCAACGGCTGAGGAAAGTGGTAAAGTTCACCAGAATGAATTGGAAGCAGCTACCGAAACCACTCCAAATTCTGCTTCTGTGCAGCAGGAGGAGACGTCTGTTGTAGATGAAACTAACACACCATTCGTAGAAACTCCGAAACCTGAAGAACAACACAATCACAAGACGCCTTCTAACCCACAACCAACCGAAACTCCAGTAACATCAAAGTCAAGTTCCAGCAGTATAGTACCAGCCGTCCTTGGGGAGCGTCAGAGTGAACCTTCAACACAGCCAGAGGACTTTTTGGAGTCGTCTGAAGCATTGTTACGCAGCCTAGTAGACGAACAACCTAGCACTCAAAGCCGAGTCAATTCCAAGCAAAGTCTGCTCTCACCTTTGGGTATTGGTTCAATACTCTTATTAATATTGGCGAGTCTCTCTCTTGGCTATATCATGCTTAGTCCCAAAAGTTGGCCGCAATTGAATTTAGACAGTTTGTGGAAGAGAAAGACATCTGAGCCGGGAAATAACACCACAACCGCTCACGATGAGCCAAAGCTTACACCTATACCTAAGTATCCCAACTTAGCAGAGAGTGAGTTTCCAGAGGTGAGAGATCCAAATGATATAGTCGGCTTGAAACCCAAAGCTAAACCAACAGCTGTTCCATCACCCTACCCACTCGTTACGCAAAATCCAACAAATCTAACAACTACGGCACCTCAACCCCAGCCTCTTGCACCCTCGATCAATTCACTGCCAATCCCAACAGTCACAAGCCCAAGCTTGTCCTCTCCAAACCCAGAAGCACAAATTGAACCCTCAAAGGACGGATTTTATCACATAATTACAGAAAATCAAGGCGTTTCCACCTTTAGTGCTGCACGCAAGATCATTCATGATGCGTATTTATCAACCGATGGCAAATATATTTATCTGGGCGCTGTGAAGAATCAACAGAAAGCTCAACAACTGGTACAACAGCTACAGGCACAGGGGATCAATGCACGGATTCAACAACCGTAGCTAGGGGAGCAGGGAAGGGGGACAAGGAGGACAAGGAGGACAAGGAGGATACTCCCTATTATGCCCCATGCCCCATGCCTCACTCCCCCAACGACAAATAACGGACGAAAAGGTTAATTGCCATGCCCCTACAGTACAATTTTCAGTATATGTGTACTTGTCAGAAGAAAATCAGGGGGAGTTCAGTCCACAGCTAGAAGCAGTGGGTTGACGATAGATTTTTTATAAAAATTAAGCCAACTGGCTGGTGACTGGCAAAAAGTGAATGGAGGTCCGATATGGGGTTGATTGACCGTATCCAGCGTGTAGTTCGCGCCAACCTTAACAGTTTTATAAGCAAGTCTAATGATCCAGAAAAGCTTCTAGAGGCGATTGTTTTGGAAATGCAAGATAATCTGCTGGAATTGCGACAGGCGATCGCACAGGCGATTGCCACCCAAAAACGCATTGAACGGCAGGTCATGCAAGCACACTCAGCAGCAGAGGAATGGTATCGTCGTGCTCAATTAGCTTTGCAACAAGACAATGAACCTCTAGCAAGAGAGGCTCTCACTAAACGCCAAGGTTATCAAAAAACTGCCACAACTCTCTCTAATCAAATTGAGCAGCACATAACTGTTGTGGATAGGCTGAAAAAGGACATGCGAACCTTAGAGTTCAAAATTGCCGAGGTAAAAACTAAAAAAGATATGTATATTGCTCGTGCTCGCTCTGCACAGGCTTCGTATAAGCTACAAGAAATGCTAAGCGGGGTTTCAAACTCAAGCAGCTTGAATGCTTTTGAGCAGATGGAAGAAAAAGTTATGCAGCTAGAAGCCCAGACTGAAGCATTATCTAAACTTGGCACAGACGACTTACATTCATCTTTTACTTCCGTACAATCTGGTAATGCTATTGAAGCAGAATTGTCGTCAATGAAGGGTCAGCTTTTAACAGGTAGTGACTACCCACAACAAGATAGTGGTCATGCTTAAAAGAAATCTTCAAGTGGCTCTATCAATAAAAGGCTAGCAGTTACCTATAAGCTAGCACTCCCAATAATTTGATTGGGCAAAGACTATGCTTAGAGCATATCTTAAGATTATAGAGGCGCATAGGAGTTAACGATTTAGAACGGAAAGATTACATTGAAATAAGTAGCAACGAAAATAGTAAAAAAGCTAACTGTCCAACTAAAAGCGTAAATCAAAAAAAGGAAAAACAGAGTTATGGGATTATTTGATCGTATTAAGCGAGTCGTCAGTGCTAACCTCAACGACTTGGTCAGCAAAGCTGAAGACCCTGAGAAAATGCTGGAACAAGCCATTGTCGAAATGCAAGAGGACTTGGTACAACTACGTCAAGGAGTTGCCCAGGCAATTGCTGCTCAAAAACGTACTGAAAAACAGTACAATGATGCTCAAAATGAAATTAACAAGTGGCAACGCAATGCCCAATTAGCGCTGCAGAAAGGCGATGAAAATCTAGCAAGACAAGCGCTAGAGCGGAAGAAGACATTTACTGAATCAGGCAGTGCTCTCAAAGCTAGCTTAGATCAGCAAACTGTTCAAGTTGAAAATCTTAAACGTAACTTAATCCAGTTAGAAAGTAAAATTTCTGAGGCAAAGACCAAAAAAGAAATGCTCAAAGCTCGTATTACTGCTGCCAAAGCTCAAGAGCAACTTCAAGGTATGGTCCGTGGGATGAATTCTAGCAGTGCAATGGCAGCATTCGAGCGGATGGAAGAGAAAGTCTTGATGCAAGAAGCGCGTGCTCAATCAGCAGGCGAATTAGCAGGCCAAGATTTGGAAAGTCAATTTGCAGCTTTGGAATCTAGTAGCGATGTAGATGATGAATTGGCAGCTTTGAAAGCGCAGATGTCTCTACCTGGAGGTCAACCTAATCAACCAAAATTACCACCGGAACAAACTCCCGCTCCTAAATCACATGAAGTGGTTGATGCTGAATTGGAATCGTTGCGCAAGCAATTGGATCAAATGTAAAATTTTCATAAAGCTTGTTTGCGCTAGTCCCACGCCTGCAGGTAGTGGGATTTACCGTCATTGGTCCTTTGTCAATCCTAGTGATGAGGGTGCAGAGGGAAATTCAGTGCTTTGTTACCAGCTGATCTCCTGCGCTGCCCATTCTGGGATAGAGTATTGTGAGTGCCAACTTTGATAGACGCCACCTGATGGAGATCTACAATGAGTAAGGGTGTAATAGCCATAACTGACGCTGAGTTTGAAACCGAAGTGTTGCAAGCCAACTTGCCAGTATTGGTTTACTTTTGGGCTTCCTGGTGTGGACCTTGTCAATTGATGTCGCCACTCATTGACTCAACTGCCACCACATATAGCGATCGCTTAAAAGTGATCAAAATGGAAGTTGATCCTAACCCAGTCACTGTTAAACAATATCAAGTGAAAGGTGTACCCGCCCTGAGGCTAATTCAAAAAGGCAAAGAGTTAGTATCTGCTGAAGGGGTCATGCCCAAGGAGAAACTACTCAGCCTTTTAGAGACACACTTAAATTAGTCAATGGCAATTAGTTCGCGGTTAGTAGTTACTTTCATAACCAGTAAATAACAACTAACCCTTTTCAATCATGGAGATTCTGTGCAAACGGGTTTGCCAGTTACCTATAGAAGAGAACCCTCTTTGTCATTTGCAACGGAGGGAAACCGAAACGAGATGCCTAGGTTGGGCATAACACCACTTGCGGGACTTCCTGGGAAACCTATCCAAGGCAGTGGCTTTTTCTTACAACTTCTCTCTCTAGTGCTGGTCTCACACCTAACAACAAAGCAAATAATAACTAACCATAAAAATGAAGTTCGCTAAGCGTATACAACCATTACAGTTTAATGTATTTGCTGTTATGGACACAGCCAAGGCGAAAGCTTCGGCTGCTGGACAAGAACTGATTGATTTGTCCCTGGGATCTTCAGATTTGCCAACAGAATCACATGTTATTGAAGCAATCAGCCAGTCTCTCCAAGATCGAAGTACTCACGGCTACTTGCTGTTTCATGGTACACGAGCATTTCGCCAAACAGCTGCTAACTGGTATGAGCAGAAATTTGGTATTCCTGTTGATTCTGAAACAGAAGTGCTACCTCTCATTGGTTCCCAAGAAGGTACAGCTCATCTACCCCTAGCAGTACTCAATCCAGGTGAGTATGCCTTGTTGCAAGATCCAGGCTATCCATCCCATGAAGGAGGAGTCTACCTAGCTAGTGGTCAAATATATAGAATGCCTTTAAGAGAAGAAAATGCTTTTTTACCAGT
Organism: Nostocales cyanobacterium Centralia_MAG_434; assembly: GCA_021324415.1. Classification (GTDB taxonomy): domain Bacteria; phylum Cyanobacteriota; class Cyanobacteriia; order Cyanobacteriales; family Nostocaceae; genus JAJPJF01. The sequence goes on from JAJPJF010000356.1 coordinate 34,997, forward strand.
ATTTTCTGAGATTCCTATACCTGTACTAGCGGAGTCGCGGATGATGGTGTTGAGCTATCCTCATAACCCTACCACGGCGATCGCACCTTTATCACTATTTAAAGAAGCTGTTGCCTTTTGTCAGCAACATAATCTCGTTTTGGTTCATGATTTTCCCTATGTAGATGTGGTTTTTGAAGACAGTAGCGAGCAAGGTCAAAATCTTTACCATTCCTCATGCCTTGCGCCTTCTGTTCTGCAAGCCGATCCTGAGAAAAGTGTCTCAATTGAATTCTTCACTCTTTCCAAGTCCTACAATATGGGTGGCTTTCGTATTGGCTTTGCCATTGGTAATGCTCAGTTAATTAAGGCATTACGTCAGGTTAAAGCAGCAATTGACTTTAATCAGTATCAGGGGATTTTAAATGGTGCGATCGCTGCTCTTAGCGGTTCACAAACTGGAGTCAAAGCTACTGTGGCCACATACCGCCAACGTCGAGACATTTTCATCAGCGCTTTGAACCGTATTGGCTGGCAAGTTTCTTCTCCTCAGGCAACAATGTATGTTTGGGCAAAATTGCCAGAACCTTGGAGTCAAGATTCTGTCCAATTTTGTACTCAGCTAGTGGAAAAAACTGGAGTTGCCGTTGCACCAGGTGCTGGATTTGGCAAATTTGGAGAAGGGTTTGTACGTTTTGCCTTGGTGCATGAGGCAAACATCTTGCAAACAGCAGTAGAAAGAATTGCTGAATTTTTGTAAGCCCCCTAAGCTCCCCTGATAAATACTTTCCCCCGTGCACGTAGTAGAGAATGAAGCGCACAGGAAAAGTATCTTCGCTTTTTATCATGCAGTTGGTGCTGCTTGAGAAGCCTCAGCTTTAACAGTAGCGTATGCCCAATCTAACCAAGGAAGCAACGCTTCAATATCTGTAGTTTCTACAGTAGCTCCACCCCAAATTCTTATACCTGGAGGTGCAGAACGATAAGATGCAAGATCAAAAGCGACTTCTTGCTTCTCTAGCAATGTTGCCAATTTTTTCGCGTACTCTGCTTGCTGTTGTGAGCTTAGGGAAGTAAACCAAGGATCAACAATCTTAAGACAAATTGATGTACAGGAGCGAGTCTGGGGGTTGTGAGCTAAAAAATCTGCCCAACTACTTTGCTTAACCCAGTTAGTGATAGTTGCAAGATTTGCCTCGCTGCGACGAATAAGTTCAGGAAGTCCACCAATACTCTCTGCCCAGCTTAAGCCGTCGATTGCATCTTCAACACATAGCATTGAAGGTGTATTGATAGTATCTCCTTTAAAAATACCCTCAATAAGTTTACCTTTTTGTGTAAGTCGGAAAAGTTTCGGGATAGGCCATGTAGGTTGATAACTTTCTAGGCGTTCAACTGCGCGAGGTGAAAGCACGAGAACACCATGTTGTGCTTCCCCACCTAAGACCTTCTGCCAAGAATAAGTGATAACATCTAACTTTTCCCAAGGAACATCCATGGCAAATACAGCAGATGTGGCGTCGCAGATAGTCAGTCCAGTACGATCTGCCTTGATCCAGTCGCCATTCGGTACCCGGACACCGGAAGTTGTACCGTTCCATAAAAACACCACATCTCGGTTAAAGTCAACTTCATCTAGATTCGGCAAATCACCGTAAGCAGCTTTAAGTAGACGGACATCGGGTAACTTCAACTCATCGGTAACATCTTTGACCCATTCCTGTCCAAAACTTTCCCATGCCAAAATATCCAGAGGACGCTGTCCCAGTAGGGACCACAAAGCCATTTCTACTGCACCCGTGTCGGAAGCAGGAACAATACCTAGGCGATAGTCAGCTGGAACCCCTAGGATTTTTTTAGAGCGCTCAATGACTTCTGCTAACTTAGCTTTGCCAGCGCTAGAACGGTGGGAACGACCTACACAAGCATTTTTTAGATTTGTGACATTCCATCCGGGACGCTTTGCACAAGGACCAGAAGAAAAATGTGGAATGTGCGGTTTAGTTGATGGGGGTGTGAGGTGATTTGACATCGTGTTAGCCTGCAGTATCAGGTGAGTGCTGGCTTACAATGATACCCCAAGTGAATGCAACTGCTATGCATCTCTCATTGTATCGGGCATGGTTGAGAGGATCTGAGATATGGCTTTTTAAGTTTCTAATGTTTTATGCAACACTCCTTAATTTTTGTTACGATAATTAAATAAACTGTTTTTTTCCGCGCTTCAATAACAACTTAATTTAAAAACTGTCTATGTCTTCGTCAGCTCAGTCTCATAAATCCACCGAAGTCCTGCAAGAGTCTTTGTCAACTTCGCCATCATGGAAAATTAAATTGCTGTACGACGGTCAGTGTCCGTTGTGTATGCGAGAGGTTAGCTTTTTGAAAAGACGAGATGCAGGTAGGGGTTGGGTTGCTTTTGTGGATATTGCAGATGATAACTATACTCCTGAAGCACATGGTGGTGTTGACTTTGAAACCGCAATGGGGCGAATCCATGCTGTTCTTCCTGATGGCACCATTATCAAAAATGTAGAAGTTTTGCGTCGGGTATATGAAACCCTTGGGATGGGATGGGTGTATGCTGCTACCAAGTTGCCCATAATCGCTCCTGTGGCTGATACACTTTACGAAATTTGGGCCCAAAAACGTCTTGCTCTGACTGGAAGACCATCTTTGACAACGATTATTGCTGAACGCCAAAAATGCATTGACAGCAACGGTCAAAGTCGTTGTCAACAGACTTAGTCCAATTTATGGATAAAAAAGCTCTTGTAGTCGTGCTATATCGAGTAAATAATCTTCAAAGAAAGAGGAGCGAGTGGGATCATGGAAAACATAGACAAAATTGATAGCGACGTAAATCATTCAGGTCAGAATACAACGGAAACCGAAGTGCAGATTATTGTTTCTGATCTGTCAACTGACGAACCAAAACCAATTTTAAAAACAATAAATATAGATGGTCAACGTCCCATTGACCCAAGTAACTTTCAGGTTCAGAAAATTTTAGAAATAGATGGTCAACGTCCCATTGCTAAAAGCAACTTTAGCTGTTTGGATACATTAAATCTAGATGGTCAACGTCCAATCGCCAAGAGCAATTTTCAGGAGCATAACATTCTCCCTGTGGATGGCAACCGTCCAATTGACAAGAGTGATTTAGAAGTTAGAGATATTATCGAGCTCGATGGTCTACGTCCAATTGCTAAGAGTAATTTTCAAGTGCAAAAAACTTTCAATATAGATGGTCATCGTCCCATCACTTCGAATCACATCGACATTCCAGATATTACAACAGATTACGTAGACTAGAAATTCAAAGTCCGTAGTAGTGCTGAGCAATAGAGCGCTACTACAAACCAAAAAGTTATAATACTAGGTTAAAATCGCTCCACCCATCAACCGTGTATACCGATACTTTAACTCTTCTTTCATTAAATACCAACGCCCCAAGGTAGAATCAATCTCGATGACTTTTTCTGCTGCTTGGCGTGCCAAAAGTAACACTTCTTCATCCTCTACTAAACTGGCTAATGTAAAATCTGGCACTCCAGATTGACGAGTCCCCAACACTTCACCAGGACCACGGAAACGCATATCCATTTCCGAAATGAAAAAACCATCCTGTGACTGTTCTAAAACCTTCAGTCTTGCCTCTGCATCAGGACTTTTGGAGTTGCTCATTAAAAGACAGTAGGACTTAGCTGCACCACGACCAACACGCCCCCGCAATTGGTGTAATTGAGATAAACCAAATCGCTCAGCATTTTCAATGAGCATTACTGTGGCATTTGGCACGTCTACACCCACCTCAACAACGGTAGTAGAAACCAAAATCTGTGTCTGATTCTGGCGAAATTTTTCAATTGCTTCATCCTTTTGGGCCGAAGTCATGCGACCATGAAGCAGTCCCACTTGAAACTCAGGAAAAACACTTTCCTGTAACTTTTGGTGTTCCTCCACTGCTGAACGTAAATCCAGCTTTTCCGATTCTTCGACTAATGGCAATACGACGTAAATTTGACGCTCTTGGGCAATTTCACGTCGCATAAGTTCATATGCATGGGTTCGTTCCCGAGATGATAGCACTGTTGTTTGAATTTTTTGCCGTCCTGGTGGTAACTCATCAATTTGACTCACATCTAAGTCCCCATGAATTGTGAGCGCCAACGTTCGAGGAATAGGTGTTGCTGTCATAGTTAGCACATGAGGTTGCTCACCTTTTTGTTGCAACCGCGCTCGTTGCTCTACTCCAAAGCGGTGTTGCTCATCAATCACAACTAAACCCAGACGCTGAAAGTTAACAGTATCTTGAATCAAGGCATGAGTCCCTACCAAAAGAGGCAATTCTCCAGTTTCTAACTGAGCATGAATTTGCCGCCTCTTGACTGTTTTCGTTGAACCAGTCAGTAATTCTACTGGCAAGTGCAAGAGGTTAAACCAACTCACTAACTTGCGGTAGTGCTGTTCTGCTAACACTTCTGTAGGAGCCATGAGTGCTGCTTGATAGCCTGATTGAATCGCTGCCAGAATAGCAATCACTGCAACAACAGTTTTACCAGAACCAACATCTCCTTGTACCAGACGGTTCATCGGTACAGATTTTTGTAAGTCGTTGAGGATATCATTGACAACTCTAGTTTGAGCGCCAGTGAGTTTAAATGGCAAAAGCTCATAGAATTTTTCCAATAGCTCACCTCTTGCAGCAAGAATAGCACTTGTCTGTATCTCTCTTGCTTTTTGCTGACGTTGAAGTAAGCCAAGTTGCAGGTAGAAGAATTCATCGAAGACGAGGCGGCGACGGGCAATTTTTAGGGTTGCTGCATCTTGTGGAAAGTGGATGTTGGCGATCGCATCCTTTAATTCCATCAAACTATACTTAGTTCGTAAACCACTCGGTAGTGGATCTTTGAGGTTCACAGCAGAAGGTAAGGCAGCAATGACTGCCTGTCGAATCATATCTGCCCCAACACCTTCTGTTAATGTATAAATTGGCACAACTCGACCAATAGTCAGAGATTCAATAGAATCTCCTGGATTTGCCAAAACTTCCAGTTCTGGATCTTCCAAGACCAGACCATATTTACTTTGTTTGACCAATCCACAGGCCGCTACAATTGCACCTTCTGGGTAGCGACGCTTTAAACTCTCTTGCCAACCGCGACTGGTAAAGCGTGTCCCAGCAAAAAAGCGGTTCACTTTTATTTGACCAGTTTTGTCTCGCAGTTGCAATTCTAAAATCGATAGCTTTTTGTTACGGGGGCTGGTAAAACAGTTACAACGCTTCACTCTTGCCACTATTGTCACTGTTTCTCCCGCTTCTAACTCCTGAATGTTCACTTGACGAGCATAGTCAATATGGTCGCGGGGAAAGTAAAAAAGTAGATCTCGTACTGTAAACAAATTCAGCCGCGCTAAATTTCCAGCCTTTTTCGCTCCTATTTCTGGTAAATCACTCAATTTGTGGTCGGGTTGAGCAGCTAGTCGTCGGCTCACCTCAGTAAATTTATAGGGAGTGGGGGAGACAGCGACGTTAGCGGGTTTCCCGACTTGAGGAGTCAGTGCGTTGGGCGAGTTCCCCGTGTTGTAGCAACTGGCGTGCGACTGGTGCATTGGGGAATGGGGAGATGAGGGAGAGTATGTATCTGTTCCTGCTTCACCTACTCCTAACTCCCCATTATCTACATCCCGACTTTCCCTCTCGGTCGCTTTTTGTAATTGATACAGATAAGCGCGCGTTTGCGCTACCAAGTGTTGTCGGTCTTCCAATTCCAAATCTGGATAGCCTGCAAAGTGAACCGCTAATTCTTGCCAACGACGACGTTCACTACTGGATAAGACTGTGGGGAACTTGCCAAAAGTCAGAGAGAGAAACTCACTGAAACGGTATTGCTTGCCTAGCAAATCTGTAAAACCCTGTTCTGCCTCTATTGCCAGGGCTTTCTGCAATCTTAACCAATCTGGTATGTCATTAGTCATTGTCAGGAGTTGGGAGTTGGGAGTTGGGAGTTAAAAGTTACCTGGTTTATTATTTATCTATTCCTCACTCATAACTCATCAATCCTAACTTTCTTCAAACCAACTAGCACGCCATGCTGATTCAGCTTCGGCAATTGACAATTCTCTTTGTTTTTTTTGATACTTCTGACCCAGTTGATGAAGACGAACTAAGAGATTACGAATTTGCTTGCGTTCTGAGGAGAGAGCCGCATCGGCAAATTCAATTTCACTCAATCGCAGGTTTATAGCCATAATCTGTGTTAGGCTTGCATCTTCCGACTTTTGTCCAGTGTCAATTTCAATCACCAAGTTTAGCAAATTAGGTGGTCCTGGCATGACATCTGTGGATGCTTCTGATGCAGCCGCAGCCACTTCTAATATAGGTTCTGGTAATTTTTTGGATAAAATTCCAGCCTTTTGTAATAAAACATTAGTGTCACGAGATACTTTTTTGAGCGTCTCGTGTGTCACTTTTTCCAATTTCTGCTGCCATTTGGCTAGTTCCACAGGAGAACCGGAATGCGGGAAAGTTAGGGGTTGAGGAATTGAGGCAGTGAAGGATTGAGGGATTGAGGGCGTAAAGGGTGTCGTAGAAATAACAGGAGTTGGGGGTGTAGGAAAAGCAGCAGGGGAAACGCTAGGAGTTACAGAAATTGGGGGAGTAGGAGGAAATAAATTAATTGGCCCCTCCGCTTCCTTGTCTTCCTTGTCTTCCTTGTCTTCCTTGTCCTCCCTGTCCTCCCTGTCTTCCTTGTCCTCCTTGTCCTCCCTGTCCTCCTTGTCCTCCCTGTCCTCCCTGTCCTCCTTGTCCACGCCAGTCACTACAACAGAAGGAATCTCAACAGACACTTCACTCAACTCAGGAGACCCACCTGCATGACTATCCTTCTTGTCCTCCTTGTCCTCCCTGTCCTCCCTGTCCTCCCTGTCCTCCCTGTCCTCCCTGTCCTCCCTGTCCTCCTTCTCTCCCTGATCTCCCTGGTTATCAGTTCCAACCTCCTCCTCAGTTCTAATCTTGGCCAATAATTGCTCAGATGCTTTTTGGCCCAACTTACGAATAGCTTGTTGCAATTGTTGCCGTTGATTCAAGGACAATTTAAGGAAGCTTTCAGGATATCCCTGTGTACATAAGTGATAACTGGCTAGAATCAACTGCTGTCGCAAGGCTTGCCCTAGGGTGCTCAGATAACTGGCGTAAGCGCTTTGTAATTCGGTTGCGATCGCACGTGTTTCCTCTTCTAGTGCTTGGATGTCCTGCTCAATTCGCTCGATTGCTCTTGCCATATCTTCTTAGTTGTCCATATGAACCATTAGATAGTACAAATGTACATACCTAATTTTAAAATAATTATCCAGAGGATGCCAGTTTTAGCTTAATAAAAGACAGGTCAAGCACAATAGATTGACCTGTCATTACAAGAGCCATTGGTTTTTTGTCTTTCGTCATTAGCCTTCAGTAATTAGTGACTAAAGACTAATGACTAATAACCAATGACTAAATTTACTTATTGCCCACTTGTGCAGCAACTTCATCAGCAAAGTTGCTTTCTTGTTTCTCAATACCTTCGCCTAAAACAAAACGAACAAAGCGCCGAATTTGGATATTTTCACCAAGTTGGGCGATCGCCTGCTTGACTAGTTCTTCTACTGTGATACTTTGATCACGAATGTAGGGCTGATCCAGCAAAGTTAGTTCTTTAAGGCGTTTTTCAATCCGTCCCTGAACAATTTTTTCTTTGACTGCTTCGGGCTTATTCGCGATGTCATCCCGACCCATTTCAATTTCTTTTTCCTTGTTGGCGATTTCAGGTGGGATATCTGATACTTTGACGTATTCTACGTTGGGACAAGCTGCTACTTGCATAGCAACGTTGCGCACGAGAGTTTGAAACTCTTCACGACGAGCCACAAAGTCAGTCTCGCAGTTGACTTCTACTAGCACGCCGACTCTACCACCAGTGTGAATGTAGCTACCCACTTGTCCTTCTGCCGCCACACGGTCTGCTTTTGAACCAGCTTTGGCAATTCCTTTTTTCCGCAGCCATTCTTCAGCTTTGACCATGTCGCCACTGTTTTCTTGCAGTGCCCTTTTACAGTCCATCATGCCAGCGCCAGTTTTCTGACGTAGCTCTTGGACGACTTTTGCAGATATTTCCGCCATTTTGCCTCAATTCCTACTTGACTGACAATTTTAATTGCTTATGGACTCTCAGTATATATATCTTACTCAAGGCATGGAGGATTACTGATTGTTGATTTTTGATTTTTCTTAAGTTGACTGTTAACTGGTAGCAGTAAACAGTTAACAGTCTCCGTTGTTAATCTCAAATCTCAAATCTGAAAATTGACTAATTATTCTTCCTCATCATCATCAGGAAGTAGCGAGTCAGTATAATCGCTTTCGTCGTATTCGTATTCTTCCTCCGCGCCTTCGTAATCTTCGTATTCTTCTTCTGCATCCAACTGACCGTGACGACCTTCATAAATCGCATCTGCCAATTTACCTACGATCAACTTAATTGACCGAATAGCGTCGTCATTTGCTGGGATAGGAATATCTACAACATCAGGATCACAGTTTGTATCCAGCATAGATACAATCGGAATTCCTAGCTTTTGGCATTCTTGTACTGCGTTATACTCCCGCCGTTGATCCACAATGACCACGACATCAGGGACTTTACGCATAGTTTTAATACCACCCAGATATTTCTGAAGCTTTGCCATTTCCCGACGCAACATCGAGGCTTCTTTTTTTGGCAACAAATCTAGAGCGCCGCTTTCTTCTCGACGTTCTAAGTCTTTCAGACGGTCTACACGGGTTTTAATGGTTGCCCAGTTAGTAAGCATTCCACCTAACCAACGCTGATTAATGTAGTGGGAACCACAACGAGCAGCTTCTTGCGCTATGATTCCTGCTGCTTGACGCTTAGTACCAACAAACAAGAATTTCTTGCCAGCTTCTGCATTCGACCGCATATAGCTATAGGCATCTTCCATCAACTGGGCAGTCTGCACCAAGTCAATGATATGTACACCATTGCGGGCAGTATAAATATAGGGAGACATCTTTGGATTCCATCTCCGGGTTTGATGCCCAAAGTGAACACCCGACTCCATCATCTGAGCCAATGAAACGACTGGCATATTTGTTTTTTACTCCTATTCGGGTTAAACCTCCATCCAGGTGTATTTCCAAAATCAGGAAACACCCGAATTCCCGGATGTGCGAGATTAGACAGCTATTCTAGGATAACACATTTTGGAGGAGAGTTAGGAGTTAGGAATTGGAAATCAAGCATAGTATCTTTCTTTTGTGGCTCCCTTGTCCTCCTTGTCCTCTCTGTTCCCATGCCCCATGCCCTATTCCCCAATCTCCCCATAAGCCTCATATACACCTTTGACGTTATACCAATTCAGGAAAACTCTGGCAATTTCCAAGGCTAACTGGCTTTTACCTGAGTTAATCAGCCAGCGTAAAAAGGGAGCTAACGTACGTTCATTAAGCGCACCATTAAGAGAGAGAATTCCCCAAAGTAGACGGTGTAACCAAGTCATTTGAATCATCATTCGCACTTCCCAGGTAGGGTGTTTTTGATAAAATAAAACACCCATGCGTCCACGTTGAATTTCTTTATCAATTAAGCGAGGAATTTGCTCTAAACTGAAGGGTGGATGCCAGTGGTAACCAATAGCAGCCGGACATTTGACTAATTTCAAACCTAGTTGTTTCAGTCTGACACCAAGTTCTAAATCTTCCCAACCATAGAGTTGAAAGCGAGTGTCAAACAGCCCCGCCTCTTCTAACCAATGCTTGGAAATGGCTACATTTCCTGTTGCAAAAAAAGCTGCCGAAAAATCTGTGAGTTTGTATGGTTCGGCAGTTGGGTTATCAAAATTGCAAGTGTTGATAACTGCACCATATGTGAAGAAGCGATCGCTTCCTAACCTCTTCTTTCCTTGCACTAGTGCTGAGTTATGAGCTAGGAGAAAATTTTCAGTCACCACTAAATCACTATCTATAAAAATGATAGTGTCTCCTAAGGCTTTCTCTACTCCTAAATTCCGCGCCGCTGCTGGTCCTTGATGATTTTGTCGAAAGGTTCGAACATGGGGAAACTCGCTTTTGTTTGTCTCCAACCACTCCAATGTGCCATCCGTAGAACCATCATCCACTAAGACAACCTCGTAACCCTGTATTGACGTTGCATCTACCGTCTCTACATTATTCAGTTGTTGCCTTTCCAATGCTTTAAGGCACTTTTCCAAAATCGGCTGACGATTGTAAGTTGGTATAACTACACTGAAAAACACACTCTCACCCACAACACTTTGCCATCTCCAGCATAAGACAATTGGGAGTGGGGAATAGGAGGTAGGAGTTAGGAGCACAAAGGTGTTCTATCTGATTAACCCATGCCCCATGTCCCATGCCCTAGGCTCAACAAATAATTTCGTAGCACAGACAAAAAAAATTAATGTGTATCATTAGTGAATAAAATTTGCACGAATGAGTTAGATAATGATCACTCATTATTGCTGTGTTCACTGGAGAAACAAATGGGTCGCGCAAAAAAGGTTGTTCTAGCATATTCTGGTGGTGTTGATACTTCTGTTTGCATTCCCTACCTTAAACACGAGTGGGGTGTAGAAGAGGTGATTGCCCTAGCAGCAGATTTAGGTCAAGGTGAGGATTTAGAGCCAGTCCGAGAAAAAGCTCTGAAATCGGGAGCCAGCGAATCATTGATAGCAGATGTTAAACAGAGTTTTGTCAAAGATTACGCCTTTAGCGCTATTCAAGCAAATGCGCTCTATGAAAATCGTTATCCATTAGGAACTGCTTTGGCTCGTCCGCTGATCGCTAAGGTATTAGTAGAAACTGCTGAACAATACGGTGCTGATGCGATCGCCCATGGTTGTACTGGTAAGGGGAACGATCAAGTTCGCTTTGATGTTGCTGTTGCAGCTCTAAACCCCAATCTCAAGATTCTTGCACCGGCACGGGAATGGGGAATGAGCCGTGAGGAAACTATTGCTTATGGTGAACGGTTTGGTATTCCTGCACCAGTGAAAAAGTCTTCTCCCTATAGTATTGATTCTAACTTGCTAGGTCGCAGCATTGAGGCTGGTGTTCTGGAAGACCCTGCAACAGAACCACCAGAAGAAATTTATTTGATGACTAAGTCCATAACTAACACCCCTAATGAGCCAGAGTATATTGAAATTGGATTTAGCAGAGGGATTCCCACGACCCTCAACGGTGAACACAAAAATCCAATTGATTTGATTGAACAACTCAACCGAGTGGCTGGCAATCATGGTGTTGGACGTATTGACATGATTGAAAACCGCTTAGTGGGCATCAAATCAAGAGAAATTTACGAAGCACCCGCTATGTCCGTGTTAATTCATGCACACCGCGATTTAGAAAGCCTGACTTTGACCCCAGACGTTACTCACTATAAGCGTGGCATTGAAGAGACTTACAGCCAAATTGTCTATAACGGTCTTTGGTACAGTCCTCTGAAAGCTGCATTAGATGGCTTTATTCAAAAAACACAAGAGCGCGTGTCTGGAACGGTGAGGGTAAAACTTTTCAAAGGAAATGCATTCATCGTCGGACGCCAGTCTGAAAATTCTCTCTATACCCCCGATTTAGCAACCTACGGTGCTGAAGATGCATTTGACCACAAAGCAGCCCAAGGCTTTATCTACGTTTGGGGGCTACCTACTCGCATTTGGGCACAGCACCACAGGAGTTAGGAGTTAGGAATGGGGCATAGGGCATAGGGCATAGGGCATAGGGCATAGGGCATAGGGTTAAGATATTCCCCTTGTCCTCCTTGTCCTCCTTGTCCTCCTTGTCCTCCTTGTCCTCCTTTACTCTTCACTCACCTTTTTGACTTGGCGAGATTCTAGCCACAAAGGTACAGCAATCACTGCAGTAACTATGAGTAGTGCAGCGATCGCAAATTTACTCATCCAAGCAACCAATTGTTCTAGAGACACAAGGGAACCAGCAAAGAATGCTAATGTCACCATGACACTAGCCCAAGCGGTAGCTCCTACGAAGTTGTATACAAAGAATTTCTCGAAAGGTATTTCGGCTATGCCGGCCAGTGGCGCGGCAAATACTCTTAATAATGCTAAAAAACGCCCAAAGAATACAGCTTTTGCTGCATTTTTACTAAATTGTTCTTTAATCAAAATCAAGCGATTTTCTGAAATCCGAAACAGGCTGCTAATTCGCACTACTAATGACCAACCACCTAGCCGACCAACCCAGTAGCCACAAATACCGCCAATAGCAGCACCAGAGACCGCGCTAGTCAGAACCCACCAATAGCTTAATTCATGACTACCTGCAAGAAAGCCACCCACTAGGGTGACGGTTTCTCCAGGTATGGGAATCCCCAGATTCTCAAGTAAAATTCCCCAGAAAATAGCCCAGTAGCCGTAATTGTGGGCAAATTCCTTTATGTTTTCTATCGATAGAAACTCAAGAGACATCCGACACCGCTATTTACATTTCTTATTGTTTATCTTGACTCTTTTTACGGTGAAGTGTCAATTGATCTGCCATATCAAGTTCAAGATCTATAGGTCAGGTATAAAGCTTTTTAAAATATCCCTAATAGCTACATAGTTACCGTGTAGTTACGGAGAATTCCTAAAATGACTTCATGAAAAATTTAAAAAAAGCGCGTTTAATGATAAAAATTTAGTAAAAGATACCGTTGCTACCAAAATTTCCTAACTGTTATGCCTAATATTAAGAACAGATAAGACAAATTATACGGCATGAGTACTGAAATCCTATATATCAACTGCATTGCTGTAGATTCATGAATACGTGGGTGAAGCAATGATCTTGGTTGAAGAAGAGCAGTATCTATGTCCGTTTTCTGCTTTTTTGTTGGAAGTCTCAACTACCCAGTTAAGTGCATGACTCTCACATCAGAATGTCAAATGATCTTATTTAAACCCCAAGGAAGCATAGACTTACGGGGTGGCGTGGCTTTGAGCGAGAAAATGGCTGAAGTAGTTCCCCAGCGTCATCAACTTTGGGTTATTGACCTAGCGGAGGTGGATTTCATGGATAGTTCTGGGCTGGTCTCTTTAGTACAAGGACTTAAAGCCGCACGTCGAATTGGTTGTCGTTTAATTCTTTGCAATGTAAAAGCTCCTGTGCGGTTAATCTTAGAACTGACACAGCTAGATTCGGTACTGGAAATTTTTCACACTTATGAAGACATTTTAACCACTGTTGACGAGAACAGCATGCTCATAGCTGGCTGAGACTAGTTGGCGAAACTGACAATAGCAAGGTCAAGCAATGGCTTGGCAGCTAGACAATACCAGTGGCATGTGAATAAATCCGGCTGTTGGACGTTAATGCTTGCCAAAGCAGGTGCAGTTGGGAACGGCCAAAGTCGGTCAAAGAAAATTTTATCGGCTTGTAAACCAAACTGCACCAAGTAAGTTGCTGGTGGTGCTGATAAAGATGTCAAAAGCCTGTACGCCATGTGATACAAAGGCTGACGAAAGGTATCTGATAAATGGAAAGGCTGGTAGTAGGACAATTCAAACAGAGAAACATCATTTGGTGAGTTTGTCCCGATAAGTTCTTCTTTGAGGGCAATAGCTTCACCATAGAGAGGGCCTTTAGCAGTAAATATTACTGGCAACCAGAAGCGACCATCACCACTTTCTACTTGCATTGTCTGTGCTAAGTGCTGGCGCAACCCTGTCACATCTTGGCAAATTTGGAAAACCCTTTGGTGAGGGAATATCAGTTTTCCCGGCAACGAAAGTGTTAACGGGCACAAAATAATCTCTTGTAATGGCAAGTCAAATTCTAAGCTATTGGCTGCAACGACTTCGACAGAGGTCACCTGTAGCTTGTCCTTGGTGTGCCCAATTTCTAGGGCTGCTAACAGAGCTTGGAGTACTGGTGATTGTTTAACTGCTTGCTCAATTGATTCAACTACTATTAACGCTCTAGGCATTTGGCATAGCCGAGATATTGTTTTGAGGGGATGTTGTGCGGGGAAAATTCGGCAGATCAATACCACTGTGACTAGCAGTGCGAGTTCTTAGAGCTAAGCGATAACTCACGCTTTGCAATTCGGCTTGAAGTTGTCGATTTTCTCGTTGCAGAAGGGTAACTTTTTCTCTCACCGGAGCCATTCGCTCCTCAAATTTACGACGATAAATTTGAGGTAACTCTTGCACAACTTGCTCAAGCATACGACTACGATCAGTTAGCTCTTGTACTGACTGTCGTAATTGATAGATCTCAGTGTCACGTGCGGCAATTTGCTCTTGGTAAAAACTCACCTGCTGCTCAACAGCTTGCAACTGTTCTTGTAAAGCGTGCATTTGATTGAGGTAGCGCTCAGACACTTCTGGCTGAGGCATGAAGTTTGTATTGCCCTTAACAAGTCTGAACAGTTCCTGAGACAGCTGCTGCACTAATTGATCCCGAAGCTGCAGATCTTGACGCAACTTCGACATTTCTGTAGAGAGAGCTTGGATAGAGGAGGTGTCAGTTTGACTCACAGTGGTTTACAGCTCCCATTTGATTGATAAATCTTTTTTTACTTTTCGGTATAACTACGGTAGTCTTGCTATATGCAAGTTATATTTAATTTAACATCCTTAGCAAAATCGAAAAGAGAAAAAAGATCTTTTTTTTACTTTGACCAGCTTTAAATATTTTTAGGTGCCAGTTGTCAATTGTGAGTCGTGACAACTGGCACCCCATTACTACGCTACTTCTTGAGTGGTTGCTTCTGGTTGCTGTTCCACTTCTTGCTTAATAGTTAAATAGCGAATCACTTCTTCGCTCAAACGCATGGCACGTTCTAAGATTGCGATCGCCTTTCCAGGAGCAGTGTAGTTCATTTGGATGTATATGCCATCGCGTTGTCTACTGATTTCATAAGCAAGACGACGCTTACCACGATTTTGAGTTTGGATGTTATCAGATCCTTGTTCCCGAAGCAAGTTCTCGTATTTATTAACTGCTTGCGCTACCTGTTCTTCAGTCAGGTCAGGACGCAGGATATACATTGTTTCGTAAATTATCTGCACAGTTTGTTGTCTCCTTATGGACAATATGGCTGCTCGTATTGATCCATACATGTATCTGGGTTGAGATACTAGTACCAATCAACATCCTAAGCAACAAGGAATTTTGATCTTACAACAATTGTGTCAAAAATTCTAAAATCTGATTCTGAGCAACCATAAAATAACTCAAAAACAAATACCAATATTTTTGGTAGAAATTATACAGAATATCTTGATAATTGCTTAATATTCTTGCCAGATATAGCTAGAAAAGCAGTGAGGCGCTATTGTTAGGCAGCATTCATAAGGATAGTTTCAGGTGTTTTAGAAAAGTACGGATTGTAAAGGTTCTTAAGTTCATGCGACAAATAGGATTGAGTGTTTGTCACTTCCGCTTATCACTAACAATAGGTCGCAGACTGGAGGATTTTCATCAAAGCTATGGCACAGCGCTATGTAAGAGTTCAAAATCAAAACGGTCAAATTTACTATGGTTTACTGCAACCTTCCCTCAAAGTTTTAGTACTGGATGCACCACCTTGGTTACAAGGGCAACCTACTGATTTGAGTTTAGAACCTGACAGTTACAAAATCCTAGCTCCATGTGCTCCTTCAAAAATTGTAGCGGTAGGCAAGAATTATGTAGACCATGCGGCAGAAATGGGAACTGAAGTGCCTAGTGAACCACTGATTTTCCTCAAGCCACCCACTTCGATTATTGCCGCTATTGAAGAAATTCATTATCCACAGCAATCGCAGCGTGTAGATTACGAAGGAGAGTTAGCCTTAGTGATTGGAGATCACACTTCTAACTGTTCACCAGAGGAAGCTCAGACAAAAATTTGGGGTTACACAATTGCTAACGATGTCACAGCACGAGATTTACAGCAACGGGATGGTCAATGGACACGAGCCAAAGGTTTTGACACCTTTTGCCCCCTCGGACCTTGGATCGTCCGAGAATTAAGCCCAGGAGCAAGATTACAAACTTTTTTGAATGAGTTATCAGACCCCGTACAATCTGCGTTGGTTGATCAAATGGTGTTTCCACCTGATTTTCTCGTCTCTTACATTAGTAGGGTCATGACACTGCTACCAGGAGATGTTGTTCTCACAGGCACACCCTTTGGCGTCGGACCATTGCAGCCTGGCGATCGCGTCCTTGTCGAAATTGAAGGCATTGGTCGCTTAGAAAACACCGTAACAGCTTGCTGATAACTAACGCACCTGCATATAAACTGCATCAGAAATAGCTGGAATTTCTGCATACCGTCCCAACAGAGACTGTATGATAGAAAATAATGCTGCTGCGACTATACCTAGGAAAATAGTTGTAGAAAGAGTTTGTATTGCAAATACAATTCCTGGAAGTGCTACAAGTCGCAAAATGATTCCGCACAAATAAGCCACGATGTCTAGAAGCAGCGCTTGCATGGTGTTGAAACGAATAAAGTGTGGAACTTTTTCGTTTCTGACAACCAAAAGAAATAAAGCAAAGAAAACTATCAGTTCGCCGTATTGTCCGAGGATGCTATAAATTAACATTACGGGTTGCAACGGCAAAAATAGGATTTGCAGTGCTGGAAACTGTCTAAATAAAGAGTAACCAAATCCAACTGCACTAATTAATGGTAGTAAATAAGGTAGACAAGCAAGAATCCGCTCTAAGATTGTTGTAGACCCGCGCCAAGTCATTGTGGGTTCTCCTGTCATCAAATTGAATGGTCATATGACCCTAGAATAACGCAGTTGCTTGTTGTTTCCATCAGATGTAGCTCATTCAATGTTGACAACACGGAAACCCATCAAACATTCGTATTGATCTGGCTGCATAGGATTGAGTTTACGGACAGCATGCCCACAACCTAAGTGACCTTGACGCCAACGTGGTTGACCACTACCGTCGGCAAGTAAACAAGATTGGCAAACCTGCCCAGGAGTAAGGATTTGGTCTTCCATAACAATTACTAGCATCCTATACCTCCGATAAAAGTCTTAGAAAGCCAGTGCTGCTAAAGAATTAGCCTTTCCTTACATAGACTGGCACTCTTGAGTTCGAGAACAGCCATGAGATTTAAGTAACAGATTTCTTGAGTAGTTGCAACTTCGCACCCTCATTGCACTTTTTACTGAAAACTCAGCTGCCAGGACTGTGTTAATAGACTTTATTTATCATTGTATGTTATATTTCTATTCCTGTAGTCAAAAAAAATACTTTTTGTAGTAAAGACGCAACACTTAATATTTATACTCCCGCGCCACTAAATCTAACTCTAATAGTGGGGGTCCTCCTATCAGTATTGATAAACTGAATGAGTCAATTGTTAGTTGTCAGTAGTGGCGAACAGCCATTCACCTGTTGAGATGTTGTTAGTTACCATTAACAACTGACGATTGTGTAAATTTCAATAAGGATAGTTGAAGTGACTCAGACTAACTCAGATTTTCTGGCCTCGTCTGATCCTGTAGTGGCAGAGCTAATCAATCAAGAATTACAGCGCGAACGTGACCACTTGGAACTCATTGCAAGTGAAAACTTTACCTCCGCCGCTGTGTTGGCTGCTCAGGGTTCAGTACTGACAAATAAATATGCTGAGGGATTGCCCGGTAAACGTTACTATGGCGGCTGTGAGTTTATAGACAAAATTGAGCAGATAGCGATTGATCGTGCCAAACAAGTTTTTGGTGCTGCTCATGCTAACGTGCAACCTCATTCTGGTGCACAAGCCAATTTTGCAGTCTTTTTAACTCTGCTGGAACCAGGCGACAAATTCATGGGGATGGATTTGTCTCATGGGGGACATCTTACTCATGGTTCACCTGTCAATGTATCTGGTAAATGGTTCCAAGCCTGCCATTATGGAGTCAGTAGAGAAACAGAGCAATTGGACTATGACCAAATTCGGGAGCAGGCGCTAAGGGAGCGTCCTAAGCTACTGATTTGTGGTTATTCAGCTTATCCTCGTATCATTGATTTTGCAAAATTTCGCAGTATAGCTGATGAAATTGGTGCATACTTACTAGCAGATATTGCCCATATTGCTGGTTTGGTTGCCACAGGTCTTCACCCCGACCCCATTCCCTACTGTGATGTAGTGACAACCACTACACATAAAACTCTCCGTGGTCCCCGAGGTGGTTTAATCCTGACTCGTGATGCAGAACTAGGTAAAAAGCTGGATAAATCTGTTTTCCCAGGCACTCAAGGCGGACCTTTGGAACATGTTATTGCCGCTAAAGCAGTAGCTTTTGGTGAAGCGCTCAAACCAGATTTTAAAACATACTCTGCTCAAGTCATTGAAAATGCAAGTGCTTTGGCTACCCAATTACAAAATAGAGGATTAAAACTAGTGTCAGATGGTACAGATAACCATTTAATGCTAGTAGATTTACGCTCTATAGGTATCACAGGTAAACAAGCAGATCAGCTTGTGAGTGATATCAATATCACTGCCAACAAAAATACAGTTCCCTTTGACCCAGAGTCACCATTTGTGACAAGTGGTCTGAGGTTGGGTTCTCCAGCTCTGACCACACGTGGTATGGGAATTGCGGA
Source organism: Nostocales cyanobacterium Centralia_MAG_434 (assembly GCA_021324415.1). Lineage (GTDB taxonomy): Bacteria > Cyanobacteriota > Cyanobacteriia > Cyanobacteriales > Nostocaceae > JAJPJF01. The sequence goes on from JAJPJF010000356.1 coordinate 53,610, forward strand.
ATTTACAGAGATTGGCAATATTATTGGCGATCGCCTCTTGCATCCAGAGTCACAGACAGTTGCTGAAGATTGTCGGCGAAGAGTAGCCGCTTTGTGTGAGCGCTTCCCCTTGTATCCACACTTGGTGAGTTCTGTACCAGCTCTAGCTTGACATGAGAGTTAGGAGTTAGAAGTTAGTCACTTCTAACTCCCATAGGGGTGAACACATGTTCGCCTCTACTAACTTTTTGAAAATTTTACAAATCTTACATTGTTTTGCTGAATAAGTTTCTCAAACGTAGTAGATATATGAAGAAATAGGCCTTGATCAATTTTTGTCACATAACCTACTAAATAAAATTACAGATGCCTGCTCAGATTTATCACCTGATTGCCTTCCTCGTCGCAGCAGTCGTCGTTCTTTGGACCACGCCTGATGTTAGAAATCTAGGTATCAAAAGTGGACGACTCGATAATCCTGGCGATCGAAAAGTCCATCAACGTCCGATGGTTCGCTTAGGTGGAGTTTCCATTTTTATGGGCACCACCGTCTCTCTGTTAATTGTTTGGTGGTTAGGTGGATTTGGACTATTGCCACCAGAAAAGGAGTGGCAAATCTGGGGTGTTACTTTAGGTGGTCTAGGCTTTTTCCTCATCGGCTTAGCAGACGATTTATTAAACCTGTCTCCTTTTACACGTCTTTTATTGCAAGTGATTGTAGCAGCAGGTGCATGGAAAGCAGGGGTCAGTATAGACTTTCTTACAATTCCTACTATTGGAATCGTGGATCTCAACTGGCTGAGTCTACCAATTACTGTCATTTGGCTGGTAGGGATGGTAAATGCAATTAATTGGATTGACGGTTTAGACGGTTTAGCTGCAGGGGTCTCTGGAATTGCTGCTGTAGTGATGCTTGTTGTCGCACTGTTTATGAAGCAACCAGCAGCAGCTTTGATTGCAGCCGCACTTGCTGGCTCTTCATTAGGATTTCTCCGCTACAATTTCAACCCGGCACAAATTTTTATGGGAGATGGTGGGTCTTACTTTATGGGATTCACCTTAGCAGCAGTCGGCGTCATTGGCTTAGTAAAAATCCCTGCTGTAACTGCAATATTATTACCCTATCTAATTTTGGCAGTACCAATTGTAGATATGTCAGCAGTTATCCTAGCACGACTTCGACGTGGCAAATCACCTTTTATTGCTGATAAAAGTCATCTACACCACAGATTGTTACGCGCTGGTTTGTCTCACAGATTAACTGTTTTATTCATTTATTCTTTAACTTTATGGGTTGGAAGTTTAGCAATGGCTATTGCTGGTATACCCAGTGGTATTGTTTATGCTTGTGGTACCACCTCCCTGCTAAGCTACATTAGTTGGCGAGTATGGAAACACTCTCGGCAATCTTAAAGAAAGTTGGGAGTAAATAACTTCCAAATCTTTATTAGTCTTATAATTCCTAACTCCTAATTCCTAATTCCTAAACGCCAGTTGCGGGACTGTCGGCACAGCCGCCCAACGCACTGGCTCCTCCTAACTCTTAAGTCAAAATGAGTGCAGAAATTATTTGTGTTGGTACCGAACTCCTACTAGGAGATATTCTCAATAGTAATTCTCAATTTCTAGCGAAGGAATTAGCCCGATTAGGAATTCCTCACTATTATCAAACAGTAGTTGGAGATAACCCAGGAAGGCTTAGGCAGGTTATAGAAATTGCAAGTCTTCGATCGCAAATCTTGATTTTCACTGGTGGTCTTGGTCCGACACCAGATGATCTCACCTGTGAAACTATCGCTGATTTTTTTGGTGTCCCTTTGGTAGAAAGTCCAGAAATTCTTGAGGATATTACCCAAAAATTTGCTTTGCGTGGTCGAGTGATGACACCCAGTAATCGTAAGCAAGCTTTAATACCTCAAGGAGCAGAAATTTTACCTAATCCTACAGGCACAGCACCTGGTATAATCTGGCAGCCTCATTCTGGTTTAACGATTTTTACTTTTCCTGGTGTACCGAGTGAAATGCACCGGATGTGGCAAGACACGGCTGTACCGTATCTGAAAGACCAGGGTTGGGGCAAAGAAATTATTTACAGTCGGATGTTGAAATTTTGGGGGATTGGGGAATCTGCTTTAGCAGAGAAGGTTGCTTCCTATCTTAATCTGCCTAATCCCACAGTAGCCCCCTATGCTAGCAAGGGAGAGGTCAAGTTACGAGTATCTGCGAAAGCCTCTACCGAAAGACAAGCCAAGGATTTGATTGCACCTATAGAAAAACAAATTATAGAAATTGCTGGATTGGATTATTATGGCGCTGATGATGACACTCTAGCTTCAGTAGTAGGTCAGCTATTGCGTGAGTCAGGGGAAACACTGTCAGTAGCAGAATCTTGCACAGGTGGCGGATTAGGACAGATGTTAACAGAAATCTCTGGAAGTTCAGATTACTTCTGGGGTGGGGTTATTTCTTATGACAATTTGGCGAAAGTGGCACTTTTAGGTGTGAATCCGGAAGATTTGGCAAAGTTTGGAGCTGTTAGTGCGACAGTTGCTGAGCAAATGGCAATAGGTGTCAAAACCCGTTTAGGAACAGCTTGGGCATTAAGTATTACAGGGATTGCCGGACCCACAGGTGGTACAGAGACTAAGCCAGTAGGTTTAGTCTATATTGGTTTAGCTTCACCTAATGGGAAAGTAGAAAGTTTTGAATATCGCTTTGGTGTAGGACGAAGTCGATCTTTTATTCGCCACTTGAGTTCGTGTAGTGCGTTGGATCTTTTGCGACGTAAGTTGTTGATTAGGGAGAGCTAGCAAAGTTCGGCTCCATAGACGCCAATACTATGAGCATGTTAAGATGTCATACAAGCGTATGACAGAAAGGAATGACAATGCGAATTAATGCCCGGTTAGATGAAGAGTACTCTCACAAAATAGCCTATATTCAACAGCAAACCCATAAGGGGGTCACAGATGTTATCAAGTCTGCTATTGACTTGTACTATCAGCAGCTTCAGCAACATTACCAAAACCCACTCTCTGTACTCATGGAAAGTGGTTTTGTTGGTTGTGGTGAGGCAGATCCGAATCTTTCCGTAAACTACAAGTCAGTTTTGGGAGATGGCTTGGATGCTAAGTATGATTATCGTTGATACCGGATTTTGGTTAGCTTTGGCAAATCGAAATGATGCACACCATACTCAGGCAATGACAGTACTTGCCAATCTCCATGAGCCTCTGATTACAACTTGGGCTGTCGTTACTGAAACTTGTTATATACTGCTCACAAAGATGGGCAATCACGCTCAAGTAAGTTTCATCAATAACTTGTACGTGGGAGCATTCAAAGTTTTTGATTTGCAACCGCATCATGGTAAACGTCTTTGTGAACTAATGGAACAATATGCGGATTTGCCAATGGATTTTGCTGATGCTTCGCTAGTGGTTTTAGCAGAACACTTGGGACACGGACGAATTCTTTCTGTGGACCGGAGAGACTTTAATACTTATCGTTGGAAAAATACTTATCCCTTTCAAAATCTGATGCTTTTGGGTAGCTAGTTAATTTGAAAAGCATCCTACTCAACAAACTGTATTTTTGATAGCAACTTCTTAGGACTTGCTTGATGGATTCTGGAATACTCAAGTGCTAGCTAAAAGCCACAAGCTCCTAAAGAAACGCTTTACCCATAGTTTTTCCTACCCTAACCATCAGAACAATCAATCAATACACAGTTGCTGAATTATTCACAATTTGTTACAAAATGACAAAGAACCTCTATCTATCTAGAGCCAAAACCAAATGTTAGGCGGACTTACTGGTTTAACAGATCCAAAAGGCACGGACTGGGGTGAGCGAATGCTCAACACCGTTGCTAGCCAAACGATTCGCCACCTGTTTACCGCAAGCGAGTCAGTGGAAGTCTCTATTCGTTGCTTTCCTTCTAGCAAACTCTTGCAAGGCAGCATCGATAGCTTCAAAATGAATGGTCGTGGCTTAGTCATCCGCAGAGAATTTGCCGCGGAAGAAATCTCTATAGAAACTGATGCCGTTGTCATTGACTTTGGTTCCCTTTTAGGTGGGAAACTGCGTCTCAAGCAACCTACTCAAGCGATCGCTCAAGTCATTCTAACCGAAGCAGGTATTAATCAATCCTTTAAAGCAGAATTAGTAAGAAAGCGCTTAGAAAACCTCACTCAACCAGTACTGACAGCATTATCTGAAGGTCATCCAGTCACCTTCACCGAAGTCGGAGCACAGCTATTGCCAGCAAATCAACTGCGGATTTTGGCAAAGGCGGATTTAAACAATGGCGAACTTGTACCGTTAAACATGACTGTAACTGTAGGAATTGAGAAACGGCGTCGTATTTCGTTCAGTAATCCCAATACTGACTTAAGCCAAATCCCAGAAGCGCAGCGAGAAATCTCACAAAATCTAAGTTTAGCGCTAGTAGAAATTCTAGATAATATGGTCGATTTAGATCGCTTTGACTTAGATGGAGTGAAAATGCGGCTTAACCGCTTAGAAACCGAAGGTCAACGGCTGATTTTCAGTGGATATGCTGAAATACATCACATTCCAAAAAACCCTTAATTTTGATTTATTATAAGAAAGTAGGATGAAAACCCCGTGCATTTATACCGGGGGACGCCAGTCACCTACAGAAGGAAACCTTCTTGCAGTGCTGGCTCATGAAAGCCACAGCGCAGACTTCAGTCTGCCGTCTCATGTCTTGCCAACTTTTCTAAAGTATCCGACAAGCTAGTAGCACATAGTCTTTTTTGTTGCTGTTTCAACCACTTTTTGACCGTGGGAGTAATGGTCAACGTGATTCTCTCTTTTTTCTCTCCATAACTAGTTTCTCTCATATTGCAATACTTATAATATGCGACTATAATATGCATATTACACCAAAAACCGGGAGGTGATGACGGGTTGTACGGATGTCAACAAAACTTAATTACTCCAAATATCGACCTCAAAGCCATATTGGAATTCATTTGTTCTGTTGCACACAAATTAACCAATTGTGGGATTTATTACAGTCGGCAGTTGTATTTGAAAACGAGAAAGTTTGTTGGGAAGTTTGACCTCATCAACGAGTACAAAACCAATGGGCACTACCAAGCATTGCACTCGCAAGCAGCACAACAGACATTGATATCAGTTGCCGAATCGTTCAAGTCGTTTAAGGAACTCGATAAGAAGTTTAAGCGTGGGGAGTTAACCGATAAACCACGATTGCCTAAATACCGCAAAAAGGGAGGATTGGCATTAATCGCTTACCCATCTCAAGCCTTAAAATTGGTTGACGGTAATATCAGGGTTCCTTTGGGCAACACGGTTAAACGTTGGTTTGGGGTAGATAGCTTCACCCTACCAATGCCATCCAATTTGGAATTTAAGGACATCAAGGAATTGCGGATACTGCCACGCAATCAGTGCTTTTATGCAGAGTTTGTCTACAAGCAACCATCTGCACCACAGCACGATATTGATCCGCTAAATGCCTTAGCAATTGACCCTGGCATTAACAATTGGCTTAGCTGTCTGTCCAACATCGGCACGAGTTTCCTTGTGGACGGGTTGAAGGTCAAAAGCCTCAACCAGTGGTACAACAAGCGAGTTTCCACACTCAAAGAAGGAAAACTACAAGGGTATTGGGATGAACAGTTAGCCCATATCACTGAAAAGCGCAATCGACATATGCGGGATGCACTTAACAAGGCTGCAAAACTCGTGATTGACCATTGCCTAAACAACAAGATTGGAACAATTGTATTTGGCTGGAACACCGGACAACGACAGGAGGCAAATCTCGGCAAGACAACACAAACATTCGTGCAGATACCCACTGCTAAACTCAAATGTCG
>JAJPJF010000478.1 GCA_021324415.1 Nostocales cyanobacterium Centralia_MAG_434
AAATTTTTACTAATCAAATCTTGAAGTTTAATTAGTTGAAATATTTTGGACGAACGCTTCTAAAAATATATTGCAGCTTTTTGAAAATTTTGGTGCGTTTGCCCTGCCCCTTCCCTTCCCCCCGACTCTATGGAATCCACTCAATCTCAAGATTTAGATTTTCAAAAACTTTGGCTCATCCTTAAACAGCGTTGGGTACCAGCTGTAAGCATATTTAGCTGTATTAGTGCACTCACTGTAGCAGCTGTCTGCTTGCAGAAGCCGGTCTATAAAGCAGACGGTAAACTGTTCATCCGAAGAGTCAATCAAACTTCTGCGGTTACAGGGATGGGAGAACAAATAGGATCATTGGATGGGGTGGCTCAACAAAGTAACCCTGTCAAGACAGAAGTGGAGATCATTAGTTCTATACCACTGATACAAAAGACCATAACCGCACTAAATCTCAAAGATGGAGATGATTCACCGCTGAAACCTAAGGACTTTCTGAAAAAACATTTTAAGGTGAAAAATCTTCCATTAACGGATGTGTTACAGCTTTCGTACCAGAGTAATGACCCCCAAGAGGCAGCGGCAGTCGTCAACAAATTGATGAACCTTTATATAGAAAACAACCAGCTTGTTAACCGAGCAGCTGCTGGTGCAGCGGGTTACTTTATTGGTATACAGTTGCCTCAAAGTCAGAAAGCAGTTCGTCAGGCAGAAATGGCTTTGCTCAAATTTAGACAACAGAACTATGTTGTCAATCTTGATGAGGAAGCCAAATCGACAGTGAGTATTATTAAAGATCTAGAAGGCAAAATTACTGAAACTCAGGCTGAACTCGCAAATGCAAATGCGCGCTATGCAAATCTCCAGAGCAAAGTCAATCTGAGTTCAGACCAAGGCATTGCTGTGAATTCCCTCAACCAGTCTTTAGGAGTACAGAATGTACTAAAAGACTTTCAACAGACAGAAGATGAGTTGTCTGTTCAGAAAACTGTCTTCCAAGACAACCATCCTACAATAGTCGCTCTGAAATTGAAAGCAGCGGCTCTTAAAGCTTTACTACAAAAGCGGATAGAAGAGGCTGGAGTGCAGCAGCAAGTGCCTAATAGAAATTTGCAAATAGGAGAAAGCAAACAAAAACTGAATGAAGAGTTGGTCAAAATAGAAGCAGAACGTTTAGGTTTGGCTAATCAATTAAAGAAGCTTTCTGACAACTTGGCCACTTATAAACAGCGAATGAATGTTCTTCCCAAATTGGAAGAGCAGCAAAGGGAACTACAGAGACAACTGGATGCAGCTCAATCTACTTATGAAATTCTGTTGAAAAAGTTTCATGAGGTCAGTGTTGCACAAAATGAAAGCTTGGTAAACGGTCGTATTATCGAGCCTGCAGAGGTTCCGGACAAGCGATCGCTTAAAGGACCAGCAACTACCCTTGGTTTAGGGATGATGATAGCTATCCTAGCGTCTGGAGCTACTATCGCCATTTTAGAGGTTTCAGACAAATCTATCACAACTCTCAAACAGGCGAGAGAGTTGTTTGGCTATACTTTGTTGGGTACTATTCCTGACTGGAGCAAAAAAGCTACTGCTAACGCGCAGGATACAGAACGCGCAATTCCCCAAGTTCCTGTCAGAAACAACTCTCACTTACTAATTGCTGAAGCCTACCGCATGATTCAGGCGAATCTGAAGTTTCTCACTTCAGATAAAGCTTTGCAAGTCATTGTGGTCACGAGTTCTATTCCCAAAGAAGGGAAGTCAACAGTTTCTGCAAATTTAGCTGCAACCATGGCTCAACTTGGACGTCGAGTTTTGTTAGTGGATGCAGATATGCGCCATCCCATTCAGCATCATATCTGGAATCTAACCAATGCAACAGGTTTATCAGATGTGATTGTTGGTCAGGCTGAATTTCAGACCTCTGTGACAGAGGTGATGACTAACTTAGAAGTCTTACCCTCTGGAGTCATCCCTCCCACCCCATTGGCTTTGCTAGATTCTAAGCGAATGGCTTCGTTAATTGAGTCTTTTTCTGAACAATATGACTTTGTGATTATCGATGCACCTCCTCTGATAGTAGCTGCTGACGCTCTGACCTTAGGGAAAATGACAGATGGTGTCTTGTTAGTTGCACGACCTGGTGTGGTGAATTCCACTAGTGTTAATGCTGCTAAAAAGCTGTTGGCAACCTCATGTCAGAATGTGTTGGGTTTGGTGGTTAACGGTGTGAGTCAAAAAGATGAATCTGACAGCTACTTTCACTTTTCTCAAGAATACTATGGTCAACACAATGCTATGAGTTATGAAAATGCCATCTCCTAGAGCAGAAAATGTTTTAAAAGCAACTAAGCAGTATTGATAGGCAGATTGATGATAAACAAGATAGCTATAGTGACTCAGAAATTTAGCCCTAGTCTGCGTAAAATTATCGGCAATACGGCTTGGCTGTTTGGTGACAGAGTGTTAAGGATGGGAGTGGGTCTGTTTGTAGGGGTTTGGATAGCCCGTTATTTAGGACCAGAGCAGTTTGGATTGTTCAACTATGTGATTGCTTTTGCCTCTCTATTTGACACAGTTGCTAATTTGGGATTAAACAGCATTGTAGTACGTAATCTGGTTCGTGAGCCGTCTTGTAAAAATGAAGTTCTTGGTACTGCCTTCATCCTAAAACTGAGCGCCCAAATAGTAGCCTTGTTACTAGCAGTTGGAAGTGTTTTTCTACTGCACCCTTATAATAATCAGAATCATTGGTTAGTAGGTATTATTGCAGCAGGAATGATTTTTGAAGCATTTGATGTAATTGATTTCTGGTTCCAGTCACAACTTCAGTCAAAGTATACTGTTTTGGCAAAGAACTTGGGGTTTATTCTAACAAATCTAGGCAAAATCATACTGCTCCATATGAGAGCACCACTGATTATGTTTGCTTGTATATGGTCAGTAGAGATTGCCTTGGGTGCAATGGGATTGGTAATTGCCTATCAATTTCAAGGACATTTACTGAAGGCTTGGCGGTATAGTCTTTCCTATGCAAAGGGATTACTGAAAGATAGTTGGACTCTGATTTTATCAAGTATTGTAATTATGATCTACATGCGAACTGATCAACTCATGCTCGGTCAGATGCTTGATGCTCAGGCTGTGGGAGTTTATTCAGCAGCAGTTAAAATATCTGAACTGTGGTATTTTGTCCCAGTAGCCATTACAAATTCAGTTTTTCCATTGATTATAGAAGCTAAGAAGATTAGTGAAAAATTATACTACCAACGTATACATAAGCTTTTTTGTCTATTAACGATTTTGTCCTATATTGTAGCTATAATAGTCACTTTTACTTCTAGTCACCTCATTACACTATTTTTTGGCAAAGATTATATACAGGCGGGAGCAATATTAACGATTCATATTTGGACTGGTTTGTTTGTTTCACTAGGATTAGTAAGAAGTTCATGGACCACAACAGAAGGTTTAATGTCATTTGCCTTTGCATCCTCTGCAATTGGTGCATTGATTAATATAGCCTTAAACTATTTCTTCATACAAAGCTACGGAGCAATAGGCTCAGCTATTTCTACAGTCATTGCACAAATATTCGCCTCTTATATTGCAAATTTATTTTTCCCTATGACAAGAAAAATTTTCTGGCTTCAAACAAAAGCAATCATAATACCTATTGCAACAGGCATACTTTAAGAGAAAAAGTATACATAACTAAAAATTTGAGTATAAAGGAGAATACTAAATGTCTGATTGGCAATTGAAAACCCCTGTTGTACTGATTATCTTTAAACGAGCAGATACTACTGAGAGAGTCTTGGAAGTAATTCGTCAAGTCAAACCTTCTCAGCTTTTTGTTATTGCCGATGGACCTCGTGCTGATCGCTCAGAGGAAGTCGAAAAGTGCGCGGCTGCCCGTGCCCTTATTGAGCAGGTTGATTGGCAATGTGAAGTTTTCAAGAACTACTCTGAAGTCAATTTGGGTTGTGCAAAACGTGTTGCCAGTGGTTTAGACTGGGTTTTTAGCAATGTTGAAGAAGCAATTATTTTGGAGGATGACTGTGTACCCCATCCTACATTCTTTTACTTTTGTGAGGAGTTACTTGATCGCTACAGACACGACAATAGAATAGTAACAATTTCTGGTCAAAATGTTCAGTTTGGACGTAAACGCACCGAATATAGCTACTACTTCTCTCGCTACAATCACTGTTGGGGTTGGGCGACTTGGAAACGAGCCTGGCAATATTTTGACTTTGACATGAAGCTCTGGCCAGAAATTAAAGAGAAGAATTTGCTGAATGACATACTAGGAGATCCTCAAGCACTCAAGTGGTGGAACAAAACTTTACAATATACATATGATGGGCAAATAAATAGCTGGGCTTATCGATGGACATTTGCTTGCTGGGTTCAAAGTGGAATTAGTATTCTCTCAAATACTAATTTAATTTCTAATATTGGTTTTGGTATAGATGCAACTCATAATACAGGTAAAAGTAGTAAATATGCCAATATGCCCGTTGAAGAAATTAATTTTCCGCTCAAACATCCACCGTTTGTAATTCATGATGTGCAAGCCGATAATTTTACACAAAATAGTTTATTTCAAATAAGTTTGCTTGGTAAATTTAAAGGCAAAATAAATAGAACTTTAGAAAAATTCAATCAAATTCGAAGATTAAAAACACTCATTAATTCAAACATTCAGTAACAGTTGCGTATCTAAAAATAGGGATTGAATCTTGAAAACTTTACTTCTCAGTACTAACGATATTGGTGACGGGGCATCTCGTGCTGCCTACCGATTACATCAAGGTCTTCAGAGCATAAATGTTGATTCTCAGATGTTAGTGCAAGCTAAACAAAGTGACGATAGACGAGTTATTGGCTTAAAGACTAGCTCTGGAATAGGGAGAACTGTTGCTGGATTAAGACTAACTATAGATAAACTACCATTGAAATTCTACCCTGATTATGATCGCACTACATATTCCCTCCAATGGCTTCCAGACACAATCAGTTCTAAAGTTGCTCAACTGAATCCAGATGTGATTAACCTACATTGGATTAACTTGGGCTATTTACAGATTGAAACAATTGCTAAGTTAAATAAACCGATAGTCTGGACCCTTCATGATATGTGGGCTTTCACAGGAGGATGCCACTATAATCAAAATTGTGATCGCTATACTACAGCATGTGGTGCCTGTCCTCAGCTGCACAGTAGTCAACACTGGGATTTATCCCGGTGGGTATGGCAGCGTAAATCCAAAGCGTGGAAAAACCTAAATCTGACAATTGTTGCATTAAGTGAATGGCTAGCTAAGTGTGCTAATTCTAGTTCACTTTTCAAGAACTTGCGCGTTGAGATCATTCCTAATAGTCTCGATACTCAAAGGTATAGACCTATCAATCGACAGATAGCGAGAGAACTACTGAATTTACCTCAAGATAAGCAACTTATTCTTTTTGGAGCACTAGAAGCAACTAGTGATAAAAGAAAAGGATTTCACTTGTTGCAAACAGCTTTGCAAGACTTGAGCAAATCTGGATGGCATGAGCGAGTGGAAATAGTTATTTTTGGTGCTTCTCAACCAGAAAAGCCTGCTGAATTTGGTTTCCAGACACATTACCTAGGTACTTTGAGAGATGACACCTCATTGGCGCTAGTGTATTCAGCAGCAGATATCTTTGTACTATCTTCTACTCAAGAGAACTTAGCAAATACTGTAATGGAGGCACTTGCTTGTGGAATACCATGCGTTGCCTTCAATATTGGTGGTATGCCTGACATGATTGAGCACCAAAAAAATGGTTATTTAGCGCAACCTTATCAAATTCAAGATTTGGCTCAAGGAATTATCTGGGTACTGGAAAACGAAGAGCGATATCGGAAATTGTCACATCGTGCTCGTGAAAAAACGGAGCAAGAATTTACCTTAGAAATCCAAGCACGTCATTATTTATCTCTTTTTAATGAAATTTTATTAGGATATAACCGTCAAATGAGATAGAACCTAAAAAATAAGTTTTATCTATATATAGTTTGTTTTAAAGACCTGGAGAGTTAAAATTGAAAACTCAATTATTTAGCGGTTTAGTAGAGAGTTTAGAAATACCTAGTGTTATTTTCTTGCTTCTATTTGCTGAAGTTCTTAATATCTCAGCCTCTGTAGTTAATGTTGTTAACTTTATAAGCTATGGAATAGTAGCTCTTTTAGTTATTAGGCGGTGGAAACAAGTTACTTATGTTGCTACGAGAGACATCTCTCTAATGCTTTTAGTTGGAGTTGCTTTAACCTCTATTTTTTGGTCTGACAATCTAGGTGATACGATAAGTAATCTGAGAGGATTAATACGTTCCACTATATTTGGAGCATACTTAGCTACTCGCTACTCTCCTAAAGAGCAGATGCGCTTACTATCCTGGACAATTGGTATAGCAATCATTCTCTCTATAGCCGTTAGTCTAGCTTTACCATCATATGGTACTCACCATATTAATCACACTATAGCTTGGCAGGGAATCTATGCTCATAAACAATATTTAGGTCGCATTATGGCTTTAGGGGCTTCGGTTTTTCTGGTGACTGCCTTCGATAAACAGAGCAATCACTGGGTTGCATTAACTGGTCTTTGTTTGGTGTGCACTCTCATTCTGGCTTCTAAGAGCAGTACGGGTTTGATAATCTTTGTGTTCTCAATACTGCTCATGCCGCTTTATAAGATTCTAAAGCAGCCCAACAAACTTCGGGTAGTACTATTAATCATTGCTTTACTACTGTTTATGAGTCTAGCTATTGTAATTTTAATGAACCTGGAAACTATAGTAGTTGATCTTCTAGGGAAAGATCTTGAATTTAACGGACGTACACCTATATGGAACTTAGCTATTGAGATGGGATTAGAGCAACCTTGGCTAGGCTATGGGTATGCTGCATTCTGGGATTCCGATGCAGGTAAGTACATTATTGATAATACATGGGCGTTCCAAGCAGATACCAGCCGAGGCTTTCACAGTCATAACGGTTTTTTACAGCTATTCTTAGAATTAGGTTTTATAGGGTTGTTATTATTCATAATTAATTTTTTGCTAGTTTTTAAAAGAGTTTTTTTCTTGTTTGTTTCAACTAAAAAAAATGTTTTTTTTTGGATGTTTGAATTTTTAGTAATTAAGATAGTTTTTAATATGAGTGAACAAATTACAATCCTGTCACCTAGTAATATATATTGGATTATTTATGTATCAATAGCTCTCTCATCTATTGTTGAGTACAATAAAATTAGGCAAAATTCCATTTAGGAATCTACCTAAAAGCAAAGTAATATGATGATTTAAAGATAGAAAAAAACAAGGAAAACGTTTTCGTTTTAGGAAAAAGTAATTATTTATAATGGTGAAAATAACATGAATCATGTACATTTGGCAGTTCTTATGACCTGCTACAACAGGCGTGATACAACCTTGGCCTGTCTCCAAGCACTTTATGAACAGAATGTGACTGTTGATATTTACCTTGTTGATGATGGAAGTTCTGATGGAACCGCAGATGCAATCAAAGCAACTTACCCAGAGGTTAAACTTCTAAAGGGCAACGGCAACCTCTTCTGGGTAGGAGGGATGCGGATGGCATTTGCAGAGGCTCTCAAGAGTAGTTATGACTACTACCTCTGGCTCAATGACGACACTATATTAGAGCCTAATGCCCTATGCCACTTGTTGAACATCCACCGATATCTTACAGAACACGACTATCCAAATTCGATAGTTGTTGGTTCGACACTAGATCCTGTAACGAAAAAACCAACCTATGGTGGTGCAGTTCAGTCAAAGCGCTGGTACTCTAATAAGTTTGAGTTTGTGAAGCCAGGGCTAGAGCCTCAAGAGTGCGAAACCATGTATGGAAACTGTGTGCTAATTCCTAGTTCAGTCGCTGAAAGGGTAGGAAATATAGATGCAGCTTTCATTCATACACTCGGGGATCTTGACTATGGACTTAGGGCTCAAAAGCTCGGATGTTCAGTATGGGTAGCACCAGGATATGTAGGTACATGTTCGCAGAATTGTGTACGTGGTACTTGGGCAGATACTAACCTTCCTCTCTATGAGAGATTGAAAAAGGTGTTTCAGACTAAAGGGTTTCCTCTGCGGGCATGGACTGTGTTTGTTAAGAGGCATTCAGGTCCGTTCTGGTACATTTACTGGCTCCTTCCCTATGTGCGTGCAGTAATTGGCTATAAAAATTTGAATGCATCTCCTTCGTTTTGTGAGGAGAACAAGTAAGAAAGCTTATTATTTTAATTTTATCAGTATGCGGTTATTAATTGTTTCTACTCTTGATTCAAGTCAACCTTTCGGTGCCTTCACAAGACCTTTTTACCTTGGAAGATATCTCACCCGAGATTTTGAAGTGTGTCAGCTTGGCTTGAATTGTTCAGCAGTTGACTATGGACAATCTGTCTCTGTCGGCTCAAGAAGTTTACTTTCCTATGTTCGGGCAATACAGACATGCATTGCAGAATTTTGTCCAGATATCATATACGCTCAAGAGAATCTGCCTGGATTAGCAGCTTTGATTTCATTGGTATTGACAAGGCAGGAAAAATGTCAGTTGGTGTTTGATTTTCATACTCTTTCTCCCTTCGAGTATTGGACTCGTCTTTCCTCTGCACCTAATAAACTTGTGGAATTTGTGCAATTTATTAAAACATATATTGCCCAAGGGATACTAATATTAGCTAATAAATCAGTTATTGTTGCAAGTGAATTAATTACTCAACTTATTGCTAAATGGTATCACACTGTACCACGTAGCATTTACTGTGTAGGCAATGGTGTGACCGATGATTTGCTAGTAGCTCCATCTTTTGCTCATCCAGATCCTTATCATCAACTTCGACCAGCTAAGATAGTGATTGTAATTGCTCCCAAGACGTTTCAATTTCCGACCAACGACATGTCAGTTGCTATGACTATTCAGGTGGCTAGATATCTAGAGTCTCATAGCAAAGAAATTCACTTTATCGTAATTGGACGTAATGTTGATGAGAATACTCAATCATTACCTTCAAACATTACATTTGTCGGTTTCTTTCTAGAGCGCAATGATTTCTTAACTCATTTAAACTACGCAGACATAGGTTTGCTCCCATTTCCACAGCAAGCTGTTGCAGGTGGGGCTCGCAATAAAGCTTTGGATTACTTTGCCTATCAGAAATTAGTTGTGTCAACGCCCGAAGGGTTAAGGGGTTTAGAGGAATTCCGTCACTTGCAACATCTTTTGGTTACAGGGTATTCTATCGAAGAAGTTGCTAATACAGTGCTTGAGGCAGCTACAAATCTAGAGCACTATAAGCCACTCGCAGAAGCAGCACACAGACTGATTCGAGAAAAATACTCTTGGAGTGCAATGGCACAGAAACTGGCTGAAATCCTCAAGAACGAAGTGAAATCCTAAGTATATAAAGCATTATCTAGCAACACATGTGCTTACAGTTAAGTTCAAATTATATTCAAGTCTTAAATAGGAGTTTTTCTATATGCCCAAGAATAGGTCAATTAGTAGACGTCGTGCCTTATGGTTAGGTTTAGCAGGTTTAGGGAGCATGGGTGCTTTGGCAAAAGATAAAGCTATTGATCTACGGCTCGAATTTCAAGAACTTTACAACTCAAGGAGAGATTTTACAGTAGCTGGGGAAGCTTCTTTAAAACAGCGTGCTGCTGCTAAAGGATTGATGTATGGCGCAGCAGTTAGACAACATACCCTATCATCAGACACCAAGTTTGCAGTCAACTTTGTCAAAGAGTGCGGCATTCTAGTGCCAGAATGGGAACTCGAGTGGAATATCCTACGCCCCACACCAGACAGTTTTGATTTTAGGAAAGCTGATTGGCTAGCTCAGTTTGCTCAGCAACATAGAATGTTTTTCCGCGGTCATACTTTGGTTTGGCATGACGCTCTCCCAGGATGGTTTGGAGAACTTGTTGACAGCCGCAATGCTGAGCAGATTCTGCGGAAACACATTACGACAGTCGTTAAGCATTATGCTGGAAAGGTTCATTCGTGGGACGTGGTCAACGAGGTAATCGAACCTGCAGATGGAAGATCTGATGGTCTGCGAAAGTGGCCTTGGCTTCAGTTTTTGGGACCAGATTACATTGAAATTGCCTTTCGCACTGCAGCAGAAGCTGATCCGCAAGCCTTATTAGCATATAACGAATATGGAGTAGATTATCATAGCTCTAATGACGAGGCCAAAAGAGTTGCAGTACTCAAGCTACTAGAACGTTTGAAATCTACAGGCACTCCTATACATGCGCTCGGTATACAGGCTCATTTGCATGCGAGTAAAACCCGATTTAATCCTACGAGGCTTAAAGCCTTTGTCCGTGATGTTGCAGATCTTGGACTGAAAGTCCTAATTACTGAAATAGATGTTCGGGATACCAAACTGCCAGAAGAGCCCGCTCTCCGTGCTCGTTCTGTTGCTGGAGTTTATGAAGATTATCTTTCGGCAGTATTGGAAGAACCGGCAGTTATCGCAGTGTTGACTTGGGGACTCAGCGATCATTACACATGGCTTGCAGAGGGTATACCAGAGCCAAATGATAAGGGACGAGTACGACCTCTACCACTTGATGCACAAATGAAACGCAAATTGGCATGGAATGCGATCGCCCGTGCTTTTGATAAAGCGCCTAAGCGTTGATATTGAAATGTCTACGATAGCAATCCTAGATGAGTTGTAAAAATTCAAAGTCTCAGAATCACGGTTTCTTCAAGAAACCGTGATTCTCGTTTCTTACGAATGATTTAGGATTGCCACACTATAGTATATCTACTGAAAGTATTTTTTATTCAAAATTGTCAAGTTAGGAGGATTTTCCGTAAAATTTCCGTTGGATATAGAGCTAATTCAGCGTTAACTTGAATTTGTATTTCGCTTTGATAAAGCTATCTTAAAATCTACTCCAATATATTTCTACTACTTTATTAACTAAAATATCGAAGTAGATTACATCTTCTTTTCAAGATTTTTCATTTGCAGTTCATATTCTTGCAAATTGATATTGGAGATTGATAAAGCTCCTCTACATTGCTATGGATTTATAAACCAAGCAATTTTATGAGTCTTAGATTATTGAATAAACTTGATGATGTGGGAGCAAGCATGGGCAAGCAAGTTTTTACTCTTCTAGGAGTTGAGGTCAACGCACTAACTATTCCTGATCTGAATGCACTGATAGAAGAAGCTGTTGAATATCGCCAACGTTGGATTATTGCAAACCACAACCTCCACAGCATCTACCTTTATCATCAAGACTCCGAAATGCGTGAGTTTTACGCCAAAGCGGACTACACACATGTGGATGGAATGGCAATGGTGTTCTTAGGGCGGCTTTTTGGTCTTCCTCTCAGGCGAGAGCATCGGGTAACCTATGCTGATTGGACAATTCCCCTCATAGCGGAGGCTGCACAAAAAGGATGGCGTGTCTTCTATCTGGGCTCTAAGCCAGGCGTAGCTGAACAGGGAGCCAAGGTTTTACAGGAAAAATTTCCGAGTTTGCAGATTGCTACACATCACGGCTATTTTGATACTCAACCAGAGGGCCAACAGAACCAGGCAGTATTAAAGGCAATCAATGCTTATCAACCACACATTCTCATGGTGGGTATGAGCATGCCTAAACAAGAACATTGGGTACTTGATAACCTCAATCAACTTTCTACTAATGCCATTTTGACCTCAGGAGCCGCCATAGATTATATAGCAGGTGCTGTTCCAACTCCACCCAGATGGGCAGGAAGATGGGGGTTAGAGTGGCTATTTCGCCTCATTGCTGAGCCTCAAAGACTCTGGAGACGTTATCTTGTAGAACCTTGGTTCTTATTGAGGTGGTTTATAGTTCAGCACTTCAAATGGCAGAGTTAAAAATTTGTAGTTCACAGTTTGCTGGTGGAGGCTGATGCTCTTCTTTAGGAATGCATATCTTCTTGCGACCAGAATTCTCTAAATCCTGAACCATGGAACCACGTAATTATGACATCTATGACTTCCTTATCCAGCCAATCTAACCTAGACTTACGTGCACCCGTCTTTACACGGTTACGTAGGGGAATTAAAGCCAGATGGATTCAAACTACAATACTGATTTCTTTAGATGCAATAGTTTTATTTCTGGCATGGCAGATAGCAGCAATTTGTGAAAAGAGCTTGGGTACTTCTTGGACGACACTACAAAGTTCTCTTTCATTACTACCAATTATTACCACTGATATTAGTCTCATTGCCGTACAAGGTCTCTATGATTCTAGGCAAAAGCATCCAGAGTATTTGAGCCTCATTCAAACAATCACACTTTCCCGCTTTCTTCTGCTTGTCTTTGCATATTTTTATCAACAAGGAGACTTTGTTTTTAGGCTAAGTTTTGTCTTGTCCTGGTTATTGAGTGCAGCTTTAATTTGTATTGCTAGATTCAGCATAACTACAACCCTTGAATATTTCTATAAGAATGGTGCAATTGGCTCTCCTACATTTCTGATTTGTCGTTCAGAAGATAAACAAAAAGTTACCAATTTACTAGAACAGGAGAATTATTACAAAATACTTGGATGGGTAGATGTTGATTCAGTAGCAGGAGAAAAAAATAGTTGGGACTCTACCACAGAAAATATTGTTCGTTTAGGAATTGCAGAGGTTTTTGTTTGTTCTTGGGAATGTGTCAATGGTCGCATGTTCCTTTACTGGAAATTACGAAATGCAGGGATAACGTTACGTATTCTGCCTGTTGACTTAAAAGCCATTGACGATAACTTTAAGCTTAAAATGTTTGATGGAACACCAGCACTGAAACTTTCTCCACCACTCATCACAGGAAGTGATTTTTTAATAAAGAGGTATTTTGATTTTTGTTTCTCTACTCTTTTTTTAATATTATTTTCACCACTTTACCTATGCATTGCCTTGCTCATAAAATTAGATTCTCCTGGTCCAATTTTTTATAAACAAAAACGTATTGGATTACATGGAAAACCCTTTGAAATTTGGAAATTTCGCACCATGCTTCCTAATGCAGACCAGATCCAAAAAGATTTAGAAGCAAGTAATGAAATGAAGGATGGTATTCTATTTAAAATCAAAAATGACCCTCGTATCACTCGCTTTGGTGGATTTCTCCGCCGTTATAGTTTAGATGAGTTACCACAAATCTTTAATGTCATTTTAGGAGATATGAGCCTGGTTGGTCCACGACCTTTGCCTATTAGAGATGTAGAAAAATTTTCCGAACATCACTTCATCCGCCAAGAAGTTTTGCCTGGTATCACAGGTCTTTGGCAAGTCTCAGGACGCTCTAACATTACCGATTTTGAAGATGTTATCCGTCTAGATAGAACCTACATTGAGAATTGGTCACTTTCATTAGACTGGCAAATTTTATTACAAACTGTTTTAGTTGTCATTAGAAAAAAAGGTGCGTATTAGTTAAGAGATATTAATATGTATCAACAAAAAATAGACTTTATCTTGTGGATTTATTAACAAGATATTTATACATTCCTCACTAGTTCCTCATATTTTGTGCGTATCCTTGAATTCCTATAAGAGGAGAAATACACATTAAAAAAATGTCTTAAAATACGTGCTTTTGTTCAGCTTTGCTAAATTTAGTCATGAATTATAATTATGTACATTTTTGTAATTAACCAAATCCTTGTAGAGACGTAGCATTGCCACGTCTCTACATACCTGACTTTTCACGGGATGTGGAAAAATCAGAGCGTGTAGGGTGTAGAGATAACTTGAAAAAAACGATGGGAGACTCAAAAATTTAATCTTACCGAGATTTAAGAGATACCCCACTCACCTAAATCTACCTTTCAATAAAGTCATTTTTTTTTAAGGTTTACCTCAAATGCAAACTTGTAAATATACATGTATACACACCCTTGAAGGTCATTCAGACTGGGTTTGGTCTGTTGCATTCAGTCCAGATAGCCGAATACTCGCTAGTGGAAGTTATGACAAGACTATTCACTTATGGGATGTCAACACTGGTAACCTGAGTCGTACTCTGAGTGGTTATTCAGAAGGTATTGGAGCGATCACCTTCAGCCCAGATGGTCAGATGCTTGCTAGTAGTGGTCAGAGCAAAACTGTCCTTCTCTGGGATATCCACACAGCAAAACCAATCCGCACCCTCGGTAAATGGTTCTCTGGCCATTCAAGCTGGGTTCATTCCGTCGCCTTTAGCGCAGATGGGCAGATACTCGCCAGCGGCAGTTGGGACAATACTATTATTCTCTGGGATGTAAAAAAGGGTAGAAAAATTCGTACCTTAACTGGACATTCAAGTTGGGTGAATTCAGTCGCTTTTAGTCCCGATAGTCAGAAGCTCATCAGTGGCTGCCGAGACAACGCCGTTATTTTATGGGATGTGATTACGGGCAATCCCATTGTGACCCTAACTGATCATTCAGGCTGGGTTGATTCTGTAGCATTTAGTCCAAATGGTGAGACCTTAGCCGTCGGTTCTTACAAAGAAATTAATCTCTATTCCTTCAAGCCTGGGGTTGCAAATCGTCTTCTCACTGGTCATTTAGAACGGGTCAATTGCGTCGCATTCAGCCCAGATGGAAAAATGCTTGCCAGTTGCAGTCGCGACAAAACCGTCATTATTTGGGACCTCAACACCTCAACCCAGCTTGACAACCTCAGCGACTACTCAGCCTCAGTCCTTGCCGTCACCTTCAGCCCCGATGGTCAGTGGCTAGCCAGCGCTAGTGGGAATAGTGTCAAGGTTTGGCGCTTGTCGTGAAGTAGTGATGATTGTGAACCATTGCGCATGGTGAACCACATAACAAATGTTGAGCACCGTTGTTGCATGCGTCTCGTTTCCTTTATTGTCCTAATATAACAATATTGATATATTTAGAGGGTATGCTGTGCCTGAAACCCGTGTTGTTTTCTACCAGGAAGAGGAAGGGGAAGTTCCTGTCCTTGAATGGCTGATGCGACTTTTGAAAGAAGACCGCAAAGGTTATGCAAACTGTGTTGCTCGAATCAAACAACTTGCGGCATCAGGATACGAACTCCGCCGCCCGGCAGCTGATTACTTATGCTCTGGGATATATGAGCTTCGAGCCAAGCATATTCGTGTACAATACCGCATCCTGTACTTCTTTCACGGGCAAAACGTGGCAATTCTCGCACATGCTATCACAAAGGAAGAAGCAGAAGTACCTCCTATTGATATTGAACGGGCGATCACACGAAAGCTTTTATTTGAAGAAAACCCAGAAGTTCACACTTATGTAGAGGAACAAGAGGATGGCCAAGACTAGCGATGCAATAAAAATCATTGACAAATTGACTAGCAGCGATCCCGAAATTGAGACATTGGTGGAGGAAGCCTCTATTAATGCAGCAGTGGCCCAACTGATTTATGAAGCCAGAACAAAAGCGGGGTTAACACAGAAACAACTAGCTGAACTTGTCGGTACAAAACAGCCTGTGATTGCACGGCTTGAAGATGCTGATTACGAAGGACACTCCCTTTCAATGCTGCACAAAATTGCTCAGGTTCTCAATCAACGAGTAGTAATTCAGCTTGCTCCAATAGAACATCAGCAAAGCGCATAAGCACTTTAGCACTAAATTTCCAGCACTAAAGTGCTCACTACAAACTTCTCAAAACTAATGCAACAGACCACTAGTAGCACGTGAGCCTTAATTATGTTACTCAGACCTCGAAATTGGGAAATATGGCTTATGTAAGTACATAAAAAAATATGAACTCTGATTTTGAACCACCTCCTCAAAGCTGGTCCATATTGGCTCATGTGGGTGGAGTGGTGACGGCTGTAGTGGCGATCGCCACTTTTAATTTTTTATCCCTATATCTTTCTCAGCTTTCGGCTACACAAAAGCCTGCAGTTTTGCCTGGTCAACCTGTTGATAGGCGTGAGTTAGCAGCACCCCGTACTCCCTATATTGCTTCTTTTTTAGGAACACTCACCCAACAGGAAATGAAGAGTGCAAAGTTAGCTTGGTTGTACTTCCAGCGGAACTGGAATGAGCAAACTGGGTTGGTCAATTCTGTTGATGGCTTTACTTCCGTCACCATGTGGGATCAAGCAACAGCGATCGCCGCTTTAGTAAGTGCGAGAGAACTCAAAATTATTCCGGCTGCAGAATTTGAAGCAAAAATGAGAAAGATGCTTTTGACTCTCGCATCAATGCCTTTATACAAAGGAGAATTGCCTAACAAGGTCTATAACACCAAAACTCTTACACCTGTTAATTACACTCAACCAGATAAACCAGAAGAGATTGGTTGGTCTGCTCTCGATTTAGGACGAATGGCAATCTGGCTCAAGATTGTTGAAGCAAAGTATCCACAGATGCGACCACAAGTAGAAGCGGTGTGGCAGCATTGGCAAATCAAGCGTCTTGTTAACAATGGGCAGATGTACGGTACTGCTCTTGTGCAAGGCAAGGAAAACTATACCCAAGAAGGTCGCTTAGGCTATGAGAGTTATGCTGCTTATGGTTTGAAGCTATGGGGTTTGGATGTTGAGCGAGCTTTAGATTATCAGTCTCATACAGGCTATGTCAATCTTTACGGACAGGGAGTGCCTTACGATCAGCGTGACTATGACAACTCTGGAGCCAATAACTACGTCGTGAGCGAACCCTATATTCTTGATGGAATTGAGACTGGGTTTCAGGCTTTACCCAAAGCTTACGCTGACAGGATTTTAGCTGCCCAAGCTGCTCGCTATCAAGCAACAAAATACTTAACTGCTCTGACAGAAGATAACTTAGATCGTTCTCCCTACTTTGTTTACAACAGTTTATTTGTCAACGGAAAATCTTGGGCTACCGTCACAGATACACAACAGCAATATGACAACTTAAGGTTCCTAAGTGCTAAGGCAGCTATCGGCTGGCACATACTTTATCACACAACTTACACTAGCAAATTATTTGATTTTGTTCAAACCAATCTTCAGTCTAATGGTGGTTGGTATAACGGATTCTATGAGTCTTTACAGAAACCAAACCGTATCTTAACTGCTAATAATAATGGTGTGATTCTTGAGAGTTTACTTTATAAACAAGTCAAACAGCCACTCACTATTTGGGCAGGGATATATCCATCACAGGAGCCAAAATGACAAACACAAAACCTGCAAAAAGTTTTCAAGATTTGATTGTGTGGCAGAAGGCATATAAGTTTGTTTTGTCTGTGTATCTTTTTAGTGAAAAGTTTCCAAAAGCAGAAAAATCTGGTTTAACTTTTCAACTTCGGCAAGCTGCTATTTCAATTCCAGCAAATATTGCAGAAGGATTTGAGAAACAAACTAGCGCAGATAAAGTACGATTAACAAAAATTGCGGAAGACTCTATTGAAAAATGCCACAATTATCTAATTTTGGCAAAAGACCTAGGATATGGAGATATTAAAGAGTTGATGTTTCAACTAGAACAAATTAGTAAGTTAATAACTGCCTACTATATCTCTGTGTTGACTTCTAACTCTTAGGATAGGGTATAGGGCATGGGGCATAGATAGAAAACAAGATATCTAACACCACCTAACATATTTGGCTTTATTTACACCGACTTTCTTAATTGTTTTAAAACCTTTCATTTCAAACTCATGCCACTCCACCAAAATATTGTCCCCCTTCCCTTGTCCTCCTTGTCCCCCCTGTCCCCTTGTCCCCCTTCCCTTCCCTTCCCTGTCTCTCCACCAAGCAATAACCTGAACCAATGACTAATTCAGCAAGCTTTCCGGGTAACAGCCGCTCAAAGCTCAAAGAAAGAACATTGCTATTTCGTTACCTAGCAGAAATCAATATCATTTTTGGTGCATGGTATTTGCAATGGCGAATCACTCATTCAATCAACTTTGACGCGCTGTGGCTCTCGATTCCGTTGCTATTAGCAGAAATCTACTGCTATTTTGGTAGCGTGATATTTGTGATTGGTTTATGGCGTCCTTTAGTACGACAGGTAAAGTCTTTTGACCAGATGACGCCGCCTTTTCCTAAATCTGATTGGCCTAATGTAGATGTGTTTGTAACCTGCTATAACGAGCCACTAGAAATTGTAGAACAAACTGCCAAAGCTGCTTTAGCAATCGATTACCCACCAACAAAGCTACGTGTCTATCTGTTGGATGATGGAGATTCGGCTGATATGCGAGCTATGACCCAAAGACTTTGTATAGAGGATTTGCAGTCGTCACTGTTACAGCAACAAGCAGAGCAAATTTTAACAGAGCATTCTGCTATGGTGGCACGTCTTGAACAACTAGAAAATCTGACCCCCCGCGCTCAAGCAGCCGAACAATGGCTACAAGATTCATTATCAGAACAAGCCACAAGTTCTGACAAAACGACTGCTGAATTGTTGAAGAGCCTACGACAGTTTATTTTGTGGTTAGCTCCTCATAGCCAAACTCTACAAGAACGCTTGACTAGTGAGCGAGTCACTTTAGAAGAAGCGATTCATCAAAAAGAATTAGAACTCGTAGAACTTGCCCGTTTTCGTTACATTGCTCGTCCTAAACCGATTGGTGTACCTCATCACGCAAAAGCAGGCAATCTCAATTATGCGATTTTTTCAGGAGAAACGTTCGGAGATTTTATTCTGACTCTAGATGCTGACCATATTCCCAAGCCACAAATCATCAAGAGAATTCTGCCGTACTTCTATACCTATAATCTTTTTTCAGGAAAATATGAATATAACCAAGTAGCATTTGTTCAGAGTCGTCAAGATTTTTACAACCTTCCTACAGGTGATCCCTTTGGACATAAAGCCAATTTGTTTTATGGACCCTTCCAACAGGGTAAAGATGGAATGAACGCTGCTTTCTATACTGGCACAAATGCTATGCTCAGACGTGAGGCATTAGTCAGTGTTGGACTACAATACTTTGCCGACGAGTTTGCTAAAGATGAAAAACGTCTAGACGAATTTGAATTAATTGGTGGTATATCAAGTAATAGTATTACGGAAGATATGAATACAGCAATGCGTTTGCATAGTGCTGGATGGAAATCTATTTATCATAATGAAATTTTGGCAGAAGGTTTGGCACCTGATGACTTGAGTTCGACACTGAAACAGCGTTTGCGTTGGGCACAAGGAACTATCCAAGTACTGGTTAAAGAAAATCCATTGACGAAACCAGGACTGACATTTTGGCAACGGTTACAATATTTTAAAACGATGTATGGTTATTTTTCTGGTTTTGCAAGTTTGATTTTTATTTCTTGCCCAATTATCTATTTTTTTACAGGCATAATTCCCTTAAACACTTATGGTTATGATTTTGCTCTCCACTTTTTACCGGCTTTTATTATGAACCGTCTAACTTTACTTGCCGCTACTTGGGGTATTTCAGCAAGAGAGAATTGGCGATCTGAACAATATGCGATCGCGTTGTTTCCTCTATTTATTCAAGCTATATATAGTGTCATTTCCGGAAAAAAAATAAAATTCCAAGTTACGCCAAAGCAGCATCAACATGGAATATACATTTGGTTACTCTGGCCTCAAATAACTGCTTTTGTTCTCAATATTCTGGGTATATTATGGAGCCTTTACCTTTTTCTCATTGGTCAACTAGATTCCCCTTGGATTCGCCTAATGAATACAGGTTGGGCTATTTATAACTTATCACTTCTTTGGGCTATCATCCGTGCATCTTTCTGGCAACCTCAGTAGAATAATATAGGAATACAAATAGTATAATTCCAGCGATCACCAGAGATCAATTTAAAGAACACTAAACCTATGAGCCTTATTGTCAAAATTCTTCAACCATCTGGCATTTTAGATAGTATTCGAGGAAATGAATTACGTCGTGAAATCAACGAAGCTATAAACGACAACAGAACTGATATTGTATTGATCGACCTTAAAGATGTAAAATTTATTGATAGTTCTGGTCTCGGGACTTTAGTATCAGCAATGAAAATTGTACGCGCTGCTGGCAGTCAGTTCTTTTTATGCTCAATTGATGGTCAAGTCAAAATGTTATTTGAACTGACAAAGATGGATAGAGTTTTTGAAAAGTTTGCTGATCAAGATGATTTTAATCGTCAAATAGTTGCAATCCATCACTAGTAGATCTCCCAACTGTGATCGCCAAATAAATCCTTGCTGTTGCTATTCGCAATTCACCAAAAATTGCCTTATGCTTTCATTAATTTTTGATAATGCTTGTTGGGCCTGTTCAGGCGAGAAAGTTTTAAATTTTTTAATAATTTCTGGCTTAACTCCTGCTCCCTTTGCAAGAATTATCAAAGCTTCTTGACTCAAATTTTGAGAATTCATTGAAAGTCTGTTAATTATCAAGCTAAGGTGGAACACGGTTAAAATCAATTCACTTCATGTACTGATACTCTAGAAATTCCTTAATGATGTGGTGAATTTCAACATTAGTAAATTACTCTGAGCTAAGTGAATACATGTATTAAGTAGTAAGCTAACCATTTATGATGATCGGAATTCTCTCTCCTGAGTTAGATATAGAATTAAATCTGATTGTTAGCAATGATACTTTCACGTTTTTTATTCTAAAGCGAGCAAGATGCTTGCTTTAGAATAAATGAAATGTTCACCACAAGACCCACCCACAAGATCAACAAATCCCCCTTGTCCTCCTTGTCTCCCTTGTCCTCCTTGTCTCCCTTGTCCTCCTTGTCTCCCTTGTCCTCCTTGCCCCCCTTGTCCCCCTTTACGGGATTGTGTTGCAAAAGTTTTGTTCAATTTTAGCTATAATAGCAATTAGTTATTAAACGATTTTAGGACCGACGATTGAATTTCCCTATGTCATCAATGAAGCCATCCAAGGCTGATCCAGCCATTCTTGTGGCTGTCGCTGACTATTTTAAGGTGCTATCAGAAGTGAGTCGGCTACAAATCCTGACCTGTCTTAAGCCAGGTCCGATGAATGTGATGGATATTGCCAAGGCAACTGGCTTAGGACAGGCAAATTTGTCTAAGCATCTCAAAGTTTTAACTCAGGCAGGGGTATTGTCTCGTCAATCTAAAGGCACTAGTGCTTATTATGAAATTGCAAACCCGATGATTTTTGAGCTTTGTGAGTTGGCTTGCGATCGCGTGATTGAAAACATGCTACAGCAGACTGAAAGCTTGAAAGCTCTCCGGAACACAACAGCAGTTTTTTAGCTCCCTGTTGTTCAATACTGATTTCATACATAACGTTGACACTCATTTCATTTAGACTGTCTTTTTAGTGAAGATTTTATAACTAATTAGTTATTGTGTTAACAAATATATTAGCTAGAATGCAAAAGCGTATATCCTAGCTACCAAATTGCTCTTTTTGTTATACACAGCATAGAGAAGTCAGGGCATCAGAAAGCTAGGTGATAAACCCATTCTCCAGGCAATTGCCAGGCTAAGCGTTGCAGTGTAGAGCAAGGTCTAATTTTTTTTCTGGAGCTTAATGTCGGGTACACTGAGCAAACCATGTCCATCCCAGAACTGATGGCATTTACCCAGATCTAGGAAGCGATCATGCTCCAGTAGTCAATCAAAGGTCTAATGATATGAGTGTAGATGAAATTCTGAAACGATATTTTGCTGGAGAACGAAGCTTTCAGCGAGTCAATCTGCAAGAAGCAGAGCTAACAAATGCAAACCTCCAAGACGCAGATTTTAGCTATGCTGATTTACGACAAACACGATTAGGTAAGACTAATTTCAGCCAAGCTTACCTACGGGAAGCAGATTTGAGTGAAGCCATTCTTTGGGGAACAGATTTGAGCAAAGCAGACTTGTATCGTGCTACCCTTCGTGAAGCTGACTTGACCGGTGCAAAGTTAATTCACTCTCACTTAGACGAAGCCAACTTAATAAAAGCTAGTTTATCTGGTGCTAATTTGAAAGGAGCAAAGCTCTCTCGCTCTCTTCTATTGCAAGCAGACCTACGTCCAAGTTCCGAGCATCGCACAGACTTAGGGTATGCCGTTTTATGTGGAGCAAACTTGAGCTATGCAGACCTAAGAGGCGCTTCCTTACATCATGCTAACTTAGACCGAGCAAAGTTGTGCAGAGCAAACCTCAGTCGAATAGTACCTTGGGAAGATCTAGCAACCGATCTGAGTGAAGCTAGTTTGCAAGATGCCGACCTAAGCTATGCCGATTTGAGCGGTGCTATTCTACGCAAAGCGAATCTGCAAGGTGCAGACTTAACAGGAACTATTCTTACAGACGCTGACCTACAGGGAGCCACCATGCCCGATGGGACAGTCCATGATTAGTTAGGAGTTAGGAATAGGGCATGGGGCATAGGATGTCCCCCTTGTCCCCCTTGTCCCCCTTGTCCCTAACTCCTCACTCCTCACTCCCGATCCTAGCCGCCACTCACAGGGGGAATTAACACGACTTCATCACCATCCTGCAGAATGGTATCTGGCTCTACAAACTGCAAATTAACCCCAAAGCGAGTGACATCACGCCATTTAGTGAGTTCGGGATGTTCGGTGAGCAGGCGATCGCATACAGCCGCAACTGGTGTATTCGGGGGAAATTCCAGCACCAGTTCTGGGACACCATAAGCCTCTTGATAAGCAGCAAATAACTTTATGTTGATAGCAATAGCAGACATATACAGTCAAAGATGTAGTATTGTATTTCCAAATACTTGATAAAGATAAAAATTCACCAATGGACTTGATCTCCATAGAGAGAATTTCCGGACTGTTGTCCTCTTTAGTGGTCAAAAAGCACTATAGCCGATACCAATTTTATCATAATAATTCTTGTAAAAATCTTTTATAATAAATAATTAAACTAATAAATTATCTAATGTGGCAGTCCTCTTTGATCGATAAAAAATATTTGTAACTCATAAATACAAGTGTTTCTTGTTTAGATAATTTACCGACGAAGAAATGGTTCCCTGGCTTCTATGATTTATTGTCTTAACCCAAAATGTACAAATCCAACCGATCCAATGAATATTAATGGAAGGATTTGTCGAAACTGTGGAACAAATTTATTGGTAAAAAATCGCTATAAAGTTGTTAAAATTTTAGGCAGAGGAGGTTTTGCCAAAACTTTTGAATTGTTAGATGATAAAGAAATAAAAAAAGTCATTAAGGTTTTGGATTTTTCTCGATTGGTTAATGAAAAATCAAAAGATATTGTCATTAACTTATTTCGTCGAGAAGCAGATGTTTTGAGCAAATTAAATCATCCAGGAATTCCTAAGGTAGAGCCTGATGGTTACTTTACAATTGAGTATAAAAATTGTACAGAACCATTGCATTGCCTCATCATGGAAAAAATTGATGGTTTAAATTTACAACAATGGCTAAGCAATCAGAACTATAAAAATATTACATTAGGACAAGTTTTTAATTGGTTAAAACAATTAGTAGAAATCTTAGAGCAAGTCCATCAAAAAAATTATTTCCATCGGGATATTAAGCCAGCTAATATCATGCTTAGACCAGATGGTCAATTAGTATTAATTGATTTTGGAGCAGTGAAGGATTTAGCAGAGACCTTCCTACAACAGGAAGATACTCTGGCAGAGGGGACGCTCATTGGTTCTCGAGGTTATGCACCACCAGAACAAATGAAGGGTCAACCAAGGCTACAATCTGATTTTTTTGCTCTGGGACGAACTTTTGTTCACTTACTAACTGGTATACATCCAGTAGACTTAGAAGACCCAACCACGGGTAAGTTGATCTGGCGAGATAAAGTGCCACAGATAGTCATACAACCGTTTGATTTTATATCTTTAATAAGATGGCAAAACTTCTGTAACTTACTCGATAATATGATGGAGGAATCTTTCCAAAAGAGACCCCAGAACACACAGATTATTTTGCAACGCCTCAATCAAAAATTTTTTATTCCTCGTCGTGTAGGTTTAGCGGCTAGTCTAGTTCTGTTATGTTTCTTTGGAGTTGCTACTAGTTACTGGTATTTCACTGGAATTAATGGATGTACCAAAATTTGGTTCAGAAGTTTTCCCAAAAGAGACAATATGAGTTGTGGTGAAGAAATAATGCTGTTACCCACAATACCAGAGAAGCAAAAAGGTGTCGATGCTTTTGCCGCAGGTGATTACCATTTAGCTACTAATTTCTTCGAAAAAGCATGGCAGAAACAGCATGATCCTGAGACTTTGATTTATCTTAATAATGCTCGTCTCAATGAACAGAATGCTGAAGCTTACACGATTGCAGTTATTATTCCTATGGGAGATAATAATGATAGTATTAACTCAAGTAGAGACTTGTTACAAGGTGTAGCACAAGCACAAGATGAGTTTAATCAGAATTTTAAAAATAAAAACATAGGGTTAAAGATTTTAATAGCCCGTGATCAAAATCAGCCAGACGAAGCTAACAAGATTGCTCAATCTCTAAGCGAAGAAAGTAATATCCTAGCTGTTGTAGGTCATTTTAGGAGTGATACAACCCTAGCAGCTATAGAAGCTTATGAACAGCATAACTTGTTACTCATTTCTCCCACTGCTACATCAGAAGACCTCTCCAATATTTGTAAGCAAGATCATCCCTATTGCTTTTTTCGTACTGTTGACAGCGATCGCGTAACCGCCCAAACTTTAGCTCAGTACTTAAAAAAAGTTGATAAATTAAGAGCTGCAGTATTTTACAATCCCGATAGCAATTACAGTAAATCTCTGCAACAAGAGATGAAAACTAAATTATCTGAATTAGGAGGAAAAGTTGTAGCAGAGACTTCTTTTTCAGAAAATTTAAACGACACTATGAAGCTAGTCAAGAAAAATAAAGCAAATGTGATTGTCTTATTTCCTACTACTGATGGTCTCACCTCAGATGCAGCGGAACAGGTGATTGTATCGGCTAAACAGTTTAAATATTTAATAGTCGGTGGAGATAGTCTTGAAACTCCCAAAATGCTAAGAAACCTAGCTGGAAACGAAGCAGGATCAGTGATGGCGATACCTTGGAGTCAAAAAAGTACTCTCAATCAAAAATTCTTTTTACAAGCAGAAAAATTGTGGGGACAATCGCTTTATTGGCGCACAGCATTGGCATATGATGCGACTCGTACATTACTAGCAGCTTTAGAACAACTTCCCTCTCCCAATCGTCTAGATGTTCAGCAAGCAATGGCTTCTAAGCATTTTAAAGCTTATGGAGCTACAGGGAAAATCACTTTTGCCAAGAATGGCGATCGCCAAGAACCAATTGTTCAGTTAGTCAAAGTTGTACAAAATCCTCGCACAGGAGATATCGAATTTATTCATCAATAGGTTCTTTATCCGTAATCTGAAGTTTGGGTTTGTGAAGCTCAACATTGTTTAAGAAATCTGCTCCAATCGCTGAAAATCTTGTTGCACTTCAAACAAGAGAGTTTTATTATTAGGGTCTGTTTTTAGAGCTTTGTTCAGATAAATTTTGGCTTTCAAGATCTGCTTTTGTGCGATCAATGCCCGACCCCAGATTTGATAGATAAGAGCCTGCCATTGACGTACTTCTGAGTCTTCTGGTAGCCGCTGTGCGAGGGCTTCTACAAGTGCGATCGCTTGGGGAACACGTTTTTCTTTCAAAAACTGCTGCAACTGATCATAAGTTTTCCACTTGAGTTGCTGCTCTATTTCCAACAAACTAGGTGGCTGTTGTGTTGGCTGAACTGGCGGTTTCTCATATCCTGATGACGCTGACTGAGTTGACTGTTGAGCTATTTCTTCTGGTGGTATCACCTGCAATAGCATCTTGTACGCCTCAGTCACCGCAATAAACTTGTCTTTAGCTTTGTGGTCACCTGGGTTAATGTCGGGATGATATTGCTGTGCCAACCGACGATAAGAAGCTTTGATGTCAGCAAAAGCGGCTCCCGACCTTAAACCTAATAAACGGTAGCAATCTCCAAGATCCATCTTGATCTGTCAGAAGAGCGAATATCAGCTATCAGCTTACCTCAGAGTGGTACTCGAAGGGAGTCTACAGATGATAGCTGGAAGTTCCATCATAAGAACTAAATCTTGAAATGAAAGTTCACGCTTTACAGTTTTGAAGGAAATAGGAAGTGGGGAACTCGGGGCTCCCACTCCCTCCTTTAAGGTCTTTCTTCAATCACACGGTCAATCAAACCGTATTCCTTAGCTTCTTCAGCAGATAAGAAAAAGTCACGATCCATGTCTTTTTCAATCTTTGACAAAGGCTGACCTGTGTTTTGAGCGTAAATGTTATTAAGTTGGTGACGAATCCGGAGAATTTCTCGAGCCTCGATTTCAATGTCGGTTGCTTGTCCACGGGTACCACCAGAAGGTTGGTGAATCATAATCCGTGAGTGTGGTAATGCTAGCCGTTTGCCTTTGGTACCCGCTGCTAGCAGGAATGATCCCATCGAAGCTGCTAAACCGACACAAATCGTCACTACATCAGACTTAATGTGTTGCATAGTGTCGTAAATTGCCAAGCCAGAGGTGACCATACCACCAGGCGAATTGATGTATAGAGAAATATCCTTTCCTGGATCTTCCGAATCCAGATATAGCATCACGGCAATAATTTGGTTAGCAATCTCATCATCAATATCTCTACCCAGGAAAATCACGCGTTCCCGGTAAAGGCGGTTATAGATATCAATCCATTGTGTATATTGATCCCCAGGCATGCGGTAGGGGACTTTAGGAACGCCTATAGGCATCTTTGCTGCTCCGATTGTAAATATATAGTGGTGGCAAGAGAGTTAGTACTGGGGAGTTTTTATTCCTCACTCCTCATGCCTAACTCCTAACTTTTATTAAATGACTCCTGCAGGCAAGGGAGGATTGGCGAGTTCTTCTTTTTCAAAAACTCGGTCAATCAAACCATACTCCTTAGCTTGGTGAGGGGTCATATAGAAGATACGGTCCAAATCCTTCTCAATTTTTTCTTTGGGCTGACCTGTGTTCTTAGAGAGGATATCTAGTGTTGTTGCTTTATTCGCCAAAACCTCTTTAGCACGAATTTGAATGTCTGTTGCTTGACCTTGAGCGTAGCTCTTTGGTTGGTGCAAGATTATGGAAGCATTTGGCAAACTGGCACGACAACCTTTTGTCCCTGCACTTAGGAGCATCGCTGCCATACCCATCGCTGAACCAATACAGATAGTGTGGATAGGGGGCTTGATGTATTTTATTGTGTCATATATGGCAAAGGCTTCAGTTTCAAAGCCGATAGGGTCACCACTATAACCGGAAGTACCAGTGGAGTTAATGTATATTTTAATAGGCTTTTCCGGGTCATCAGACTGCAAATACAATAGTTCGGCAACGATCAGTTCCGTAACAGCAGGCACCAGTGGCATCCCAAGATAAACGATTCGTTCCTTCAGCAATAGGGAAGGCAAATCTGGGGGTGGGGTGCGATAAAAGTTATCGCCATAGTAAGGGGCTTGAACAGCCTTGATGGGAGAAATGTCCATAGCAACTGTTGCCTAAAATAATGCCGTTAACTCTAATACATCCTAGCGCGACGCTAGCACTCTTGCAGGTGTGGATTTCTCACTTTTTCTTGAGGAAGCTTTACATCTGTCATGAATTGATTACTAAGTTATTGTGAATATTGTGAATATTATTAATGTATGTTTACTCAACTACCTTTAATATGCTGTCGGCTATAGTATCGGGAAGAATAGTAGTTTAGTTAAATAACTTTTGCGTAGTGCCCAGCAACTGCTTTGAAGTTGTTTATAAATAAATATATCCTGGACAGGGAACTTGGGTTATGAAGGTTAGCTTGCTGCCGACTCTAAACGATGAGAACTTGGATGCCAATCAATCGAACAGTCAACGTCAGTTGGCAATTTCTATTTCTGCGATCGCAGAAGAGATGGATCGTAATGTCCCCCTGAATTTATGCTTAATTCTTGATCATAGTGGTTCCATGAGTGGGCGACCACTAGAAACTGTTAAAAAAGCGGCAACCCGCATTGTTGACAGCCTTAATCCTGGGGATCGCCTCAGTGTTGTTGTTTTTGATCACCGTGCTAAAGTTCTAGTACCCAATCAAACTATAGACAATCCAGAGCGAATTAAACAGCAAATTAATCGCCTTTCTGCTGATGGTGGCACTGCTATTGATGAAGGTTTGCGTTTAGGAATTGAGGAATTAGCAAAGGGAAAAAAAGAGACTATTTCTCAAGCCTTTTTATTAACAGATGGAGAAAATGAACACGGAGACAACAATCGTTGTTTAAAGTTTGCTCAACTGGCAACTAACTATAATTTAACTTTGAGCACTTTAGGTTTTGGTGACAATTGGAATCAAGATGTCTTAGAAACAATTGCAGATGCTGGTGGTGGAACACTCTCTTATATTCAACAGCCAGATCAAGCAGTAGATATATTTAGTCGCCTTTTCAGTCGCGTACAAACAGTAGGTTTGACAAACGCTTATTTGCTGTTTTCCTTAATGCCAAATGTGCGGCTGGCAGAACTAAAACCAATTGCTCAAGTTGCCCCAGACACAATTGAATTGCCTGTACAACCAGAAGCTGATGGACGATTGGCAGTGCGTTTGGGAGATTTGATGAAGGATGTAGAGAGGGTAGTTTTAGCAAACCTCTATATAGGACATTTACCATTAGGTAGACAGACTCTTGCCCAATTACAAGTTCGTTATGATGATCCCAGCCAAAATCATCAAGGTTTACTTTCAAAAAATATATTAGTTGAAGCGAATGTGGTTGGAGTCTACCAACCCTCCAGTGATCCTCAAGTACAGCAACATATATTAGCATTAGCAAAATATCGGCAAACCCAGTTAGCAGAGGCAAAATTGCAGCAGGGTGATCGTGCTGGTGCAGCAACGATGCTGCAGACAGCGGCAAAAACGGCTCTTCAGATGGGAGACACAAGCGCAGCAACAGTACTACAGACATCAGCCACACGCTTGCAAGCAGGAGAAGAACTATCAGAGAGCGATCGCAAGAAAACTAGAATTGTTTCTAAAACTGTGCTCCAGGATTCATAACCAAAAAAATCGGTGCAGTTACTTGCACCGATTTTTCAGCTGAATTCTAATAAAAAATGCCGTCATCCTCATTTATGCTAATGCTGAAGCTTGCGGTTTAGCAAAAATCATCCGTCCTGCACTGGTTTGCAAGGCACTTGTGACGACCACGCGCAATTCGCCGCCTACATAATGACTACCTTCTTCAACGACAACCATGGTACCATCATCAAGGTAGCCAATTCCTTGACTTGGTTCTTTGCCTTCCTTGAGAATCTTCAAGTCAATGTTGTCACCAGGCAGGTAGTTGGGACGAACTGCATTCACCAGATCGTTGACATTCAAAACTGGCACCTTCTGAACGCTGGCAACCTTACACAAATTGTAGTCATTCGTGAGCAGCGTCGCATTAATTTCTTGAGCAAACCGCACTAACTTAGCATCCACCGTGGCCATGTCATCATAATCAATTGAGTTGATTAGGATACGATCAGGGTAAGCGGCTTTGATGCGGTTAAGAATTTCAAGACCTCGTCTTCCCCGCACTCGCTTTTGGTCTTTGCTAGCATCAGCAACTTGTTGCAATTCTTGCAAAACAAACTGAGGTACAATGATTTGTCCCTCCAGAAACCCTGTTTCTAACAGTGTTTCGATCCGACCATCGATAATGCAACTCGTGTCTAATATCTTGGTACTAGCAGGTTTGAGTGTTCCCTCCACTACCATCGTTTCCACGGTGTTAGGATTAAGCAGCCGTAATAAACCCCGTCCGTGAGCATCTGCTAAATTCATACCAGTATAGGACAGGATAATACTACCCACAACTGCTACTAAGGGCTTAATAAAGCTAAAATCTGCTGGAATTGGTAGTAAGAATAAGGGAGCAAGCATCAAGTTTGCTATTAATAACCCAATCACCAAACCGATAGCACGTGTCAATATAACTTCGAGTGGCAATTCTCTGACTTGTGCTTCAAGGCGGCGATAAGTTGTTTGGAAACTCAGACCCATTGCACCACCAATTATGGCAGCAAAAGCTGCCACAACAAAGCGCAATGCGTCTACATTCGACACACGGTCTAGTGTCCCATGTGGTAGCAGTTCAGTGCTATAGAACCCTATGCCTGCTGCTGCCAGGACGAATGAAAAAATGATAATGGCATCAAGCATGATTTGACTGTTTTCCTGCAATTGAGTGAATTGAGAGAGGGAATAATTTTTTACCTCATCGGTAGTATGTATTTAGAAATAATTACGGTCATACTAAAAAAATAATATGACAACATCTGCAATCATTATAACCAAAGAGTTTTATGCTTTAAGGTTTTAATTCTTTGAGTTGTAAAGCATAAAAGAATGTACATAGAATACTAAATTTTCATCGTTTGTAATTCTTAGAATCATAATTTAATTTTTTTGCACAAAATGAGTCACGAACTACCTGTTAACGCTGCTTATATACATATTCCCTTTTGCAGACGAAGATGCTTTTACTGTGATTTTCCTGTGTCTGTTGTGGGAGAACGCTTACGGGGTGAAACATCTGGCACAATTGCACAATATGTTGAAGTTCTGTGTCAAGAAATTGACATAATGCCAGTGTTTCATCAACCTTTGATAACAATCTTCTTTGGAGGTGGTACGCCCTCCCTGCTTGCCCCAGAACAGTTGCAACATATATTAGTCAAACTTGACAGCCGATTTGGCATATCTTCCGGAGCAGAAATCTCTCTAGAAATGGACCCAGGTACATTTGATCTAGAACATCTTCAAGCCTACCGCCATGCAGGTATTAATCGCGTCAGTTTGGGCGTACAGGCATTTCAAGAAGACCTATTGCAAGTTTGCGGGCGATCGCATTCAGTCGATGATATCTTCGAAGCTGTAGACGTAATTCATCAAGTAGATATTCCTGAATTCAGCATAGACCTAATCTCAGGATTACCACATCAAACCTTAGATAGGTGGAGAGAATCTTTAGAAAAAGCAATTGCCATAGCACCCACTCACATCTCCATATACGATCTCACCATCGAACCAGGGACTGCCTTTGGTCGTTATTATAAGCCAGGAGATCAACCATTGCCTACTGATGAAGCCACAGCCAAAATGTATCAGATGGCACAGCAAATATTAACAACTGCTAACTACCAGCATTATGAAATTTCTAACTACGCCAAACCAGGGCATCAGTGTCGGCACAATCGAGTTTATTGGGAAAATCGACCTTATTATGGCTTTGGCATGGGTGCAGCAAGTTATATCGCAGGCAAACGCTTTACTCGTCCACGTAAAACAAAAGAGTACTATCAGTGGGTGAAAGACGGAGGCATCATTGACACTCAACCAACACCTCCAGATGAAGTTTTGCTAGACACCTTAATGTTAGGCTTACGCTTAGCAGAGGGTGTGAGTTTAGCAGAGTTAACAGAAAACTTTGGACAACAAAAAGTGGAGACAATTCACAAATGCTGTCAACCTTACTACGAGAAAGGTTGGGCAGAAATTGTACAAGGGCGGTTGAGATTGACCGATCCCCAAGGTTTTTTGTTTTCTAATGTGGTGTTAGCAGGGTTATTTAAAGAATTGGGGGAATGACCACGAACCTAGTCTTGGCGGTTCCTTTCCATCAAACCTCCTCCAACCCTGTGGCAAAATTTATTAAAGTCTTTCCACCTTATTTTTCCCAGCATGATCGCAACAATGACAAATCTCCCAAGTCTTTATGACCCCTTCTCAACTGAAGCCAAATGGCAAAAATTCTGGGAAGAAAACCAACTTTATAAAGCCGACCCTAATAAAGGCGGTGAATCCTATTGCATTGTGATTCCCCCACCAAATGTAACCGGTAACTTGCATACAGGGCATGCTTTTGAAAGTGCTTTGATTGATGCTCTTGTACGCTACCACCGAATGAAAGGGTACAATACCCTGTGGTTACCCGGAACAGACCATGCCAGTATTGGTGTACACACAATGCTGGAAAAGCAACTCAAAGCAGAGGGCAAAACTCGGCATGAATTGGGACGTGAGAAGTTTTTAGAACGTACTTGGCAGTGGAAAGCAGAATCTGGGGGGACTATTGTTAATCAGCTACGACGCTTGGGCGTTTCGGTTGATTGGTCACGAGAACGGTTTACTCTAGATGAAGGTTTATCCAAAGCAGTTTTAGAAGCCTTTGTTCGTCTCTATGAGGAAGGGTTGATTTATCGTGGTGAGTATCTGGTGAATTGGTGTCCAGCGACTCAGTCTGCTGTGTCTGATGTAGAGGTGGAAAATCAGACGGTCAATGGTCATCTTTGGCACTTCCGCTATCCTCTTACAGATGGTTCTGGTTATGTAGAGGTGGCAACAACGCGTCCAGAAACTATGCTGGGTGATACTGCAGTAGCGGTGAATCCTAATGATGAGCGCTATAAGCACCTAATTGGGAAAACTGTCACTTTGCCAATTATGCATCGGGAAATTCCTATTATTGGCGATGAGTTGGTTGACCCTACTTTTGGAACGGGTTGCGTGAAGGTGACTCCCGCCCATGATCCCAATGATTTTGAAATGGGTAAGCGTCACAATTTGCCGTTTATTAATATTCTGAATAAGAACGGCACTTTGAATGAAAATGCTGGTTCTTTTCAAGGACAAGACCGCTTTGTTGCTCGCAAGAATGTCGTTTCTCGCTTAGAGGCTGATGGGTTTCTCGTTAAGGTTGAGGATTATCAGCATTCTGTACCTTATAGCGATCGCGGTAAAGTCCCCATTGAACCTTTACTCTCAACTCAGTGGTTTGTTAAAATTCGCCCACTGGCTGATAAAGCACTAGAATTTCTAGACCAGAAAAACTCTCCCAATTTTGTCCCTCAACGTTGGACTAAGGTCTATCGTGACTGGTTGGTGAAAATTAAAGATTGGTGTATTTCTCGTCAGTTGTGGTGGGGACACCAAATTCCTGCTTGGTATGCGGTTAGTGAAACTGGGGGAGAAATTACTGATCAGACACCATTTGTGGTGGCGAAGTCAGATACTGAAGCCCTGGAGAAAGCAAAATCACAATTTGGCGAAGATGTCAAGATAGAACGAGATCCAGATGTATTGGATACTTGGTTCTCTTCTGGATTATGGCCGTTTTCAACTCTGGGATGGCCAGAACAAACTCAAGACCTTGCTACGTATTACCCCACAAGTACTTTAGTGACTGGGTTTGACATTATCTTTTTCTGGGTTGCCAGAATGACTATGCTGGCTGGGCACTTTACAGGTCAAATGCCTTTTGAAACAGTTTATATCCATGGTCTAGTGCTGGATGAAAATGGCAAGAAGCAGTCGAAGAGTGCTGGAACTGGGATTGACCCACTGGTTTTGATTGATAAATATGGTACGGATGCTTTGCGCTACACCTTGGTTAAAGAAGTGGCTGGGGCAGGTCAAGATATCCGTCTAGACTATAATCGCAAGACTGATGAATCTTCGTCGGTGGAAGCTTCCCGCAATTTTGCTAATAAGTTGTGGAATGCTGCTCGGTTTGTGATGATGAATTTGGATGGTCTAACTCCAGAACAACTAGGTAAACCACTCGCTACAGAATTAAGCGATCGCTGGATTCTCTCGCGTTACCATCAAGTTATCCAACAAACTCATGCCTATATCGAAAACTATGGTCTAGGAGAAGCGGCTAAGGGAATATACGAGTTTATTTGGGGCGATTTTTGTGACTGGTATATTGAACTGGTTAAATCCAGGCTACAAAAAGATCAAAATGCAGCATCCCGACGGGTAGCACAACAAACTCTTGCCTATGTGCTGGAAGGGATTTTGAAACTACTTCATCCGTTTATGCCTCACATTACGGAGGAAATTTGGCATACTCTCACTCAACAACCAGCAAACTCTAAGCAGAGTATATCCTTACAAGAATATCCCAAGAGCGAAACTCACCTTATTGATCCTAATCTTGAAGAACAGTTTGATCTGCTCATCGAAACAATTCGCACCATTCGCAATCTTAGACAAGAAGCGGATGTTAAGCCTAGTGTGAAAGTGACAATAAATTTGCAAAGCGAAAGCGAAAAAGAACGGCAGATTATCACAAATGGGCAATCTTACATTAAAGATTTGGCAAAGGTTGAGACTTTAACGATCACAGGCGAGCAAAAGCAACTGACGGTTGTCACTCCGAAAAAACGGGTTGATTGGACGCAAATACTAGCGCTGATCGGAATTGTTTTCTTGTTGCGGATAGGTTTTGCTGCAGCCTTTGCTGTTGAAGAGCTTCCTTTAATCGGCACCTTCTTTGAAGTTGTGGGTTTTGGATATTCAACATGGTTTTTAAGCAAAAACTTTCTGAGTGCTCAAGCGAGACAAAAGTTTTGGGAACAGTTGTTTAAACCACCT
Source organism: Nostocales cyanobacterium Centralia_MAG_434 (assembly GCA_021324415.1). Classification (GTDB taxonomy): domain Bacteria; phylum Cyanobacteriota; class Cyanobacteriia; order Cyanobacteriales; family Nostocaceae; genus JAJPJF01. The sequence goes on from JAJPJF010000478.1 coordinate 34,377, forward strand.
GTTGACAACAATTCGGCGCAAGAACTGGAGACAGAGCAAGAAAAGGCGATCGCGAGTGTTGTCGGTACAATACAAGTTCTACTTCCGTTGGAGGGCGTGGTCGATATCAAAGCATTTAATGCCAAAATTCAGAAACGCCTGAGCAAAATAGAGGCAGAGATTAATTCCCTCACAGCTAGGTTAAATAAGTCTAATTTTGTGGAACAAGCTCCGGCTCAAGTTGTACAAGGTGTACGCGATTCTCTAGCAGAAGCTGAGAAACAAGCGGAAATCTTACGCGATCGCTTGCGTAGGTTAACATAAATAGCAACGTGCATTTTTATGCTTGCAACTTGTCATGCTATATCTAGCCCAAGTCCACAAAAACGAATTTTTAGACCAGCACCAGCTACAGTTATTAGCACGTCAGGAAGCTGAAAATGTTTGGACAACAATTCCAGAAGAAGCTTTTATTCTGCTGGGAAAGGGCAATTCTCTAGCTGAGAAATTGCTGGTTTTGGTAGAGCTTTCCACCACTGGCGACATCGAGAAAATTGAAGAAGCGACGAACTGGGTGCTAAATCTGGTGCAAACCTACCTGAGTACTGGTATTACTCCAGAATTCCTGCAACAGGAAGCAGAACGAGCAGAACAGTGGCGACAAAGCCTCACCTTGCAAAACCAAGACCTAGCACGTCGTTCCTTAGAACTAGAAGCACGTCGGGAACAAATTCAAGCTCTAGAAGAAACTCTTAAACGAGAGAAAAACGGCCTTTCCAAAGATGAAAGCGGACCGTCAGTTAACAGTTAACAGTTAACAGTTATCAGTTATCAATTAATTATTCACTGATAACTGATAACAGACCAAGGCGATTACCAACCAGAGCAAAAAGCAATATCGAGTGAGTTGCAACGCTTGAGAAATAGATGTTGGCGTGATCGCAATCCTCGGTTCTCCCAACAGTGGCTTATGTTTAGCTACCCCACGGTACCAGTTTGTGCCGCCCATCTGCACGCCCAAAATAGCAGCATAGGCGCACTCACTCCAACCAGAGTTGGGACTTGGGTCAGTGACTGCGTCTTTTCGACAAGTTTGCCAAACATGCATTGGTTTACCCGAAACAAGTGCTAGAGTTAACACTGTTAAGCGACACGGTATCCAGGTTAAACAATCTTCTAACCTTGCACTAAACCATCCCAAGTAAGTGTAAGGTGCTTCTCGATAGCCCACCATTGAATCAAGGGTACTACTGGCTTTATATGCTAAAGCTAAGGGAACCGGACCTATAACTGGGATAAATGCCCCTACAATGGCATAGAAAAGTGGAGCCATGACTCCATCGGTGGCATTTTCTGTGACAGTTTCTAAGATAGCTCGCAAAATTTCGGGTTCTGTTAGGTTCTCTGTATCTCTACCAACATAATTTCTTAACACTAAACGAGCATCTGTTAACCGTCCTTCTATCAAAGGTTGCAAAACTGTTTCGGCGGCTAGTCTCAAACTTTTCAGAGCAAAACAACTAGCTAAAAGAATAATCTCCAAGCCTATTTCCAACAGTGGATGCACTCTTTTAAGACTTTGTATTGCTAACCAGCTAAAAAGCCCACTGCCAATGATCAGGATCAGCGAGATGACAACTCCAGCTATTCTTTGTGTTAAAGAGTTCTGACAGTATTTCAACACAAATTTGGTCAACAGAGAAATAACCCACCCCATAACTTGCACAGGATGAAGCCAACCCCACGGATCGCCTATCAAATAGTCTAAAGTTGCAGCAAGGATCAAGACAATAGGCATCATTTTGTCATTCATCCTTTGTCTTTTGTAACCAACGACCAATGATTAAACAATAAAACTAGCTTCTTCTCCAAGGGAAGCTTGCCAACTACGAGCATCGTAATAAAGATCTGCCAGAGTAATACTATATAAAGCGTCTTTGAGTTTTTGATGTAGCCTCTGCCAAAGGCTAAAAGTTACCCAATCTTCAGCTTGTGCAGGTGTTGTTTGGTGATGAGGTAAAGGATCAATAGTTTCACCAACTGCATCTAAAATTTCTCCTAAGGATATTTTTACAGGCTCTCGTGCTAATTGGTAGCCACCAATGCTGCCACGAATTGATTTGACTAAACCAGCACGACGCATTTCTATTAGTAGTTTTTCTAGGTAAGGAGCAGGAATTTCTTGGCGAGAAGCAATCACTCTAGTCGCTACAGGACCATACCCTGGTTGTAAGCTCAAATCTAGTAACGCCTTAACACTGTAGTGTCCTTTGGTCGTTAATTTCATATTTGTCCTTTATCATTTGTGCTTGTCCATTGTCCTTTGTCATTTGTCTTTTCTAACTAATGACCAATAACTTATGACTAGGGACCGATTTTGCTTATCATCATCATGTACTAATTTTCAAACCCGATAAGTATACAATCTTTTGAGCGAATCGTTATAAAACTTAAATAAATTATAGATAGTATAACAGCTAGCTAAAGGCTGCAGCGTAAAATATGAAGTCTCTACTCCAAAAAATCTAGAGATTCAAACAACGATATTTGACGTGAGTATTTTATCTCAGGATGAATTTGAGGACTTTTATCCTGCTTCCTTTTACTTCAAGCCATATCTTTCATCCTTTCTTTGGTCAGTCAGAAACTATAGCTATCATCATTGCCAGTTGTCTTTCAAATAAAATGTGTCGGCAATATTGGTACCAAAGCAAAAATTCTGCTTGTGGATGTAATATACTTGGCGCTAGCCCAAATAAATATTAAAAGATTCTGCTCGTATTAGCTCAACCTCAGTTAAAATAAAATCGATTCAACAACTTCAATCATTCGTTTTCGATCTAAGTTGATGGCTAAACAGAAAAAAATTGAACCCCTAGTCGGTGAAGATCTGCTCAAGAAAGTTAAAGAGCTAGAGAACCTAAGCAAAGAAGAAAAAGCGAAACAGTGCGGCTACTATACCGTTACCAAAAATGGTATAGAGCGCGTTAACATGATGAAATTCTTAAATGCTCTAATTGATGCAGAGGGCATTCAGTTAGACAGTGCTCCCAGTGCAAATGGTCGTGGTGGACGTAGTGCTAGCTATAGAATTAGTGTGCAGTCAAACGGTAACCTGTTGATAGGGTCGGCTTATACAAAACAAATGAATCTCAAACCAGGAGATGAATTTGTCATTACTTTAGGCAAAAAACACATTCGCCTAAGGCAGGTGGATTCAGAAGACAGAGAAGAATCTGAAGTTATGGAAGCAACCGCCTAACCGTCAACAGTCAGCAGTCAACAGTCAACAGTCAGCAGTCAGCAGTCAAAAAGCTAATGACTAATGACTAATGACTAATGACTAATGACTAATGACTAATAGCTACATCCTTTTTTATCGAAATTGGTAAGAAATGACGAATTGCCTTGCGCGTTATTGCTACATCACAAGTCAAAGCAATTTGCTCTTTTTCTAGTAAACCCAAAACTTGATCGAGATTGTCTCGTGCTACAACTGGTAGTTGATGCAAATCTCTACCAGCCATACGGTCTAAAGCATCAGATAAAGGTTCATCTACATAAGCATAGAGAAGTTCAGTAGTACATATTTCTGTAAGTGTTTGATTGTATAAACTTTCCTGAACTTCAGGTGGAGAATTAGAGTAATCTTCCCAAAGAGAAAGGGTACGATTAATGTCTGGTAAAGAAATAATCCCAGTTAATTGCCCAGTTTCATCAATAACTAAAGCACTGTGACAGCGATCGCTTGTCATCTCCAATGCCGCATCCAAAATTTTCATAGTTGCTGACAGCTTTTTTGGGCAAGAGTTCATAGCATCTTCTACTAAAATTTGCTCCAAAAGATCTGCTCGATCATTTTTCAATGCAGAAAGACCGATTTGCTGAAGATTTGTGTTAGAGTTAGAAGTCGGCTTAATTAACTCCACAATCCAAACACTTAAACCTACAGCTGCCATCAAAGGCAAAACAATGCGATAGTCTCTTGTTAATTCGAACAGTAATAAAATTGCTGTTAACGGTGCTCTAACACTTGCTGCCAGCACTGCTGCCATTCCAACCATGGCGTAAGCTGGAGGAGCTGCCATAAAATCACTCATAGCTGGAATGGTACGCTCCAATATTTGGGCATAAGCTGCTCCTAAAGAAGCTCCCAAAAACATAGCTGGTGCAAATAAACCACCAACAAAACCGCTACCAGCACTAATTGCCGTCATGATCAACTTCACCACGAGCAATATAATCAATAGGTGTAGTGAAAACTCTACATCCTGAAGCATCGCTTCTATAGTTCCATAACCGATGCCCAAAATTTGTGGTAGTTGGAGAGCAACTACACCAACCATCAGACCACCAATAACGGGATGAATTGGCTTGTGTATACGTCCTAGCCATCGTAAATAAGGCACTTGCCCATCAAAACAGGCTTTCACAAAACAAATCAACTCACCATATACAAGAGAAACCAAACTTGCCCCCAAACCCAAGCCAAGATAAAGAGGCAATTCTAAAGGGCTGCGCACTTGGTAAACAGGTAAGTCGAAAGCAGGCTGTGCTCCCAGACCAATCTGAGCAACTAACGCCGCAACCACTGCAGCTAACAGCACCACACTAACGGCAGAAGTAGCAAAGGATGTGGCTCCCAGTACCACCTCTAAGGCAAAAAAGACACCTGCGATCGGTGCATTAAATCCAGCCGCCAAACCAGCAGCCGCTCCAGCACCCAAAAGCAACCGCTGTCGCTCTTGAGAAACTGGTACAACTTGCGATAACAATACCCCGAAATTTGCACCAACTTCTACACTTGGTCCCTCTGGACCCAGAGAAGCACCACTTCCCAAAGATACTGATGCTGCTAGCATTTTTGTGACTGGTCGTAGTGGCCGCTGAATCTCTCCTTTTTGGGAGGCTGCAATTAGAGATGAAAGTCCCGGACCAAAGTCTTGGGTGCGCCAGCGCATTAATCCAACGATCAATCCACCAAGCGTAGGAACACATGCTAAAGTCCAGGCACCCCAAACACCGATCACACCCATGAAATTTTCTAGCATTAAGTGGTGAATCAGCTGGATCAAATAGTGAAATGTGACAACACCCATACCAGTACTACCGCCTATGAGTACTGCCAAAAGCAACACTAAACTTTCTGGCGATGGTTGAACACGGTTCAGGAGATGAGTTAGACGAACAGAAGGGGTCGGAAAGCCAGCTTGTTCCGTCACCCTCCTCAATTCAGCTGGAGGTAGGAGAGTCATGGAGAGGAGCAAATCTAATAAAAAATTTAAATTTTTATGTCTTACATTTCATTGTGAGTGATCATTTAGCAACCAGACAAGTAGGAAATAGAAGATGTCATTGCTCTGCAAATTTATTTGATTTAAGAAGCTTTGGTAAAAAAACCACCAATATGCAAATTTTTTGTATGGACAATGCTTAAATGGTAGAGAATTGATGGTTAATGGTTATAGCTTGGGTTGTTACCGCAAGCTGATCTTTGAGCATAGCAGGGGGTCATCTTTACCAAAAATCTAGCTATACTCATGGTGCGGCCATTGAACTATTCTTATAGGATGTGAGGATAGGCGTTCTGCCATTCCTCCTGTTATGGGAACATAACAACTGTATTTGTGATTCATGGTTTATATTAGACCCTATTGGGTAATTTACGTGTGTGTTGAGTGAGAATTTAGTGTAGCTATTGTAACAGAGCGAGTAAATGGACTAGGCGGACGAGGTAGATGAATACGCACACCTTTGATAATCATTATGTTACTTGCCCAATTTGCCAAAAAAACACCAGGCCAAAGCCAGTGAAGACGTGCATTGGATTGTTTACCTGTCCGTATTGTCAGGAACGGCTAGTCGTATGTCAAAGCGGTCATTACGTCCGTGATCCTTTTACCTTAAAACAGATAATGATCTCATCGGCGCTACGTCGTCAAAGCCGACCTTTAGCTAGGATTATACGAGATTTTGTCATCTTTAAGCGTCCTGTAGTCGCCTTGGTTTTAGGAAGTGCAATTCTCTTGAGTTTAATCACTGTTACTGGAAGTGGTACCAACCACGATCTCAAAACTCTCCCAACAACAGAGAAGGTGAAAAAACCAGGAGAAAAATCTCTTTGAATAGGACTTAGAACTACGCCACTCTCCTCAAGTCGGGGAGTGGTGTAGTTCTCTATTCTCGGTTCTTCTTTAACAGGGGAAGGCTAGATCTTCTCTTTTGTCACTAGTGTTAATCCAGATGCTTGGTCAATGACTATTGCTGAATTGAGGTGGAGCTTTTTGAGTGCAGCTTCATCAAGCAGAAAATAGGATTGTTCTTGAGACTGCCAATGCTTTTGCAGTTCATCACTAGATGCAGGAATCACAATGCGATCGCTATAAAAATTTAAAGACGGACGTCGATAGGGAAAAGATGTGTAAATTTTTGTTGACTTTGGTGTTTCCCGTTGAATCATGGTAGCAACTGGCTTAACTGGAAAGGCTTCTCCTAATTCCCAGACCCAGTAGTTAGATTTCATAAGTAGCAACAGTGAAATATAAGTTCCCCATAAGAGAATTTTTAGAAATTGCTTGTCGCCTTGTCTGACCAAAATAACGGCTAAGGTCATGGTCACAGCGACTGCTGTAAATATGAGTTGCAAGTCTGGTTTGGGTAGTGTACCCCAACGAAAATAAATTATGCCAGCAGTTGCCACTACAGCCATGATTGATAAGGCGACCACCCAAGAGCGAGGAAAAGATGAAGGTGTCGTCGTAAAACTCTCGATTTCTGCAAGTTGAGCACCAAAAGCTAGAGCTAAGCTAGGGTAAATTGGGAAGACGTACCAAGGAAGCTTGGTTCCCATCAGGGAAATAGCAATGAGATAAACAATGCTCCACACCAGTACAAGTCTTGCCCAGTTTAAGTTGCGATTTTCCCAGGTTAAGCGTAAGCTTTGTGGCAAAAAAAGTAACCAAGGCCATGTGTACTTAAGAATTTCTAGTAGATAATACCAAGGAGGTTGAGAATGACTCTCAACAGGTGTCCATATACGGCTAAGAGATTGATCGACTACACCTGTTGAGGTGAAGCTTTGACCATAGTGCGACCACTGCATGTAATACCAAGCAGCCACAGGCGCACTGCCAATCAGAATTGCTAACCACATATGTCTATTTGTTAGCAATCTTGGTGTATCCCACAACAGAAAAACAAAGGCGATCGCACCTAACAATATGCCCAAAATACTTTTCGTTAGACAAATTAGCCCAAAACCTATACCTACTCCCAGGCAGTAACGCAAATCACGCCGTGATCGCAGCACACACAACATCATCACCGTAAAAAAGCAAACAGCTGCCCCATCTAACATTGCTAAGCGTCCATGACGCACCACTGGTAGCATTGTTAGATAAATTAAGGCACTGTAAATTGCCGCCCACCGCTGGCGAAATATTTCTCGTGCAATGCAATACAGCAAAGGTACTGAGGTAGCTGTTAACATTGCTCCTGGTAAGCGTGTTGTCCACTCATTCACACCACCTAAAGAGTAAGCCCATGCAATCAGCAAGTGCATCAACGGTGGTTTATTGTGATAAGGTTCACCCTCCAAAGTTGGGTATAGCCAATGCATTGAACCCACTGGAGCACGCCAAATTTCACGAGCCACCTGCGCCACGGTACCTTCATCCCAGTCTCTTAGCGGCAATACACCCAGATTTATAGTAAAAAGTAACGCTGCTGCTAAAAGCAACCCTACAATCCATACCCGATCAATTCGTTTGTCCACTACACAATACTGTTTTTCTCTCTGACCTCGAAGAAAGCTCTCTTCTTGCATATTCCGGAACGACCATTTTACTTGCTGCTCAGCTCTTTCTTAAGCATTAAAATTTTACAATTTACTCGTGAAGGCCATCCTTTGTCCTGTGTCACTATATTCCTAGCCCCCTTGTCCTCCTTCCCTTCTCTACTCCCCGCTCCCTAATTCAAGCCTAAAAAATAAAAATAACCCGTATTTCCCAATTTATGTCTTGACGTATGATCTCAATTTGACGAATGAATTCTCGAAAGTAAAATCGTCGTTCTGATTCTGACAAGTCTAACCAAAATTGTGGAATGGACACAGCTTGGGCAACAGAACGTAAATTCACTGGTGGAAGAGTTGCAAGCTTAGCTTGGAGAGTCGATATTTCTGTACGGAGTTTGTAAGCTCTTAATTTTGCTGTCTCTGGATCTAAAATCCCGCTTTCCTGCAGCGCGGGTAATTGTTCAAGTATCTGTTGCTGACGGGCGATCGCTTCACTAATATTACTCTTCACCACATCTAACTGTGGAAAATTCATTCCTGCAACGGCAATAGGTAGATCACGGCACACTGCTTCAATTGTTTTTTCTAGCACCCTTTGGTAAGGAAGAGCATGACACTTGGGGTCTTGGGTGCAGCTAATAGGACGTAAATAAAGATACTCTTTGTCTTTGTTGCGCATTGTGACACGAGTGACTGTCGTGTGTGACTGACATTCACTACAAACGACTAATCCTGCTAGAGAACGTGGAGCACTAGCAGTGCGAGTTGGTAGCCGACTGTTACGGCGCAAGAGTCGATCAACTTGGGCGGCTTCTTCCCTAGAAATTATAGGAGCATGCGTATCGGAAATAATTTCACCATTGTGATAGGCTGTGTCACCACGATACACTGGATTGGTTAGCCAACGGCGACCTGTGGTCACTGAAATTTTTTTGCCATATTTTTTTGCTAAGTAACGAACTGCTCCTCGCAAAGAACCATACAGGAGAAAGTGTTCAAAAAAATCTTTGACGACTGGAGAAGTACTACGGTCAACGCTATATTTGCTTTTACCCCGACGATAACCATAGGGAGCTTTGCCAGGTGGAGGTGCAGCTTCAAGACGGTTAAGTGCATGTCCTTTGCGAATGCGACGACTGTGTTGCTGGTGCTGAATTTCGTATAGCAGTTTTAGCAGGTCAGCACGGGGATTGCTACTGTCTTGAGAAGAGTTGTAAGCCTGCTCAATAGCTATTAGCGTTATCCCCATCTCTTGGAGTTCGCTAAGGCAATCACTCACTTCCTCTACAGTATCCCCTAGTTCTTCCAAACGGCGGATCAGAATATAGTTGGGTGGTTCAGCCTTGCAATCGTTTAATAGTTGTTGTAGTTGCAATCGCTTACCCAAATCTTGATAAATCCGCTCTACCTCCCATCCCCAGTTGGTCGTAGCAGGTGTTGTTTCTATCAACGGATCAGTATAAGTGTAGGCAAAGATTTTCATGAACTAGGTGGTAACGGTCGAGACACTTCTGAGGACGAACCATGGTGTTGAAAAAAGTCCCAGATCGCCTGACTTGCGTTAAAACCTAGCTGATTATTCACTTGCTTGAGTTGTGGATCTTGAGTAGTACCACCAGGCCAGAAATGTCCACCATCTACTACAGAGAGTTGTACTACTTCCGCACCACCCATACAACCGGAAAACATAGCTGTTTTTACTTTCAAGCCATCGCTTGAAGTCGCTTGCGCAAGCACTTGGGTTGGAGTTGCTGATTTACATTGATTGTGAGTTTCCCAGAAGTTTACGGTTTGTGGTACAGAAACGAGCGCTCCTTTTTGCTTAAGGTCGTCGTCACCATCATAATGGACATCTTTATCATTTGTACCATTGATCATCAGCATCGATACTGGACTTTGAGGCTGGCACTTCTGTATGAGCCGTGCTGAAAGAGCACCCGCAACAGATGCAAACGCTGTTATTTTGTCAGGTAGTTTACAGGCAAGAGCTTGCGTAAGAATTGCACCCTTTGAGAAGCCAGTCGCATAGATTCTTTGTGGATCAATATTCCGAACTTGTTCAAGATGATTAATTAAAGCATTGACAAATAAAACATCATCTACTTTTTTGTTAGGTTTAGCTTTAAAGCTCCATGTATGATTAATGGCATCTGGATAAACTACAATAAACCCATTTTTCTCTGCTAAATCATTAAAGCGAGTGACATCAGCGATGGAACGACCGCTACCCTCATCCCCATGAAAAACCAAAACTAAAGGCATGGGTTGGTCTGGATTATAAGATTTAGGGGTGTAGAGGTAATAGGTACGTGATTGCCCTTGATCAGTTAGCTTTCCATAACTATCACCAAGAGTGATCTGTTCTTTGGCTTGAGCACTTGGCTTTCCATAACTATCACCGTTAGTCATTTGTGCTTTGGGTACATTGAGTTCCTCGGCTTGTATTGACTCGCAGGCTGTCACAAGAGTAAGTGAGAGTATGGAGACAAGAATGCGCCTCAAAAGTTGGGGATTCATAACGGTGGATTTAATGATTCTAATTATAGAGTTAGGATATACATATTACAGGACTAATAACTTCCTACGAATGGATTAATTAGCCGAGGTAATAAGATACAGAATACTGCCGCCATAGATATATTCATAAAACACAGAACACATTCCGCAACAAGATCGCCAAAAAGAGCCTCATAATTTCATGCACTGCGCGTCAAATCATCTGCAATTCCGACACCAAAGAGCATTTAGTATTAGCAAACTGGAACGATCAAACAGTTCTAGACGTCAAGTTCTAGACGTCAATTGATCCTATAAAACTTAGGTTAAAAATATATGTTTAGGACGATTATATGCCTGGTAAGCTTCCCACTTATGACAGTTCCTTTTCTGTCTCTAGAAGCAACTGCTCTGGCAGTAAAATCATATAACCAAGGACAGATTCCCTCAAAAATTTCTTCTTCTCAGACCAGTCGTAACTCTTTATTGCTCTCAAGTTTATATGACAAAGACAGAGACTACGACCGAGAATGTCGTCGCAAGTACCAGCAAGCATACCAAAATATTGAGCGCGATCGTCGCAACCTCGAAAATGATAATAACGAACGAGACCATCGCCGCCACCAGCGGTCTCTTGAACGAGATTACAGGAAACTTCAAGATCTGCGTAACAAGTACTCAGACTGCGACTACCGCCATGACGATAGCAGCTACCCTGACTATCACAACGACAGTTACCACAACAACAGTAACTATCCTGACTATCGTAACGACAGAGACCATAACAGAAACTACCCCGACTATCCTGCTAGGTGATATTGATTGGCTAGGAGGGGAGAGAGGGAGACAAGGAGGACAAGGAGGACAAGGAGGACAAGGAGGATAGATAAAATAATGATTTACAAGTAGCCTTCTTTTTCAGCAAATTTACGTAAGCGAGGAAGACATTGACGTTGATAAAAGCTGCTAAGTGTAGAAACTGGCAAGCCAAACTCTATAGACAATTCTTTCCAGTTCACTTCAGGTGGTAAACGTTTTAAGATCAATACCTGGCAATTCACGTCTGGACGTCCTTGAATATAGGTGCAACGCAGTTCTCGATCAGAGTCTGCTTCTGCCCATAACCTCACGTTTTCTAAGATAGGAGGAATGTCAGGAGGTGCAACCAGTTGAGCAATCTGGTCAATTTGATCTGTTCCTTTAGCTAAAACAGACTGGGAAAGAGTTGAGTTGCTTTGATAGTCGTGCAGTCTCCATCGGAGGTAAGAATTTAGCCAAGTAATCACGGAACCACGTGTGGGATCGTATGCCCCACAAACGTTGTGGCAAAAATACAACCAAGTTTGTTGCAATGCATCCTGATAGTAAGGGGTGTTTTCACGCCAAAGTTTGCTAGCAGTCAAGCGAATGATCTGTGTAAGCAGTTTCTGACGTAAAGAACTCCCAAGTGGGTAACTACAGGCTTCTTCAACTAAGCGACGTAGCTGTTCCTCCAGTCGATCCATACGATTTTGGCAAACAGAGCAAGCTTTTTTCAGTATTGCGCATAACAGCAATTGGGAAAATTACCCATCATAGGTAATTACCAGATAAGCATTTAGTGATAAACTATATAACCTTTGCGAAGTAATAGGCATGGGGCAGAGGAGAAGAGGACAAGGAGGACAAGGAGGACAAGGAGGACAAGGACAGGGAAACAAAACACTCTATCCTACACCCTACACCCTACACCCTACACCCTACACCCCACTTCCCACTCCCTACACCCCACTCCCCACTCCCCACTCCCTAACTCCTAACAATGCAGCTAGCACCTTTGTTCCCAATTTTTTACCAAATTCTCAAACCAGCTTTTCCTAATTGTCTTTGGTGTGGGGATCACAATTCAAAGATGGTCGCGCTTACATTTGATGATGGTCCTCATCCCCTGTATACACGGCAATTGTTAGAAGTTCTAGACCGTTACAAGATTAAAGCTAGTTTTTTTTGGCTAGGTGCTTGTGTCAATCGCTCACCAGAAATAGCTAAAGAGGTTTATAGTCGTGGACACTGGATCGGCTTGCATGGGTATGATCATCAAAACTTCCCTATGCTCTCTCCATGGGAACTTCAACATAGCTTAGAAAAAACCTTAACTGCGATCTACAATGCTTGCCAGCTGCAACCAGAACAAGTACGTGATGTCCGACCACCTAATGGGTTATTTACACCTGAAACACTGAAATTGTTACGGCAGTGGAGTTACAGACCAGTTATGTGGAGTGTTGTACCAGAAGACTGGGCGCTACCAGGAACTTATACTGTAGTGCAGCGAGTATTAAAGCAAGTCCGGGGCGGCTCACTGATTGTTTTGCATGATGGTACTCATGGGGGACAAGATGTTGCTGTCACTACACAAACTCTGATTCCACAACTCTTGGAACTAGGTTATCAATTTGTTACTGTGGATACTCTATGGCAACAAGTACGCTTTGAAATTACCTAAGTACTCATTGTAATTGTTGACAGTTAACAGATCACTGTTACTGGTCAACAGTTTCACAAAATAAGAGTACAGCTTTTAAGCGTGACAACTTATCTTTTACTTTTTACTTTTTTACGAACATCTTTAGCAGTTGATTGAGAGTCGTTAGGTTTGGTTGTTGAGGAAGTCTCATTTGTCCCCAACAGATTCTGAATCTCGCTTAAAGAACTGGGTTTGGTTGCTAGTTCGTCGTCGAGTGACTCACTCTCGTACTCAATTAGGTCTTCTACTTGACAATTGAGAGCCTTGCAAAACCTAATGATTCTTTCAATATAGTCTGTTCCAGTTCTTCCACTTTCCCAGTTTTGGATGGTGTTTTCTGTCACACCTACAAGACGTGATAGCTCAAGCTGGGTCAGTCCTGCTTTTTCACGTAGAGAAGCTATTGTTGGTTTTGCCTTGTTTTTCACATCTACAGCACTTTTGTTTAATCTCTCGCCGTAGATCCTAGCACCAAAAAAAACTTGTGCCCAAAAAATTTTAGCTAAAAAAATTTAGACCAAGTCTTGACACACCCAAGAACTTTGGTTAAAACTATTAAGTGTAAGGGTCAAGTCTATCTCTACAGCAAATCCACTTGAGTTGGACTGCTATATGAGGTAACCAAGGTAAAGCAAACACGCGTTTTTCCAGTTCTCAAAAATCTTTCTTTTAACAGAATCCGGAATCATGCAACTCGACCTTGAAGCTCTCTTACAGAACACCAGAAACACACTCGATAAAATTTCGTTGAGAACAGAGTGTTAAGGTGTTAAGCCTTACAGAAACACAGCTTTATTGCACTTGCTTAAAAGCTATCAGCAGTGCTTAAACAACACACAAATTATTGAGTATTGAGGTCTAATACAAATGTTCAACAAATCTTTGGCTTTGGGCTTGTTAGCTGCTGGATTGATGATTGCTCCTACCGCTGCATTTGCAGGCTCCAGCCAATCTCAAGGCAATGTACAAAGCACAGAGCAAAATGGTGCTGCTACCAACGGTAGCACCAATGCTCAAGAGTCTAACAGCGTCAACGTTCAAAAGCAAGTTAGCCAAATCAGAAGCCGTGCACGCGTTCCTTATGGTGGTTCTCATACTGGTTCTACCACTCAGGATCAAACCTCTACTCAGGTTACAGGTCAAAATGGTGCTGCTGATAACGGTTCTACTAATGCTCAAACCAGCAATACTGTAAACCGCCAAAATCAAGTAACAGGTATTCGTAAAAATATCCACGGCTCTTGGTAATACTCTGTAGTTAGTCAAGTCACTGGGCGTTGCGGGCATTGGTTAGTACAATTTTCCCTGACTAAGCAACGCCAGTTCTATACACACACATTATTTACACACACAACTATTAAGGTCTAAGAAAATGTTCAAGAAGTCTCTTGTTTTCGGTTTGTTAGCTGCTGGATTGATGGTTGCTCCTACTGCTGCTTTTGCAGGTTCTAACCAATCTCAAAGCAACGTCCAAACAACAGAGCAAAATGGTGCTGCTACCAACGGTAGC
>JAJPJF010000314.1 GCA_021324415.1 Nostocales cyanobacterium Centralia_MAG_434
GGCTTTTATATTCCTTCATTCGCAGTCAACCTCTATTCAGCACTTTCAGGTATATAATCTGTCTGAAGAAATATCACCTAATGGTGCTCAAAGTCAACACCCTAGCTATAAGCCAACCATGTGGATCAAATTTTACGCTCGTGACTCTACCTTGATGACCTTTAAGAACAACTTGTACTCGCTTAAAATTTGTATCGACTAAACGAACAGTACCATCTTCTCCACCAGCAGCTAGATACTCACCATCTGGACTAAATTCTATGCTCGTGACTCTACCTCGATGAAATTCATTAACAAATGCTACTCGCCTATCCTTTATACCCAATAAACGAAGAGCACCGTCTTCTCCACTAGTAGCTATAAGCTTACCATCTGGACTAAATTTTACGCTCGTGACTCTACCTTGACGACCATTATGAATATCTACTAAATTACCGGATGTATCCCATAAACGAACAGTAGCGTCTTCTCCACCAGTAGCTATAAGCTGAGCATCTGGACTAAATTTTACGCTTGTGACTCTACCTTGATGACCTTTAAGAACAGCTACTAAATCACCGGATGTATCCCATAAACGAACAGTATCGTCTTTTTCAATAGCAGCTATAAGCTTACCATCTGGACTTGTTTCATTGTCGATTTCCTGCCACCACACAGGCAAGACTGGGGAAGGAGGAGAAAAAGAGGGAGAAATCTGGAGCAGTTGCTTAACATTGACCTTTTCAAGACTGTATTCTGGATACTCGGTAGCCTTATAGTAAAGTAATTTCAGGAGTTCGGTCTCGCTGTACCAATTAATCGTTGTGTTGTCATAAACGCTCTTGTACAACATGGCAAGTAGCCGATTGTCCTTTTTCAAGTCCGCGATCAATAGAGGGTACTTCAACCCAATCGCCGTAAACTTGCCCAGCTGTTCAAACGTTAAAGCTGGAACATCTTCAGTCCCATAAAAAAGTCCCGTTGCACTGGCAATATAGGCTCTTAAGCGAAATAGGTTGAGAAACTGCTTCAGGCGACGGGGGTTCCAGTCTAATACTGGCGCAACCATGCTCAGAATATCATGAACGTCCTTTGAATCAGAACCCGTTTTTACCTTAATTTTTTCTAAACGCTGCTGAATCTGTTGAGTGGTTTCAGGACGCTGTGGGCTTTCTGAGGGTTTGGTTTCGTCTGATCCGGTTTTATGTTGAGACTCGGATATGAAGCTTTCAATCCACCCAAGAAATCTTTGAGCATTGTTGTAAATGGGCTTCTCAAAGAAATTCCAGATAGGCTGCCACCAGCTATCTTTGGGCAGTTCTGGACTTGAGAGTTTAGACAAAAATACTTTAAACTGCGAATCGGAAAGTTCCGGTATTTGAAACGGCAACTGCACAAACTTTTCGATGAAAGTATAACCATACTCGACTCCCCTCAACGAAGTTTGACTAATCCCAGTGTGCGTATTGTCTTGAACACTAGAGTAAAGATAAGGAATTACCTCCTTATATTTCACCGCCAGGCCTGCTGCTATTTTTTCCCGATCCATCCCTAGAATGAAGATCAGCTGAGGATCATTGGAAATCATCAGATTAATTGCCTGCATCAGTTCAGCCGATTTCGGCACTTCACAACGGTCAAGATCGTCGATGAAGACGTATACCTTATTACCTTTACCTGCATAGGCATTCACAATTTTCTTAAAGTCTTTGTGGAACTGCTCAATGAAAGGTATCTGTTTATCGTAATTCGGTGCTTTGAGATATTCAGTTAAATCTTTTTTGGGACCTCCTACAGCTTTATGAAGTCGCTGCCAGATATATAAAATCGATAGACCCGCCGATCCGCTAGCAGCCCCGGCCAGTAAATTTTTTATGATCCAAGGGATGATCTGATCTAGCCAATCTTTATTTTCTTTACCATTTCCCTGAGCAGAAACTCCTTGTTTGTTAGAGTTTAATGTAGCTGATTGACGGATTGATTTGCTTGTTTGAGAAGGTGATGACTTAGTTGCTGTTTGTTGATTCTGCTGTTGAACAGTACTATTTCCAGTCTTACTTTCTTTGCTACTGAAATCTGCCGATTGTTCTGGTACTGTCACGTTTTTAGTGATGTATTCACCCAACTGACGGATCAGGGGAGGTTGCTTTAGATGTGGGAAAAAGAGAAACAAAGAAAACAGTGCTATCAGAGCACTTGCAACAATGCTTAGGACTATCTGGAAAATGGCTCGAAAGAGATCCGGTAAGCCCTTTTTTTCAAATCGCAGGAGAAACAGTTTAATATAACCTAATAAAGGTAAAATATCCAAGCGATGACGTTGTTTAGAAATTTCTTCTAAAAAGCTCAGTGCAAATGCTGCCCAAAGTGCGTCGGCTTTATCATGCCTCCAGGCGTTGAACCAGATCACTTTGGGTTTGTGTGTAAACCAAATACGCATTGTAAGCCACACATATTTAGAAAAATTAATTAGTCCATTGATCAGCACAAATAAAATAAAAACAGGAATTGCAATCAGAATATATCCGAATTTTCTTAACTAGTTTTGTTTATTAGATATCGCGTTTCTCCGTAATCTCCATAGGTCCTCCCATAATCTGTCGCCATACTTTTGTACATTTTCTATACACTTTTGGTGCTGATTTTTTAATCGCTCGTGAGCCTTTTCCACTGACCTCGTTTCAAGTTTTTTCTGCAATTGCTTCATAAACGAAGACTTGCCGATCCCCCAGACTCCTTCCACTGAAAGCGTCAGGGGCGCTTGAGTATCAAGCTCCGTGAGAAAATCTGCGATCGCGATAGTATACGGCTCAAACC
>JAJPJF010000152.1 GCA_021324415.1 Nostocales cyanobacterium Centralia_MAG_434
ATCCCTCAAACTCTTGTGCTCTAAGGGCTTTTAGTGTGGCTTGTGTGGGTGTGAGCGCTATGCTTGCACGTCGTTTCCTGCTTTCTTCATCAACGATCGCTCTCTAAAACACTCGCTTAATTGCGCAATCGCCACTCAACCTCTTTAGGCCACAGCAGGATATTTATATGATTTCACTGCCATTCATTTCATTACAAAAGTCCTACTCGCTTGCAACTATTCCTTTCCAATACCTTTAGTGCTGCCACCTCAGATCTTCTACTCACCTCTTGTGCCCCCTCCACCTTTTTCACCAAAACTGCACAAGAGCCTATTGAATTTGTTAATCGACACCTTGGAACTAGATTAAATTTCCTACTTTTCTTACTTTTCTTACTTTTCCTACTTTTCTTACTTTTCCTACTTTTTAGTCTTTAAGAAACTACGTATTTTTCTTGCTTTGAAAAATAATTATTCTTATGTTATGCTGATTAAGACTAGATAATAAGTTGCTAATAAAGGCACAGTCATGGATAAAAGCTTAAGGTATATCTTACTGCTTTCACTGGGACGAGTGACATCTTAGTACTCGGTAGTCAACCTAATTAGTAGCAGGTTCAACTGACTCAAAACCAATTTAGTTAATTTATTCATCTTTTCAGACTGGACACCTACACTGTCGAGGTGCCCGTAGACTGATTAACGAACACAGATAGGCACTTTCTTTTTTTTGATTCGTCCAAGATACTTTTGAGTTGTCGTTGATATTCTGTTGTTCTAACTGCAAATGTCTAGTTTAAGAAAGCGCGCACTGCTAGGGTTATATTCTTCCGCATTTGACTTTGTATTATTTCTTCAATTCTTGCAAGAATTGTTTAGCCTTACAGACAAAGTGTCTTTGTACAATCTTTTAGAGATTTCCTCACTCTGTTCTAGAAAGTTTGCTCTTTGATTTGAAGACGTTTGTTCAGTAATACACTCATCTATGACTTGTTCTGCCTAATTTTTACTTTCTTTAAGACAAGCAGGATATTCCCAATACAAAGTCTTAGTACTTGTCCGCGACTTCAGTTGCATATGTAATGTCGTTTAAGTAGATTTACCAAGATAAAGCCACCAATTTGTATAATTTGTAAAAATGTAGAAGGTCAGAGTTTGTTATAAAAGCAGGATTAAGAGTTAAGTGCAAGCCTCGTTAAGCAAAACAACGAGATGTCAAATCAACTTAAAATGAATTATAGAATGAGCATCTCTTAATTGGCTGCAATGTATTTTTAGTAAAAACTAGTATAAAGGGGAAAAATTAAAAACCACAAATTATATATTTATTTTTGATAATTTTAGGAGACAGAAAATGCCGATCAGTCCAAGAATTCGCCCAGGATTTAGCTATGACGAAGCTATCTTAATGTGTAACTTCTGCAAGCGCTCATATGACCTTTTTCGATATATTGATGAAGGGCAAGAAGAATCTGACATAAAAAGCCTCTATAACTCAATATACAGAGAATGGAAGTTAGTTCACGAGTTTAATAATCCTACAACAAGTATCCGAGGATTTATCCTCAGAAGAGCAGCACATCCTCAGCAATACGCTGTAGTTTTTCGAGGTTCCATTCTTACCAGCCAAGGTACTGTAGACCTAACAAATGCCTCTGCTGATGTAGATTGGAGCTTTATCAATTACGGTTCGATGATCAATCAAGGCATTAAAGTCTGTCGAGGTTTTTTCCTAGCATTTGAATCAGTCTCAGCAGAAATAAAAATCTTCTTTAAAACCTTAACGGGTACACTAAAACCTATAGATTTCCAGAATTTATCCCAGTTAACTCCTCTGAAGCAATTTGCTTGTGCAGTAGCTATAGCCGATGCTGGAGCAATTGTCATGGGAGGTGACTTTGAGCAGAAAATAAAAGAGCTCATTGCGAGTGCAGTTGAAGATGGAGAAATTGGTAATAATGACGATGTCAAGAACATTTTAGACTATGAGCAAGAAGTCATATTAGGGGCAGAAAAAAGATCGTTTACTCCAGTAGAGCTTTACGTTGTAGGCCATAGCTTAGGAGGAGCATTAGCCAACCTTTGCGCTCTAGCTCTAAGACAAGAATTTGATTCTCAAAAAGATTCTACTCACACGGTCATAAAAGTCTATACTTTTGGAGGAGCAAAAGTTGGCAATAAAGATTTTGCAGAATACTACAATAAGAGGATAGGTTTGGACATGAGCTATCGTGTGGAAAACTTTCTAGACACGGCTCCTCAAATACCTATGCCACCTCCGTTTCCTTTAAATGTTTTGTTTCCTGGAGGCTTACGGATTGGAAACTATTTCCTAGGGAACTATGCATCATTAGGAGATGTGCAAACGGTCGTTGGATTGGGAGCACAGCGTGTCTCTTTATCATTTGGTGGTGCCTTAGAATTCTTAGGAGGCATTCCTTTTCCCCACAGTTATGATACCTATATCTCCTTGCTTAAAGAACAGCAGGAGTTTTGGCGTGTGATATTACAACCCATTAAAAGTCTTCTTGAACCGACTTTCCGAGATTTATTCAAGGAAGAAGAAGAGTTGCAGCAAGACAGGGTTATCCTAATCCTCCAAAACTTATTCCAGAAGTATGATTTACTACAGCAGGAAAACGACAATTTACAGCTAGGTACAGCTACCCCAAATCCTCCTCTCACTCCCCCCGAGTCAAAGTGACTCTTGTTGAATTGCAAAAAGCTATTGTTTGTAAAAGATTTGGATGTGTTTCCTGCCCTAAAACCTCGCACGTTAGAAGTCTGCATCATAAGCTAAGAGTACCTTGGGAGCTTTGAATGACGATTGGTTTAGACAAACAGCAAGAATCTAAAGAGAATTTTTCGACCTTTGTAAATATTTTGCGCCATAGGGCGGTATATCAAGCAAAACGAAAAGCTTTTACATTTTTGCAGGATGGGGAAGTAGAGGCACATAGCCTGACTTACGAAGAATTAGATGCTCAGGCTCGAACAATCGCAACTCAATTACAGGCTCGGGGTTTCACTGGACAACGAACCTTGCTACTGTATCCTCCAGGTCTCGAATTCATTGCCGCGTTTTTTGGATGTTTATATGCAGGAGTAGTGGCTGTTCCCGTTTCTCCACCCCAGGGTAACCAGAAGATGTTAAGGTGGCAAGTGATCGCTTCAGATGCTGAGGCAGCAGCAGTGCTCACCACAACTTCACTGTTGAGCAATATCAAAGAATCACTGGTTCAAGAGACAAAAGTAACCCCTTTTTGCCTTCTTACTACTGATGATATAGCCAACGACCGGATTCTAGATTGGCAGGAACCAGATTTGTGTGGGAACGCTTTAGCTTTTATGCAGTATACTTCAGGTTCTACAGGAACTCCAAAAGGGGTGATGGTAAGGCATAGCAACCTAATGGACAACTCAGAGTGCATGCAGCTGTTATGGAATTGCACTTCAGAGAGTGTCTTGGTTACATGGCTTCCTACTTTTCATGATATGGGTCTCATTTATGGAATACTTCAACCCTTATATACGGGGTTCCCTTGTTACATAATGGCACCCGCATTCTTTATTCAGCGACCAATTCACTGGCTTGAGGCGATTTCGCGATACAAAGGTACTCATAGTGGTGCTCCTAATTTTGCGTACGATCTTTGCGTGCGTAAAATAGCTCCAGAACAACTGATTAATCTTGATTTAAGTAGTTGGCATGTGACTGTAAACGGTGCCGAACCCGTCAGAGCAGAGACTCTAAAGCGTTTTGCAGAGGTGTTTAAACCTTGTGGTTTTAAACTAGAAACTTTCTGTCCAGGTTATGGGCTAGCTGAAGCTACTCTGGCAGTTACTGCATTGCGGAGTCAGGAAGTGCCTACTTTCTACAGAATTCAGACAGATGCGCTGCAACAGAATTGGGTAGTAGAAGCTAAGACCGATGAACACAGCCATATCCTGGTCGGATGTGGACGTCCTCAGATGGATACAAAGATAGCAATTGTTAATCCTGAATCGTTAACAGCTTGTGCATCTGACGAAGTAGGAGAGATATGGATATTAGGTTCCTCCGTTACCAAAGGCTATTGGAAGCGTACAAAAGAGACTGAGCAAACCTTTCGGGCTTATCTAGCTGACACTGGTGAAGGACCATTTTTACGCACAGGAGACTTAGGATTTTTGCTTAATGGTGAGCTATTCGTTACAGGGCGTCTTAAAGACGTAATTATCATTCGCGGAAACAACTATTATCCTCAGGATATTGAAATGACAGTGCAGGAAAGTCATGCTGCATTACGACCCGGTTGTGGAGCAGCTTTTGCTGTTGAAGTAAACAGAGAAGAACGGCTGGTTGTTGTACAAGAAGTAGAACGAATTTACCTACGAAAGCTGAATGTCAATCAAGTAATTGGTGCTATTCGTAAAGCAGTGTCAGAGCAGCAAGGGCTACAAGTTTATGCTGTGTTGTTGCTCAAAACTGCTAGTCTCCCGAAGACCTCTAGTGGTAAAGTTCAGCGCCGTGCTTGTAAGGCTAAGTTTCTGTCAGGAAGTTTGGAAACAGTAGGTGAGTGGCGACAGCATACTTTAGATAGTGAACTTCATATATTTTCAAAGCAGGACAATTCTGAGCAGCAATCTTTGCAGCACAAGCCTCAAACAATAGAAACAATCCGAGCTTGGTTAGTAGGTAAGATTTCCCAACAGACAAATATCGCTCCCCAAGATATAGATATTAGGGAACCGTGGGCTCATTATGGTTTGGATTCGCTACAGCTAGTAAGTCTTTCAGGTGAACTAGGGGATTTGTTGGGATTCAAGCTCTCTGTCACTCTAGGATATGATTACCCTTCTATTGAAGCCTTAGCTCAGTATTTAGCGGAGAAGCTAAACCCTGATAGTGCAAGTCCTAAGATTGATGTTGGGAGTAAGATTGCAACTTGGACAAATGATACGAACAACTCATGCTCTGCAATCGCAATCATTGGTATGGGTTGCCGTTTTCCCGGTTCCCCAAATTTGAATGCCTTTTGGCATCTGTTACACGATGGTATAGATGTTATTAAGGAGGTGCCACCATCACGCTGGGATGTCAATACTTTCTATGAACCTACGCCAGGCACACCGGGTAAAATGAACACTCGCTGGGGAGGCTTTCTCGAGGAAGTAGAGCAATTTGAGCCAGAATTTTTCGGCATTTCACACCAGGAAGCGGAGAGTATAGATCTCCAGCAGCGACTGCTACTGATGGTGGCTAGGGAGGCTATAGAGAATGCCGGACAGACATTGAAACAATTAGCAAACACTGATACTGGAGTTTTTATTGGTACCAGTACCCATGATTATTTGCCGTTACAGTTAAAAAATTCTGCTCATACTAAGAGTATTGCAGCCAACAGCCTGTCCTATTGGCTTAATTTACGTGGACCTAGCGTGGCTGTAGATACAGCCTGCTCCTCATCCCTGGTAGCGGTTCATCAGGCATGCCAAAGTTTGCGCTATGGAGAATGCAAGTTGGCTATAGCTGGTGGTGTGAATTTAATTCTGACTCCTGAACTGACCATCGCTTTTTCCCAGTCCTGCATGATGGCTGCTGATGGTCGTTGCAAGACTTTTGATGCCAGTGCAGATGGTTATGTAAGGGGGGAAGGCTGTGGTATAGTATTTCTCAAGCCACTCCATGATGCTCTAAAAGATGGAGATAATATTTTAGCCTTGATTGCTGGCTCGGCAATTAATCAAGATGGCCGCAGTAATGGACTCACTGCGCCCAATAGACTTGCTCAGCAATCAGTTATCCGTCAGGCTTTAGAAAATGCCAAAGTAGTACCAGCACAGATTAGTTATGTAGAAGCTCACGGAACCGGCACAGCCTTGGGAGATCCCATTGAGGTTAATTCTTTAAAAGAAGTGTTGATGCAGGGCCGTTTATCAAACAAACCTTGTTGGATTAGCTCAGTTAAGACCAATATTGGTCATTTGGAAGCTGCTGCAGGTATTGCTGGTTTAATCAAGGTAGTGCTTGCCTTACATCATGAAAAGATTCCACCTCACTTGCATCTGAAAAAACTGAACCCACATATTTCTCTAGAAGGTACCCCCTTGTCTATTCCCCTTGAGAGGCAGCCTTGGCTTCGAGGAAAGGAGCGACGGTTGGCCGGTGTCAGTTCCTTTGGTTTCGGGGGCACCAACGTTCATGTTATTCTCGAAGAAGCACCAACGCTGATAACAACTATAGCGAAAGTCGAGAGTTCTAAGCAGTTGTTGAACCTCTCGTCTAAAAGCGAACAAGCTTTGCAGGAAATAACACCAGCTAAAACTTATTTAGGTTTAAATTCAGAGGCAGCAATAGAGTATACTTGCAAAGAACCTATCGCCATTATTGGTATGGGATGCCGATTTCCAGGAGGAGCTACTAGTTTAGACAAGTTTTGGCGTTTATTGCAGAATGGAGTGGATGTAATTTCAGAGGTACCACCTAAACGATGGAATCTTGGTGTATGGTACGACCGAAATTTAAAAAATTATGACAATACGAATATTTATTATGGGGGTTTTTTAGAGGATATAGACAAGTTCGATCCAGCTTTTTTCGGTATCTCATATAGCGAGGCCGCTGCAATGGATCCACAACAGCGACTTCTGTTAGAAGTGACCTGGGAAGCTTTGGAAAAAGCTGGCTTGTCTTGTAATCAATTAGGAAGCAGTCAAACCTCAGTTTTTGTAGGAATTTCTAGCAACGACTATTATGAGTCTCTTAGTGATCCTCCCACTCGTGCTGGTACTGGAATTGCTCATAGCATAGCTGCTAACCGCCTTTCTTATTTCTTTGATTTGCGAGGACCGAGCATAGCTGTGAACACAGGTTGCTCATCCTCCCTAGTTGCTGCTCACATGGCTTGCCAAAGCCTGAGAACTGGAGAGTCAAACTTAGCTCTATTAGGTGGAGTGAATCTCATAATATCACCAAAGCTACATTACAGAAGATTTGATGACTCAGCAGATAGTTATGGACGAGGAGAAGGATGTGGTGTAGTTATACTCAAACGTCTTTGCGATGCTCGTAGAGATGGAGATCGTATCCTAGCAGTAGTGAAAGGCTCAGCGGTGAACCACAATGGTCAATGCGCAGATTTGAAAACCTCTAATAAACTCGCACAACAAGCTGTAATTCGTAGAGCATATGACTTGGCTTCGGTGTCACCAAATCAAATTAACTATGTTGAAGTTAGTGGCGCTGATATCCACTTGCTTGACCTGCTTGAAATACAGGCTATAGAAGCTGTTTTTGGAGAAGGACGAACACCAAAAAATCCTTGTGCTATTGGTTCGGTTAAAACCAACATTGGTAACTTAGAAGCTGCAAGCGGGATAGCGGCTTTAATCAAAGCAGTGCTATCTTTGCAGCATGGGGAGATTCCTCCTCATCCAAATTCTAAACGAACTAATCTGCAAATTGCTTGTAGAGATTTGATAGAAGGCATTTCCACAAAATTTGAAGTACCTACTCTCGAATGCCCATCATTAATTAGACCTCGTTACATTGGAGTCAATTCATTTGACTTTGGTGGAACAAACGTCCATATGATTCTAGAGGCACCACAAGAAAAGCTAGTGATGATGAACGATAACTTAAAAAATACTGAAGCTATCATTCCTAGTGTCTCCAAATTTGAGCGCCTCTGGCATATTTTGACTCTCTCTGCAAAAAATCAACAAGCCTTAAAGGAACTAGCGGGTCGTTACAAAACTTATCTGATTACTCAAACTACAGAATCACTTCCAGATATTTGTTTCACAGCTAATACTGGTCGATCACATTTTGACTACCGTCTAGCTATTAGAGCTAACTCCCTTGATACTCTAAGTCAGCAGATGGACGCATTCAGTGCAGGCAAAAAGACTGCCGAAATCTTTAGTGGTCAACGCCTAAATCGGGAACATCCGAAAGTTGTTTTTCTTTTTAGTGGTCAAGGTTCTCAGTATGTAGGTATGGGACGCCAACTGTACGATACCCAGCCTTTATTTCGAGAAACTCTAGAGCAATGCGATGAACTGCTACGTCCATATTTACAACTATCTCTTCTCTCAGTTCTGTATGGTACAGCTAGAGAATCTGCTGCAATTCACCAAACTCAACTAGCTCAACCCGCTCTCTTTGCACTAGAGTATGCGTTGGTGAAATTATGGCAATCATGGGGAATAGAACCGGATGCAGTTATGGGTCATAGTGCAGGAGAATATGTAGCCGCCTGTATTGCTGGCATATTTAGTCTTGAAGATGGTCTTTTTCTAAGTACTCAACCAGGAAGATTGATGGCAAACATGCCATCAGATGGAAAAATGGTGGCAATCTTTGCAGAAGAAACAAAAGTGAAAGAGGCAATTTGTTCCAGAGGCAAAGAGTATGCTTTCCTTCAAGATTCTGTTTCCATTGCCGCTATCAATGGTTCCAACCAAACTGTAATTTCCGGATACAGTGCAGCGGTAGAGACGATCTTAGATTGCTTGGAATCTGAGTGTATAATCAGTCGTCCTCTCAATATACCTCACGCTTTCCACTCACCCTTAGTAGAACCTATTCTCGATACCTTTGGACAAACAGTAAGTCAGATTAAGTTTAGAGCAACTCACCTACCTCTAATTTCCTCTCGTACAGGGCAAATTGTAGAATCAGGCAAAATATTAGATGCAACTTACTGGTGCCGTCAGCTTCGAGAGCCAGTGTTGTTTTATAGTGGAATGCAGACATTGGCTCAAGCTGGGTATGAAATATTTTTAGAAGTTGGTCCGCAAGATACCTTAATTAATATGGGTAAACGATGTTTTCCAAAGGGATCTGGTACTTGGTTGGCTTCATTAAAAAAAGGTGAGGAAGACTGGAAATCTCTCTTAGAAAGCTTAGCAACAATATATGTGGCTGGGAAAGAAGTGAATTGGTCTGGATTTGACCAGGACTACCTGCGACGCCGAGCCGAGCTACCCACATATCCTTTTCAACGTAAATCGTGCTGGCTGACTCCATCTGAGATTAGGTACTATTAAAAATAGGATTAGTTATGCCTGTAGGAATTGAAAAAATTAATCTATATGCAGGTCGTTTTTACCTTGATATTGCTGAACTAGCTCAAGTAAGAGGCCTGGACTCTAGGTACGTAGCTGAAAACTTAATGTGCAAAGCTCGATCAGTTTATCCAGTCTACGAAGATGCTATCACCCTAGCCGTAAATGCTGCAAAAAAGTTGCTATTATCACAAGACCTAGAAGATATTGAATTGCTCATTGTTGGAACTGAATCAGCAGTTGATATGGGTAAACCCATATCAACTTGGGTACATCGCTTCTGCAATTTGAGCCATAATTGCCGCAACTTTGAGATTAAACACGCTTGTTATGGTGGCACAGCGGCTTTAAAAATGGCAGCATTCTGGGTCGCTTCTGGCATACGACCAGGGAAAAAAGCCTTGGTAATTAGCACCGACTTCAGTAGTACCCAAATTGATAATAAATATGAGGCGATCTCTGGTGGCAGCGCTGTAGCTATGCTCGTTAGCAACAATCCCCAGATCTTGGAACTAGAACTTGGTAAAGCCGGTTATTGGACAAATGAAATTTCTGATAACCTTCGTCCCAATTCTCGAGTAGAGGTAGTTACAACTGAAATGAGTTTTTATTCTTATATGGATGCATTAGAAGGGGCATATTCTCATTATATACAACTTAATGGCAATAATCCTGTGAATTATGAAGCGGATTTTAAAAAGCATATTTATCATGCCCCTTTTCCTGGAATGACTTTTCAGGCTCATCGGACTATGTTGAACAGATTACACACAGTAGACAAAGTAACAGCTAAATCAAAATTTGAAGAAAAAGTAGCAGAAAGTTTGCATTTTGCTCAAGTAATTGGCAGTTCTTATGGCTCCTCTACTTTCATTGGGCTGCTGAGTTTGCTTAACTACGCCTCAGATCTACAACCAAAAGATAGAATTTCTCTATTTGCTTATGGAGGAGGTTGTCAAGGAGAATTTTATAGCGGCCTTATTGGTTCAACGGCTCGCGAAAAAATTTGTTCGCTCAATATAAACCAACATCTTAATCAGCGCATACGTTTGTCAGTGGAGGAATATGAAATAAATGAGCTGACACGTGAAAAATATATTAACACTTCTACATATAAACCGGAGCGTAATTTGTCTGAAAGTTACGAAAAACTTTATGAGAACCAAGGTTTTTTAGTACTCAAGCAAGTGGAAGATTTCTATAGAGAGTATGAATGGAGCTGATGTTAAAAACTGTACACTTTGAAACAGATCTGGGTGTTGCTTGGATTAAATTAGCAGCACCACAAAAAGGTAACGTCCTTAATCCTAACGTGATGGAACAATTGAGTCACTCACTTCAAGAGGTAATTGGCGATGAATCTTGTCGCGTCATTACTATCTCAGCCGAAGGCTCTGATTTTTGCAAAGGAATAGACATAGAATGGCTTTCTACTTTCTCAGAAAGTAAAGCCGACCCAGAATTTTTCAGAATGTTTGTGGATTGCTTGACTCTCATTCGTAGTACTGATCGTCCAGTCATCGCTTGCGTCGAAGGAAATGTAACAGGTGGTGGCGTTGGTCTTGTAGCAGCCTGTGATCTGGTATTGGCTACCGAGAATGTCGTGTTTATGCTGCCAGAGGTCATTTTAGGAATGATACCTGCTCTAATTGCACCATTTCTCTTACGTCGTCTGACCTCAGCTCAAGTTAATTACATGGCCTTGAGCACTCGAGGAATTAACACTGTAGAAGCGAAAGAACTCGGATTAGTAGATGAAGTTGCTACTGATGGCATGACTCATACCCTAAACCGACAACTACAGCGGCTGTTTCACTCTTATTTACCAGCCATAATTCAGAGCAAAAAGTATTTTGTTCAGTTAGATGCTCAAGTTTTACAACAACAAACAGAAATAGCTCTCAATAAACTAACTTCTTGGTTAGAACAGCCTGATGTATTAGCGAGTATAAAAGCTTTCAATAAAGGATTTACTCCATTTTGGTTTCAAAAGTATAAGGGAAGAAGTCATGCCTAAAATTTTTGTTACAGACCTTGAGAAAGGTATTATACATCTAAAAATTGATGATCCAAAACAAGAAAATAGGCTAAGCAAAGATCTTTGTGATGAATTATTAAATGAGCTTACTAATATTAGTAAAAGTACTACAATCAAAGTATTAATAATCAGTGGTCGTAAAAATGTTTTCTGTGCTGGAGCGACCTTGGATATGCTTAAAGAGATGGCCAGTGATAAGGCAGAAGTGAAAGATCTTTTACTGCCAAGTAAGATTCTAAGCTTTCCTGTGCCGATTATTGGAGCGCTTCAAGGGCACGCAGTAGGAGGGGGACTAATACTAGCACTTTACTGTGATATTTTAGTGGCAGCAGAAAGTAGCCGATATGGTGTAAATTTTACAAATATGGGTTTTACACCGGGAATGGGAACTATATCTCTATTGCCAGCATTAGTAGGTCATCATTTTGCAAGTGAAATGATTTTTACTGCAAAACTCTACAAAGGTAGAGAACTTAAATATAAAGGTTTATTCAACTATATAGTTCCAGATGAGCAAGTAATGGATGTAGCTATAGACATTGCGCGACAGATAGCAGAAAAACCTATGTATGTCGTGAGAATGATAAAAGATACATTATCTTTATCGAGGCGTCAAGCTTTTCAAGAAGCTGTATCTCGAGAGGATCTAATGCATAATATTTGCTTTGCTCAACCCAATATTATTAGTGCTATAGAAAATAACTATTTTGTATAGTTATTACCCTACCTATTTCTATCCAAAGCATAGTCTAACATGGAACGAGAAAAAATAATGAACACTATAGTCAAGAACCTCAAACTTAATGTAGATGGTCTTGAAGACGTCGAAATTGACCCTAGTAAATCGATAATCGAATATGGAGCTAGTAGTCTTGATAATTTGGAGATTGTTTCTGCAACTATGCGCGAATTACAAATTCAGGTTCCTAGGACAGCGATATCTAATGTAAAAAACATTAACGAGCTAGTGGATTGGTTTGCTAAAACAAAAAGTTGATAGCTAATGTCCATTGTCCATAAAATTTCATTGAAACTAATGAGAGGTAAGTTAAAATGACTGTAGCTCAAACTCAAAATCAAGCTCAATTAGACAATCATTCTCAAAATTCACTGCTCGATTATTTACAAGATCCATTTTTAAATCGTTTGTACAGCGACCTGAAAAAAGCACCTCCTATAAAGTCGATTTCATTGGATATTACTAACGTATGTAATCTTCGATGTACAGGATGTTATTTTTTTGCAGAAGACCGAGACAAAAACGAACAAATAAAGGATGAAGTAGAAGTTGACGCATTCATAGAAAGAGAAAAAGCTCGGGGAACAAATTACATAACTGTTGTAGGGGGAGAACCCGCCCTAGTGCTAAATCGACTTGAGAAACTTTACAAAAACTTCAAGTTGGTTGTTGCTACTAACGGCACAATTAAAATCCCTTACGAGGGTTTTGAAAATCTATCGTTAATTTTGGCAATTTGGGGAGATCGTGAAACAGATAAAAAGCTAAGAGGTGGTGGTAAAATCGATATCCTAAGCAAGTCATTTGCAAATTATAAAGACGATCCACGCGTTGCGTGGTATTACACTACTACTCCAGGCAATGCCCATGAAATTGAAGATATAGTGAAACAGTGCATAGATAATGGCAATCGTGTTCTCTTTAACTTTTACGGAGATACTTCTGGTATAGGAGGAGATTACGATCATACAAAAGGGTTCGAGCAGGTACACCGGGAGATAAATAGAATGATTAGCCTCTACCCTGATAAGATACTTCTCACATCCTACATGAGTAAAGTGTTCTCCACTCGTCAGCTGTATGGAGAAGATTGGAGTTATGCTGTTTGTAGCAATTTGAGTGTTGATTATGAGCCAAATAAGAAACGTTTTACAAACGGAAAAGCATATAACACACACTTTCTCGCTTATAATTCCGATTTGAAAACAATACGTCGTTGTGGTATCGGCGAAACTCAAGATTGTTCAACTTGTCATAATAGTTGGGTGCAAATGAGCTGGCTTATACTTGCAATGGAACGCCACCTAGGTTCAAAACAAGAATTTACCAATTGGCTCACAAGCATTTACATGTTTTACATGCTTTGCCGATTTGTGGACTTTCAAGAAGGTATTAAGCTTTTGCCGGAGATTCATAAGCGAGTAGGTTTAGTGGCATAGTTATCGGTCTTTGACTGAAACTTAAAACAATTTAAAGTTGTTTAGACTATACTCTCAATACGATTCGGTTAGGGAAAGTTATTGATTGAAAGAAGCAGGGGAAGTTTTTCTTCACCTGCCTCTCCTACATATCCCAATCAAATTGGACTTACACTTATGCTAAGCTGTGTCTAGCTAATAACTGACATCCTGCGCCTTCTCAATAAGGGCTGGTAGGCAGAGCCTAGGATGTTGACTTTGGCTACTTTGATGGAATTTCCCCAAAAATTATTCATGCTACTTTTTACTGGTGGAAAGTGCCTGAAACAGGCACTTTCTTACTAAAAGAAGTCTTACGGACTAATGGATTCAAAGTAAACACCCTAGGCACAACCCACTCCAGGAAAGAATAAGCTTTTTCGGCTTCGATTTTCGCAACAAGGCCCTGGTGCAAGATATTAAGGTAAGCCTCTCCATTAGAAAAAAATGATTCAGAATCAACACTATAACAGGAATTTGCAAAGCTTTGAAAAAGAGCCAATAGCTATTATCGGCATTGGCTGTCGCTTCCCTGGCAAAGCCAACAGTCCAGAACAGTTTTGGAAACTGCTGCGAGGTAGTGTGGATGCCATCACTGAAGTGCCAGAAGACCGTTGGTATTTAGATAAATTCTACAATGCCAATCCGGTAGAACCAGGAAAAATGTACAGCCGCTGGGGTGGATTTATTGACCAGATTGACTATTTTGATGCTAAATTCTTCGGAATTTCTCGTTCTCAAGCTGAACGTATGGATCCGCAACAGCGAATAATGCTTGAAGTGGCCTGGGAAGCCCTGGAGGACGCTGGTCAAATACCCGAACAGCTAGCAGGTACAAAAACTAGCGTGTTCATTGGCGTGTTGCAAAGAGATTACAGTCATATTCAGATGGAAATGAATGCTGGTAATTACCTGAATGCTTACTCATCTATTGGATGGGTTCTCAATATGGTACCAAACCTCATCTCGTACACATTTGATTTCTTGGGGCCGAGCATGCCAGTTGATACAGGCTGTTCTTCGTCATTAGTTGCAGTCCACCTAGCTTGTTCCAGTCTTTGGAGTGGTGAATGCGAGCTCGCTCTGGCTGGAGGTGTCAATGTGATAATCAAACCAGAAGTAAGTATAGCAATGAGTAGGGCATTTTTGCTTTCTTCTAATGGTCGTTGCAAGAGCTTTGATGCAACAGCTGATGGTTTTGTCCGGTCTGAGGGAGCAGGTATCGTTGTTCTAAAACCTTTGTCTAGGGCATTAGCAGATAAAGATAGTATTTATGCTGTTATTCGAGGTAGTGCTGTTAATCAGGATGGTCGTAAGCATGGTAGTAGCATTACTGCACCTTCTGGATTAGCGTTGGAGGCAGTATTTAGAGAAGCTTGTCGGCAAGCAGGAACGTTACCTCACCAAATCCAATATATCGAAGCTCAGGGAACAGGTACACCTGTTGCCGATGCAATCGAAGCTAATGCTATAGGAGCTATAGCAGGAGCTAATCGTGAACTAGGGAACTATTGCATTATTGGCTCAGTTAAAACCAATATAGGACATTTAGAATCGGCAGCAGGAATCAGCGGATTGATTAAAGCCGCACTAGCTCTAAAGCATCGCCAGATTCCACCTCATCTGCATTTTCGAACTCCAAATCCTAAAATTCCTTTGGCAGATTTGCAGTTGCGGATACCACAGACACTAGAGCCGTGGCCTGATAATGGCAAAGAACCTCCGCTAGCTAGTGTAAATGCTTTTGGAATTGGAGGTACCAATGTTCATATCGTTCTTGAAGGTGTTGAAAGCGAATTGCCAATTTTCAATTACCAATCAGTAAATTCTAATTCCCAGTTACAATTGTTTCCGATTTCTGCGCGCAGCCACGACGCTCTTAAGTCCTTTGCCAAAGCTTATCATAGCTTTTTAAATTCTGAAGATTGTTGCTCTAGTATCTCATTGTTAGACATTTGCTATAGTGCCAGTTTGTATCGAGAACATCACAACCACCGTTTGGCTCTGGTGGTAAGTTCTAAAGAAGAGCTAGCAAAGCAGTTGCAAGATTTCGCACAAGGGAAAGAAGATTATTCGCGTTTCGATAATTTGCAACCTCAATCAGAACTTGGCATCAAGCTAGCAACCATTGGTCAGGCATACAGTAAGGGAGATCCGATTAATTGGCATCGCCTTTATTCAGTTTATTCAGCAGTTGGTAAATTTGTGCGACTGCCATCTTATCCATGGCAGAGAGAGCGTTACTGGCATGAATCAGAAGCATCTCGGCATTACAGGTTAGAAATAAAAAATTCTGAGCCGATAATAGCAGATGACAAAAAAATAAACATTGCTCAAAATTTAACAGAAGATACAGAAGATACAGAAGAAATTGTGCTTTAAAAAAGCAATTTTTAACTTAGATTACTACAGTTGTGCGTTATACAACGCTATTGTTTAAGCAATTCACATGTGAACTCAGTGAGGATAGAAATAAATCATTCTATGGATATTAATAAGTTTTTAATTGAGATCTCCGAGCAAGGTGTGAAACTCTGGGTTGAAGGTGATCAGTTGCATATTCGTGCTCCAAAAGAACTATTGACATTAGAATTAACTGAATTGCTAACAAGGTATAAAGCAGAAATTGTTTTGTTGCTAAAACAAAGCCCTATAGGCTCAAGTCCTACTTCTTCCATAATTAATGGTTATCATGTTGAGGTGAATGAAGTTGAGGCAGCCTTACTAGAACATCCTGCAATTCATCAAGTAGCAGTGATTGTTGTGGAAAAAGAACGCGGACATCAATTATTGGAAGCTTATATAGTTCTTAACCAAGACAATACTCTATTTGAGTTGGAAAGTTCTGAAGATTTAGAAAAAGAAAGTATATGGGCTGGAATTGTACACACAGCAAGCCAGCAAGCACGGCAGATACCATATTTTATGGATAACTATCATAATAGTATTGCAAGAGAAGTTCTGGGGTCAGTCGCTACAAACTGGCAATCAGTGATAGGTTTACGAGTTTTAGAAGTAGGTGCAGGTAGTGCTGAGACTAGTGCTTCCCTACTTCCAGTACTAGCATCATTAAATACTTCATATACATATACAGACTCTTCCTTAACTTTTATTAACTCTGCTAAAGAGAAGTTTAAAGATTACCCCTTTGTTCAATATAGTCTTTTGGATATTTGTGAAAATCCAATACTTCAAGGATATGAGCCCCATAGCTTTGATGTAATTATAGCTACAAATATTATGCATAAGGCTCACCATAATATAAGCATAAGCTTGCAATATCTGCACTCACTTTTGACACCAAGTGGAATACTCCTCATATTAGAAACGACCCAGAATAATCACCTGCATATGATTGAAATGAGCTTCATTGATAAGCTCAGCCTTAGCCATTGTGAGGATGAAACATTACTTGCTAACTGGCTCCCGCTTTGGATAGAAGAATTCCACAAAATACTGCATTTAAAAGGGTTTGAAAAGTTTGTGTCATTCCCAGAGTCTATGTCTGGGGAGCAATTGCTCATGCACCATGTGACGATAGCTCAAGCTTCTTCTCATATAAAGCGGTTCAAGCAAAGTGCGTTGCGCCACTATTTACAACAAAAATTACCCAATTATATGATACCCTCTACGTACGTCCTTGTCGATGCTCTACCACTAACCATTCATGGGAAAGTAGACCTCAAGGCTCTGTCAGTGTCTGAAAAAGCCAAACAAAAATTAGAAAAAGCCGTTGTCGCTTCCCGTACTCCAATAGAAAAACAACTAGTTGAAATCTGGCTAAAGGATTTAGGGTTGAGTCAGATTGGCATCCACGATAATTTTTTTGAGATTGGTGGAGACTCGCTACTAGCCACCCAACTTATCAATCGTGTAGCAGAAATATTCAAGGTGTATTTACCCTTAAGTCAACTGCTTGAAGCACCTACTATAGCAAGCTTAAGCCAGTTGATTGAGACGATAATTCAAACAAAACCTGTTATGGAAGATGTACACCATATTTTATTAGGTGGCAGAGAGGAAGGAGAATTATGAGAACTATTCAAGAGCTTTTATCTTATCTCAACAGCTTGGATATAAAACTGTGGCTCAATGAAGGTCATCTGCATTATAATGCCCCAGAAGGAGTTCTAACATCTACGTTGCGCTCTGAACTGGCTCAACGCAAAGCAGAAATTATTAAGTTTTTGCAACCAACGACCATCCTACCAGAAATTGTGCCTCAATTAGATCAGCTTTACAAACCCTTCCCTCTAACTGATATTCAGCAAGCTTACTGGGTTGGTCGTAGTGAAGCATTTGAGCTTGGCAATATAGGCACTCATTTTTATTCTGAAATTGACGTTAATGATTTAAACTTGAAACAGCTGAACCAAGCTTGGCAAAAATTAATCTCGCGTCATGAAGTGCTACGAACAGTGATTTTACCATCTGGTCAGCAGCAGATTCTCAGACAAGTACCAACCTATGAAATCTCTGTTTTAGATTTGCGCACACATGACATCTCTACTATAAACTCCAAATTATTGGTAATTCGCAATCAGATGTCCCATCAGAAGCTGGCATCCGATCAATGGCCTTTGTTTGAGATTCGAGCAACACTCTATAGCAAGCAATGCTCTAGACTTCATATCAGCATTGATGCTCTGATAGCTGATGCTTGGAGCATGCTTCTTCTAATCAAAGAATGGTCTCAACTTTACCAAGAGCCACACCTTTCGTTAAAGCCTCTGCAACTGTCATTTCGAGACTATGTCCTTGCCGAGCAAGCTTTGCAAAATACACAACTGTATCAGCATTCCTGGGACTATTGGTTAAGCCGTTTAGACACTCTGCCTCCAGCACCAGATTTACCCCTGGCTCGGAATCCTGCTGAGCTGAAGGATCTCAAGTTTAAACGTCGCAGCGAGCATCTAAACCAAGAAATATGGCTACAGTTAAAGTCGCGGGCTACCGAAGCTGGATTGACGCCTTCCGGAGCATTACTTGCTGCTTTTGCTGAAGTTTTAACAGTTTGGAGCAAGAGTCCCCGATTCACCCTCAATCTAACTCTTTTTAATCGTTTGCCGCTCCATCCTCAAGTGAATGATATTATTGGGGATTTCACTACCTTAACTCTCTTGCAAGTAGACAACTCAAGCCTTGAAACTTTTACTGTGCGTGCTATACGTCTGCAACAACAACTTTGGCAGGATTTAGACCACCGCTATGTTAATGGTGTGCGGGTGCTACGTGAACTGGCAAAGAAGCATGGCGGCAGGCAAGCTACCATGCCAGTAGTCTTCACCAGCACTTTAGGTCTAGGCTCATCAGGTCAGGGCGCGTTAGGATTAAGCCGATTTGGAAAGGAGATTTACACTATTAGCCAAACACCCCAAGTATGGCTGGATTGTCAAATCTTTGATCAGGATGGAGCTTTAGCGTTTAACTGGGATGTAGTAGAAGACCTTTTTCCTTCAGGTCTTATGGATGATATGTTTGATGCCTACTGCCGTTTACTGGTGCAATTAGCAAATAGCTCAAGTCCTTGGGTGGAAACGACAAAGCAGTTACTACCTCTATCGCAACTAAACCAGCGAGCTATCATTAATGCTAATCAAAAGCAGCAAAGTAAACAGATGCTGCACAATTTGTTTATTGCTCAAGCAGAAACTCAACCAATGAAGTATGCTCTAATTTCACCAGAGTGTACTCTAAGTTACCAGCAGCTTTATGAATTAGCCAGTCGGGTAAGTCATCGGCTAAGGCAGTTAGGAGCTTCTCGCAATACCCTTGTAGCGGTAGTGATGAGTAAGAGTTGGGAAGAGGTAGTAGCGGTGCTCGGTATATTAATGTCCGGTGCAGCATATCTACCTATTGATCCAGATTTACCTAAGGAGCGTCGACAGCAATTGTTAGAGATAGGGCAAGTTCATCTAGTTCTAACACACTCAGAGCTAAATGAAACCCTGGCTTGGCCAGAAAATATCCAACGGTTATCTATCAAAGATGAAAATCTCCTGTCTCACCCATTTCCTGTTCCCTATTCACCATCTTCCATCGTCAGTCCCTCAGATTTAGCTTACGTCATTTTTACCTCTGGCTCTACAGGTGTACCCAAGGGGGTAATGATTAGCCATCAAGCAGTAGTTAATACCATTCAAGATATTAACAAGCGCTTTGGTGTTGACCACGAAGATCGGGTGATAGCTCTATCATCTCTGAATTTTGACCTGTCAGTCTACGATATCTTTGGAACTTTAGCCGCTGGTGGAACCATTATCATCCCCTCAACAGAAAGGAGAAAAGACCCATCTCACTGGGTACAGTTAATGGGACAACACCAAGTTACTATCTGGAACTCAGTCCCGGCTTTGATGCAGATGCTTGTAGAATATTTGTTAGTTCAACCGGAAAAAGTGTTTTCCTCACTACGTCTAGCTCTATTAAGTGGTGACTGGCTTCCTCTGAGCTTACCAGAACAAATTAAGGCTTTGTGGGCAAATGTACAAGTGGTAAGTCTGGGAGGGGCAACTGAAGCTTCTATCTGGTCTATTTGCTATCCAATTGAGAAAGTTGAACCGGATTGGAAGAGCATTCCCTACGGCAAACCTCTAATGAATCAAAGTTTTCACGTTTTTAATAAAAACTTACAGCCATGTCCTGTGTGGGTGCCAGGACAACTTTATATTGGGGGAGCAGGATTAGCATTAGGTTACTGGCGAGATGAGGAGAAGACCCAAGCAAGTTTTGTCATTCATCCAACCACACAAGAGAGGTTGTATAAAACTGGCGACTTGGGACGTTATTTACCCGATGGAAA
This sequence comes from Nostocales cyanobacterium Centralia_MAG_434, assembly GCA_021324415.1. Taxonomy (GTDB): domain Bacteria; phylum Cyanobacteriota; class Cyanobacteriia; order Cyanobacteriales; family Nostocaceae; genus JAJPJF01. Next base: position 20,067 of record JAJPJF010000152.1, read on the forward strand.
TATTGAGTTTCTGGGAAGAGAGGATTTCCAGGTTAAAGTCAATGGTTATCGGATTGAACTCGGAGAGATTGAAGCGGTCTTGAAACAGCATCCCGCAGTTAAAGAGGCGGTAGTCACCACTGTAGATGTTTTACACGGCAATAAGCAACTGGTAGCTTATATAGTCGTCTCTGACCAAAAGCTAAACTCTAACAATCAGCCTCAAGATGGAGACCAGAAACTTGTTGAAAGAGAAAACCTATTAATTGCTACTGCTCCAGCACAGCAAATTGAAGCTCATTCATTTACTGCTAAGTTGTGGAATGACTTAAAGCATCAGCTACCCGCTTACATGGTGCCTTCGGTCTGTATGTTACTAGATGCGTTGCCCCTGAATGCCAATGGTAAGATAGACCGCAAGGCACTACCTAAACCAGAAATTTTTCAGTCGAAGACAGAAAAAGAGATATTTAAGTTGCCTCAAACAGAAGTGGAGCAAACTCTAGCAAAAATTGTACAAGAAATCCTCCAAATAAAAACGGTAAGTATCTATAACAATTTCTTTGACTTAGGTGCTAATTCTGTTAACCTAATTCAAATTCATAATAAGATAAAAGATGTTTTAAATACAGATGTACCAATTGTTGAAATATTTAAATATCCGAATATAAGTTTCTTGGCTAAATATCTAAGTCAAGAAGAAACTATAAAACCTTTTGTAAATCAGCTTTGTGAGAGAAGTAGTAAGCAAAGAGAATTTATAAAGCAACAAAAAATAAGACGAGAAAGAGAAAACAAAAATCAATAATTGGCAGTAAAAATACCGAGTTAAGTAAACGAGTAAAACTAACAGGTAGGAGTAATTTGATGGACATCGACAATACAGCAAGTATCGCCATCATTGGTATGAGTTGTCGTCTCCCAGGAGCTAAAAACATAGAACAGTTCTGGTCTAATTTAGTAAAAGGTGTAGAAACAATTTCCTTTTTCTCTGAGGAGGAACTTAGGGAAAATGTTGATATGTCTATCTTACATAACCCTAATTATGTCAAAGCTGGATCTATTTTAGAAAACATAGATTGGTTTGATGCTTCATTTTTCGGGTTTAGCTCAAAAGAAGCTGAATTAACAGATCCGCAACAGCGCATTTTTTTAGAGTGTGTCTGGGAAGCTCTTGAAGCTGCTGGGTACAACCCTGAAAAATCGGGTAGTCCAATAGGTGTTTACGCAGGATCAAGCCTTAGCCAATACCTGTTGTTTAATCTTGTTTCTAACCTTGATGTAGCAAGAGCAACGAAGCTTCTCCAGAATTTAATTGGAAATGATAAAGATTATCTGGCCACAAAAGTATCTTACAAATTGAATCTAACTGGACCTTCTATAGTTGTCCAAACGACTTGCTCTACATCGTTGGTTGCTGTCTCACTTGCCTGCCAAAGCTTGCTCAGTTATCAATGTGATATTGCGATAGCTGGTGGTGTTACAGTAAGAGTCCCCCAAAAGGTTGGTTATCTTTACGAAGAAAATGGTATCTTGTCTCCTGACGGACACTGCCGAACCTTTGATGCCAAGGCACAGGGAACTATTTCTGGCAGCGGTGCGGGAGTTGTCATTTTAAAGCGGCTAGAAGAAGCAATCACTGATGGAGATTACATTCATGCAGTTATTAAAGGTACTGCCATTAATAATGATGGTGCTCTGAAAGTAGGCTACACTGCACCTAGCATGGATGGTCAGGCTCAGGTAATTGCAATGGCCCATGCTGTGGCTGGAATTGAGGCAGAAACAGTAACTTACATAGAGGCTCATGGAACTGCAACACCTTTAGGAGATTCAATTGAGGTAGCTGCTCTTACAAAGGTTTTTCAGGCCAGTACTCAGCAGAAAGGTTTTTGTGCTATTGGTTCGGTAAAAACAAATGTAGGACATCTAGATGCGGCAGCTGGTATAACTGGACTTATCAAGACTGTCTTGGCACTTAAACACAAACTGCTGCCACCAAGCTTGCATTTTGAACAATCTAATCCCCAGATTGATTTAGAGAATAGTCCTTTTTATGTAAATACGACCCTATCCGAATGGAAAACGAATGGAATACCACGGCGAGCTGGTGTCAGTTCTTTTGGCATCGGGGGTACTAATGCCCATGTGGTATTAGAGGAAGCTCCGGCAGTAGTACAGGCAATCAACAAAATGGAGCGACCCAAGCACATTTTTACTCTCTCGGCAAGAAGCGAGGATGCTCTAAACTCACTAGTACAAAGTTATCAAGATTTTTTGACATCCCATTCACAGATATCGCTGGCTGATGTTTGCTTCACTGCCAATACAGGTCGTAAGCATTTTGACCATCGTCTTGCTATTATCGCTGAATCTACTGAACAGTTGCGTAAGCAGATAGAAGCTGTTGCCACTGCTAGTGAGATTAAGCTCGTGATGAGGAGACCAGATGTCAGCACTCATCTCCCGAAAATAGCGTTTCTATCACTGGTCAAGGCTCTCAGTATATTGGCATGGGACGCCAACTCTACGAAACTCAACCCGCTTTTCGGCAAACGCTTGACTCTTGCAATGAAATTCTGCGTCCTTATTTAGACAAACCCCTGCTTGAAGTTCTTTATCCAAAAGCTGGGGAAACTTCACTGATAGATCAAACTGCTTATACTCAACCTGCGTTGTTTGCCTTAGAATATGCTCTAGCGAAATTATGGCTGTCTTGGGGTATCACTCCGCAGGTGGTGATAGGTCATAGCGTTGGTGAGTATGTTGCTGCCTGTGTGGCTGGAGTCTTTAGCCTGGAAGATGGTCTGAAACTGATCGCTTCTAGAGCGCGTTTGATGCAGACGTTACCTCAAAATGGTGAAATGGTAACAGTGTTTGCTCCACAAGCACGGCTCCAAGATGCTATTAAACCTTACTCTCAGGATATTTCAATTGCCGCCATTAACGAGCCAGAGTCTGTAGTAATTTCCGGCACCCGTCAGGTAGTACACAGAGTAGTCACCATGCTGGAGGCGGAGGGAGTCAAAACCACAAGGTTGAAGGTCTCCCATGCTTTTCATTCTCCCTTAGTAGAGCCAATAATGGCAGATTTTAAGCAGGTAGCTCAAAATATCACCTACTCATCTCCAAAGATAAGCATAATTTCTAACATTACTGGCCAATTTGTCACCAATGAAATAGCAATACCTGAATATTGGTGCCGTCACATGCGACAGCCAGTAAAATTTACTACTAGTATAGCAACAGCTCATAGTGCTGGTTATGAGGTATTTGTGGAGGTGGGCGCACAACCAATCCTCTCTATGATGGGTCAGCACTGCTTGCCTGAAAATGAGAAACTATGGCTACCTAGCCTGCGAAAAGGCTTTTCGGATTGGCAGCAAATGCTCCAGAGTTTGGGGAAATTATATGTGCGAGGGGTATGGGTAAACTGGTCAGCCTTTGATCAGGATTATTCCCGTAGTCGAGTGGTTTTACCTACTTATCCTTGGCAACGACAACGATATTGGATTGAAAGCACTAATTCACATTTAATCAAAATTCCCCAGTCCAAAATCTTAAATAGACCAGTGGAAGTGAAGGGAATGCAAATAGGACAAGTCAGTCGTGAAAATTTTCAGGAAACCACACAGGAATCCTGGCAGAATTGGCTTTACGACATAGAGTGGTTTCCTAAGATTCGTTCTTATGGTGAACAATTACCACCTGACTACTTACCTACTCTTTCAGATATTAGTGTCAGCCTCCGAACTGATCTCAGATTACTGATGGATCAGCTAGACCTTGAAGTTTACTGGAATGGAATAATTCAGCTTGAAGTATTAAGTGTTGCTTATATTCTGAGCGCTTTTACGCAAATGGGATGGGAGTTCCAACTGGGACACTGTTTCAAGACATCTGATCTGACAGAACAATTGGGTATAATTCATCAACATCAAAGGCTACTAGGTCGTCTACTAGAAATACTTACAGAAGTTGGATTTCTCCGGCAAATAGGTGATGAGCAGTGGCAAGTTATTCGGGTTCCCGAAATTCAAAATCTACAAGAACAGATGGCTGTGCTGTTAGTTGATTATCCAGCTATTGCAACAAATTTGGCACTGCTTGAACGTTGCGGTTCAAAACTGGCACAGGTATTGAATGGAGAGTGTAACCCGCTAGAATTATTATTCCCTGAGGGAGATGTAAGTACGGTTGCAAAGTTTTATCAGAACTCTCCTGTATTGCAAGTAATGAACACGTTGCTGCAAAAGGCGATCCGGTTAGCGCTTGAGCACTTACCTAAAAGACGAGTGGTGCGAATACTGGAGATTGGAGGAGGGACTGGGGGGACAACTTCTTACATATTGCCATACTTAGATCCAGATAGAACGGAATATGTATTTACTGACCTAAGAACCTTATTCATTACCCAAGCTCAACAGAGGTTTCGGGATTACTCGTTTGTAGACTATCAAGTTTTAGATATTGAAAAAGATCCGTTATCTCAAGGACTGGGCTCCCATCAATACGATTTAGTTGTGGCAGCAAATGTATTGCATGCAACGTTAAATTTACATCAAACATTGGAGCACGTACAGCATTTATTAGCACCTGGCGGAATGCTATTGCTGCTAGAGGATAATGCTCCCATGCGCTGGGCAGATTTGGTCTTCGGGTTAACAAACGATTGGTGGAGGTTTGCTGACTCTGATTTGCGACCCAATTACCCCTTGCTATCTGAAAGACGATGGCTAGAACTGTTGCTTGAACTAGGATTTCAAGATGCCGTAACCATTGGATTCGAACAGGATAAGGGCAACGAATTTGTGCCTCAGCATCAAAAACACGCTGATGATTCATCAGCGCCAATGCATTGCTGTAACCATTCTATAATAATGGCTCAAGCTGTATGTACCCAGGTACAAGAGTTAAAAAGTTGGTTAATTTTCGCGGATAATGGCGGTATGGGTCAGCAGTTAGCTGCACAAATGCAGCGTCAAGGAGCACTATGTACCCTTGTTTTTCCAGGCCAAGAGTATGAACAATTAACAGAGCAAGAATTTAGAATAGATCCTGCTAGTCCAGATGACTTTCGGCTTTTGCTAGAGGCAATAGGGACAAATAACCCTTCTTTGAATGGAGTTGTACACTGCTGGAGCTTAGATTCGTTAAGCACTGAGTCTTTAATAGTAGCCGACATAGAAAAAGCTTCAATGATTGGATGTGGTAGCACTTTGTACCTAGTTCAATCACTGATGCGTAGCTTTTCTAAACCTCCTTGCCTTTGGTTAGTGACACAGGGAAGCCAGCCTGTAATCACAGAATACACCTCCTTAGCTGTAGCTCAGTCAACCTTGTGGGGTCTTGGCAAAACAATAGCTAGGGAGCATCCAGAACTTCAATGTGTCCTTGTAGATTTAGACCCCTTGGAGCAAGAGGAAAACGTGCAAGCTTTATTTGAGGAAATTTGGTGGAAGGATCGAAAAGGCGAGGAACGTATAGCTTTTCGACAGGGACAACGGTATGTTGAGCGATTGAGACGCAGTAGTCCAATGGCTTCACAACCTCTGCATTTACAATCTAATAGCACTTACCTGATTACAGGTGGTCTCCGAGGTATTGGTTTACTAGTAGCCCAATGGATGGTAGAACGTGGAGCCCAGCACCTAGTCTTAGTGGGGCGTAGCAGTGCTGATGAGGCAAACCGAGAAGCCCTCAAAGATCTTGAACAGGCAGGAGTGCAGGTCGTAATAGCCCAGGCTGATGTTGCTGATTCAGAGCAAGTTGCCAATGTACTTACGCAAATACAACACTCCATGCCGCCATTACGGGGAATTATCCATGCAGCTGGTGTCTCTGAGGATCGATTGTTGCAAGATCATAAGTGGGATTTGTTTACTAAGGTCTTTGCACCTAAAGTTACAGGTTCATGGAATTTGCATAACTTGACGCAGGATCTACCTTTGGACTTTTTTGTGCTTTTTTCTTCGGCAAGCACCATATTAGGCCCGGCAGGATTGGCGAACTATGTAGCAGCTAATGCCTTTTTGGATGCTCTAGCTCATTATCGACGCTTACGGGGTTTGCCAGGACTGAGTATCAATTGGGGAATATGGAGCAAGACAGGTATGGCGAAGATTGTAGGTAGCAGGCGACAGGTTCAGTGGGAAACACAAGCCATGGAGCAAATGAGACCACTGGTAGCACTAGAGGCTTTAGAACAGCTGCTTCAAAAAAACATTGCCCAGATTGGGGTGTTTTCCATAAATTGGTCAAAATTATTGTCACAATTTCCACTAAATGCCTACCCAGCCTGGCTTTCTGAACTGGCTAAGCAAGTTGATCAACCAGAGAAAGTTGAACAACTTGCTTTCCTACAGTTAGCTCAGCAAAAAGATGGAAACCCGGCTGTTCGTCGCGATCTTGTAATTGCATATGTCCAAGATCTGGTTGAGAAAACCTTAGGTCTGAGTGTCTCTAAACTAAATGTAAAAGAGCATTTAAACGATTTGGGGCTAGATTCATTAATAGCTATTGAGCTACGAAACCGAATAATGATTGAGCTTGGGGTGAACATACCTATGGTGAAGTTCATCTCTAGTGAAACAAGTGTTGAAAGTTTGGCGACTGAGGTGCTCGCTCAACTGTCAGTTGCAGCACAGCTAGATACCTTATCAAAGAAGGCTATTGACAATATTCCGACACCTGTTACGGCAACAGATGGACTGCCACCTGAGTTAGTGCCTCTTCAGGCAGAGGGGAACAAGCTACCCTTCTTCTGCCTCCCCCCTATAGCGGGAGTTGTTTTCCCCTATTACGAACTGGCCTGTCTTATAGGTAACGATCAACCCTTTTACGGGTTGCAATCAGTAGGTATAACTGGGGAGCAGAAACCCTTAAACAAGGTTGAGAAAATGGCGGCATATTACATTGAAGCCATACGGAAAGTTCAGCCTTATGGTCCATACCACCTAGGAGGCTGGTCATTAGGCACTCTTATCGCTTTTGAAATGGCTCGTCAGCTTAAACAGGTAGGTCAAGATGTTGCCCTACTAGTATTGCTAGATGGTCCGCCTACATCTGCTAACAAAACCACTAATTTTTTGTTTACATTCAATTTTTTCCTCACTCATTCGCTCCCATATATTTGGCCCTATGTCTATGATTACTTATATTTGCTAAGTGTCGATGATAATCAACAACAGACAAAGAGCAAATGGCTCTCCCTTTTTAAGCTAAGGTCAATTGCCAAAGTAGTAGCACAGTCAACGAGAATGATGAAAGTTCGTCAGCCTGCTCTGCTACGCCTGCTACACGTCCTGCAGGCAAACTCCCAAGCCTTCATTAATTACACACCACAAGTCTATCCAGGCAAAATTACTCTCTTGCGAACCAGCCAACCACTAGGGCCTAGCTCTCAAGATCCAACTTTAGGTTGGAGTGCTTTAACGACAGAGACAGTAGACTTGCATTTGATATCAGGTCATCACCTAAATTTACTTCGTCCACCTTATGTCCAAATAGTAGCTGAAAAGCTAAAAGCTCTTTTGTCTAAAAATTTGTCAATTTGAAAAATAAAAGCTTAAGTGTGTATAGTTCATGTCTATTAAGACAAGGAATTTTTAAGTTAGTACTAGTACATTAGGTCAAAAAATTATCATCGTTTTTAGTGACTTAATGATGTTTTTAACTCACTTATGTACACTGAAAGTTATTTATGTCAATCTGGAATATGGTCTCAAACCAAATTGATCAGTTTTTTTTAAACTCAATTTAGAGATAAAAAATAGAAAGGAGACAAAGGAAAAATAAATATAATCCTATTATTTCTGGCTCTTCATTACTTGTTTGCTAAATAGTATGTAAATTAGCTGGAAACCTTTACTAAGTAATACAATAGTATCAGTCGTTATCCTTAGCATTTAAAGCTTCGAGATGAGATTTAGTCTAGAAGCTTTGATTCTACAGCTTAGTTCTGATATCCAAATAAAATTTGAGCATAATAGATAATGAAGAGGCTTATTTTCCTTATTTTCTTATTCTAAAAATAGAAATAACTTTTTTCAAACAGCTAGACTATACAATAAATAGTCAAAAAATTCTTGCTTATTGCTCTAATTATCGTCAATTATATTAAGATTATTCTAATCTTAAAAATGAATATCATGAAGAAAACAAAGATCTTATCCCTTAAAGCATTTGCATCCATATTTTCAAACATTCTATTTGATCAGCCTAAAAGTTTTATAGAGAAAAATCGACAACAACTACTGTTAGAAAATAATGTAGTAGCAGAATTTTACAATCACACTACAAATATGTATACAGGTATAGATGGAGTGTTAAATTTTGCTCCTTTTACTGAAGTTATACCTGGTTTTTCATGGATATTAACTTTTGCATATCCAGAAAAGTATAAAAAGCAGATCAAATTTGTATTTGATAAACAAAAAGAAATGAGAAATATTCTGTGGCGCAACGTAGATTTTTCTTCTTGTGTAAGAGTGTTAGATTTTGGTTGTGGATATGGGGCAGATCTTATTAACTTAGCTCAGAAGTATGAGCATTTACAACTCAGTGGTTATACTATATCTAATAAGCAAGCAGAAATCGCTAATCAAGAGATATATAAACTAAATCTTCAAGATCGCATAACTATTTTTAACCGTGATAGTTCAAGCGATGATTTTCCCGATCAATATGATATAATTTTTGGGTTTGAAGTGGCAAGTTATATAAAAAACAAAAGGGTATTGATTTCCAATGTAAATAATCATATGAAAAATAGAGGCTTATTAATTTTGGCTGATTTCATCGCCAACTTAGCCTTTCCAATAGAACATGAAAAAACATCATCTTACATAATTACAAAAGAACAATGGATTGATTTACTTTCGCAAAACTATCTAAAAGTGATTGATTGTATAGATGTAAGTCATGAAATAGGCAATTTTTTATATGACCCAAATTTTCAAGAAAACCTAAATCATATTCCTAAAATAAGCCAAAATGAGAATGTAAAATCATGTATGCAAGCTTACAATAACTTAGGAAAAATGTTACGAAAAGGTTTAGTAAGTTATGTTCTACTTACCGCCCAAAAACAGAGCGATTTTTCAACTAATGAAATTTATAAATTAAATCAAAAAAGTCTTATAGAGATTGCAGATTACTCTAATTTTATCAAAAATTTTTAGTTTTAAAAAACTGAAATTCATCGTTTATATTTATTGACAGCTACTTCTTTTCAGCAATTTGTACTTTTACCCCCCCCCCGGATGACTAAATTTTGAACCATACCTTGACCACAAAATATGTCACTTAAAGGATAAAGCGCCCGTTTTTAAAGGATAAAATAGCTGCAGAACAGAACCTATGGCAGAAGCGTATTTGAAACGATTGAATGCGATCGCTTGTAAAGTGTAACTTAAAGGATACAGCAATTCTCATTTTAAGGTTTCATGACATTAAAACCCTTACAGTCAGAGGGTTTTACAATTCTTAACGAATCTGGGGATCGCTGAAATGGCGCAAAATCGTTTCAAAATGAGAATTGCTGTTCATACACCAGCCAATTACCGCCTTTTCTCATATAACAATTTCAAATTTTCGCGAATAGTAATCGTGTTTGGGTGATTTTCTCCTAAACTTTTTTCGGCTATTTCTAATGCCTTTATGTACAGTGGTTCCGCTTCGCTGTACCTTCCTTGGGAGTAGTAGAGTAAAGCCAGGTCGTTGTAACTGGTGGCGACATCTGGATGCTCTTCTGTTAGCAGGCGTTGCCTTAGTTCTAATGCTTTTATGTACAGTGGTTCCGCTTCGCTGTACCTTCCTTGGTTTGAGTAGAGTAGA
>JAJPJF010000424.1 GCA_021324415.1 Nostocales cyanobacterium Centralia_MAG_434
CCTGATGTTGCTACTAATATAGGGATCTGGTCAACTATTAGTTTGTTAATTGCTCTGTTTACTGGTGGATGGGTTACAGCCCGTGCTTGTGGTCCGATAAACCGCAACACAGCTATTCTTAACGGGGCAATTCTTTGGGCAACAACTATAACATTGAGCGCTTGGCTATTAGCAAGTGGTATATCAGGTGCTTTTGGCATTGCTAGTACTTATGCAGCACCGGCGATTAGCCAAGCCCAACAACCTGGTGCAAGCATAGCGCAAAATGTGCCTCAAATAACCGCTCAACAAGCTCGTGCAATTGCTTCCCTCATACGTACACAACTCTGGTGGTTTGTCTTCGGTTCCTTACTAGGTTTAATTGCTTCGGTACTTGGAGCCATTACAGGCACTCGCCATCCACGTACCAATCATTACACTACTAGAGAACCTGTTCACTGATCTCCAAATTCAAATTGCACTTATTTTTTCGTATTTTCTATAACAATCTGTGTAGGAGTTGTAAAAATTCAAAGTTTCAGAATCCCGGTTTCTTGGAGAAGCCGGGATTCTCATTGCTCACGAATTTCGAAATGGTATAGCTATTACCATTTGAGATATGCCGCCTCAACACCCTGTTCACGTCGAATCTTGCCATCCTTCTCAAACCAATCAATTATTTGCTGTGCCGTCAAGTTTTCGACAGCAACATCGTACTCTTGAGCAATGTGCTTCAAGAGTCTAAGTGAAGAAATGGTTAACCTTGTTAAAAACTTTTCTGGAGAAGAAAGCAAAGCGGCGTCTACTTTTGCTGACTCTTCTAAGGTTAGAAATTGAGTTGATGGCTGCTGTGACGATACCATAAATAACAATACAAATGTTTAATTCAGAGATTACTCATGATTTTTGGTAAAAGCCATTACCAAATACCCATTATTTATAACCGAAAATGAATATGAAAAAGTAGTTTAAGTATGTTTTCGTGCTTGTACTAAATAGCCACAACGGTGTTCGCCGTTGATAATCCAATGAGTCCGTTCTACTATGCAATCAGGTAGCACTGCAGCAAACATTTCTAATTCATGCCCACAGATGCTAGGAAAAGATTCAGCTACATTAGAAATCGCGCAATGGTGCTCAGTGATAATAAAACACTCACCTTTTGATGACTCATTTGTATCAACAAGATGATACTCAGCCATGAAGCCTTCAGATTTTCTCAGTTCCACGAGAGATGCTACCCGTTGAGATAGTGAAGCATCACCTAAGCGCTCTCGATATTCCTGTGCTTTCCGTTCCCATTGTTTTTGTAAAATCGAACTAACCTGATCACGCCCTACCGTTTCTGCCAATGTGTCTAGCAAAGAGACGGCAAACTGACCATAGCTATCACTCAATTGATCGTTCGTTACCCGACTCAAGTGGTCGCGTCCTTGAGTGCTGATTTGGTAAAGATGCTGCGGACGCCCCATCCCTGTCTGCACGGACGAGAACACAATGAGCTTATCCGCCTCCAAATCTTTGAGATGACGACGAATTGCTTGGGGGCTAACATCTAGGGTTTCGGCTAGCTCAAAAGCTGTTGCCTGTGGGTGTTTCAGGAGATATTCTAGGATATCTTGCTTAGTTGAGGACTGGTGGATAGTCGCCATCTGCGTCCCAAAAATTTATTTGAAAATTTGACTTAAACAACACTAATGTTGTTAATCTGGCTTAAAATAAAGATATGTTAAACAACGTGCCTGTTGTTTAATTCTATCCTTTATTGTAGCAGCCGTGTACAAACTCGGCGACTAAAGATGGGAATCACTCCTGGACAACCCGTCTTTGAATCCTTAAAGAGATTTTTAACTTTGAACACAAGAGAAAACTAACGATGAGTGCCACTGTCAAGACCTTAGTAAACCAGCCTTATAAATACGGCTTTGTTACCAACATTGAAGCTGACACGATTCCCCGTGGTTTGAACGAGGATATTATCCGGTTACTTTCTGCCAAGAAGAACGAGCCGGAATTTATGCTGGATTTTCGCCTTAGGGCTTACCGCCAGTGGCTAAAAATGACGGAACCAACATGGTCAAGCGTCAAGTACCCACCAATTAACTATCAGGACATCATTTACTACTCAGCTCCTAAAACTCAGAGTCAGAAAAAGCTAAACAGTCTGGATGAAGTTGATCCAGCCGTTTTGGAAACCTTTGAGAAGTTAGGCATACCACTATCAGAACAAAAGCGCCTTGCCAACGTAGCAGTTGATGCAATTTTTGATAGCGTTTCCATTGCCACCACTTTTAAAGAAAAGCTAGCTAAAGAAGGCGTCATCTTCTGCTCTATTTCGGAAGCATTGCACGAGCATCCAGAATTGATACAGAAGTATTTGGGGAGTGTCGTTCCAGCAGCAGATAACTACTTTGCTGCACTGAATGCAGCTGTTTTCAGTGATGGTTCTTTCGTCTACATTCCCAAAGGTGTGAAATGTCCGATGGAACTGTCCACCTACTTCCGTATTAACAACGGTGAGACGGGACAATTTGAGCGTACCCTCATTATTGCGGAAGAAGACAGCTATGTTTCTTATCTGGAAGGCTGTACAGCACCAATGTATGATAGCAATCAGCTACATGCTGCTGTTGTGGAACTAATTGCTCTAGACAATGCCGAAATTAAATACTCTACTGTACAAAACTGGTACGCTGGTGATGCTAACGGTAAAGGTGGTATTTACAATTTCGTTACTAAGCGTGGTTTGTGTCAAGGTGTGAATTCTAAGATTTCTTGGACACAGGTAGAAACTGGCTCTGCTATCACTTGGAAGTATCCAAGCTGTGTATTGGTAGGTGATAACTCCGTGGGTGAGTTCTACTCAGTGGCGCTAACCAACAACATGCAGCAAGCAGACACTGGCACCAAGATGATTCACATCGGTAAGAACACCCGCAGTACAATTATTTCTAAAGGAATCTCTGCAAGTTCATCCAGCAACAGCTACCGGGGTTTAGTAAAAATAAACCCAAAGGCAGAAGGAGCAAGGAACTATTCCCAGTGTGACTCAATGCTGATTGGGGATAATGCTCATGCCAATACTTTCCCAACTATCCAAGTGCAAAACAAGACTGCAAAAGTTGAGCATGAGGCTTCCACTTCCAAGATTGGGGAAGACCAATTATTCTACTTTGCACAACGGGGCATTTCAGCAGAAGATGCTGTTTCAATGATGATCAGCGGTTTCTGTAAGGATGTGTTCAACCAACTCCCAATGGAATTTGCTGTAGAAGCAGATAAGCTGTTGAGTCTGAAGTTGGAAGGTAGTGTTGGATAAAGGCTTGTAAAAGCTTGTAGTAAAGCACAAAGGGTGCTTTAAAAATGGCGTTAAAGTGCCCACTACAAACAAAAGAGAGAGAACATGATTATTGAAAATAGTGAAGTGGTGCTGTCAGTAAAAGATCTGACGGCTGAAGTGGATGGAACGCCGATTCTCAAGGGTGTGAATCTTGAGGTACGCTTGGGTGAAATCCATGCGATTATGGGACCAAACGGTTCTGGCAAGAGTACTTTCTCTAAAGTATTGGCTGGACACCCAGCCTACAAGGTCACTGGTGGTGAAGTGATTTTCCAAGGACAGAATTTGTTGGAAATGGAACCAGAAGAACGAGCCAGATCTGGTGTATTTTTGGCGTTCCAGTATCCTTTGGAAATTCCCGGTGTAAGTAATCTGGATTTTTTACGGGTGGCTTACAATTCCCGCCGCAAGGCGCAGGGTTTAGAAGAATTAGATGCATTTGACTTTGACGAATTGGTTGAGGAAAAGCTGGAAGTGGTGAAGATGAATCCTGCTTTTCTAAACCGTAGTTTGAATGAAGGCTTTTCCGGTGGTGAGAAAAAGCGGAATGAAATTCTACAAATGGCTCTACTGGAACCAAAACTAGCAATTTTGGATGAGACAGATTCTGGATTAGATATTGATGCGCTAAAAATTGTGGCAAATGGAGTCAATCAACTGACTAGTCCTGAAAATGCCACAATTATGATCACCCACTACCAAAGGTTACTTAACTATATTGTGCCGGATTATGTTCATGTCATGGCACAAGGTCGAATTGTTGCTGCTGGTGGTAAGGAACTCGCTCTGGAATTAGAGTCCCGTGGTTATGACTGGATTGTTGAAGAACTGGTGACTGAGGTGGGTGTGTAATGTCTATTCAAGTTTCTTCCAGTTCAATTCCTAACTTGAGTTCTGCTGTGTTAGATAGTGATCCCTATCTGACAAGATTGTTAAATCTTGTTGTTGCTAGATCACATACAACATCTTTACAGGATACTTGGTTGCAGGAATTGCGCGATCGCGCTGTGCTTGTTGTGCGTCAGTCAGCTCTTCCCACTAACCGTGATGAGGAATGGCGTTCTATTGATTTGTCTTCTTTAAGGCAAGTGGAATTTAATGTAGAGACTTTGGATGCAACATCTCTACAACAAGTAGACATTGCCTCAATAACCCTACCAGAAGCTGTTCATAGCCGTTTGGTCTTTGTTAATGGTGTTTATGCGCCTGAGTTATCAGCAGTTGCAGGGTTACCTGATGGTGTTATCGTCAGCAATTTAGCGGGTTTGTCTGTAGAGATGTCGTATGCAACGTCTCTACACTCTCGTATGCGTGAGTATTTAGCTCATGCTTCAGGTGCAGATGAGGTGTTTACATCTCTCAACACCGGAGGAATGACAGATGTTGCTGTCGTGTGGGTGGCGAAAAATGTGGTGGTTGAGACTCCCATTCATCTGCTATTTATTTCTACTGCAAGCAAAACACCAACGCTTTCGCAGCCACGTTGTTTCATAGTGGCAGAAACTGGTAGTAGTGTGACGCTGGTTGAGGAATTTAAAAGCCACAAAGCAAATGAGGGACAACAGACCTCAACAACTGTAGAGGACGTTTATTTCACCAATGCAGTGACAGAGATCTGGGTAGAGGATAATGCTCAGGTCAATCATATCAGGTTACAACAAGATGGTGAGTCGGCTTTCCATATTGGTAAGAGTGTGATTTCTCAAAGGCGTAATAGTCGATACACTTGTTATCCAATCACACTAGGTGGAAAACTGTCGCGCCATAATTTGGAGATTTTCCAAACTGGAGACCAAACCGAAACCATTCTAAATGGATTGACGATTATCGGCGGGAATCAGTTGGCAGACACTCATAGTACAATTGCGCTGAATCATCCCTACAGTACCAGTCGGCAATTGCATAAGTGTATTATTGGCGATCGCGCTCATTCCGTTTTCAATGGCAAAATTTTTGTTCCCAAAGCTGCACAGTTGACAGATGCAGCACAGTTGAATCGCAATTTGTTACTATCATCTAAGGCTAGAGTTGATACCAAACCCCAACTAGAAATTACAGCTGATAATGTTAAGTGTGCTCATGGAGCGACTGTGAGTCAGTTGGAAGATGACGAGATTTTTTACCTGCAAAGCCGAGGTATTGATGAAAACGATGCTCGCTACTTATTAATCAATGCCTTCGCTGCTGAAATTATCAACCAAATCCCAGTTCCCTCATTAAGAGAAAAACTTACACAATTGGTAGGTAAATAACACCCAATAATACTATGACTTTTACCAAAGAAAAAACTCTTGCAGACAAAGTTCGTGCTGACTTCCCCATACTCAATCAGGAAGTCAACGGCAAACCCTTAGTTTACTTTGACAACGCCGCCACATCCCAAAAACCATTGCTCGTACTCAACACTCTACGCGACTACTACGAGCAGTACAATTCCAACGTGCATCGTGGTGCACATACCCTTAGTTCCAAAGCCACCGATGCTTATGAAGCAGCGCGAGATAAAGTTGCCAAGTTTGTCAATGCTGCATCACGCCAGGAAATTGTTTTTACTCGTAATGCAACTGAAGCAATCAACTTGGTTGCTTACAGTTGGGGAATGAGCAACTTGCAGCCAGGTGATGAAATTATCCTGTCGGTCATGGAACACCACAGTAATTTAGTTCCTTGGCACTTTGTGGCACAAAAGACAGGAGCTGTGCTCAAATTTGTCGAACTTACACAAGAGGAAACTTTTGATTTAGAACACTTTTCAACACTGCTTTCTGATAAAACGAAGCTAGTGTCTACAGTTCATGTTTCTAATACTTTGGGTTGTATTAACCCTGTTAAAGTGATTTGTGAACAAGCACATAAATATGGTGCAAAAGTATTAATTGATGCTTGCCAAAGTGTGCCGCACATGCCTGTTAATGTTCAGCAAATCGACTGTGACTGGTTGGTAGCATCTGGACATAAAATGTGTGGTCCTACTGGCATCGGCTTTTTATATGGTAAGTTAGAACTACTACAAGCAATGCCTCCCTTTTTGGGTGGTGGCGAAATGATTGCTGATGTCTTTTTAGACCATTCCACCTACGCAGATTTACCTCATAAATTTGAAGCAGGTACCCCTGCCATTGGGGAAACAATCGCTCTTGGTGCAGCAGTAGATTATCTGAGTAGTATTGGCATGGATCAAATCTATGCATATGAATCAGAATTGACGAGTTATTTATTTGAGCAACTAGGAAAAATTCCCGATATTCGCATTTATGGTCCTAAACCAAAAGTCGCAGGTTTAGGCAGAGCAGCTTTAGCCGCTTTTACCGCTGGTGATATCCATGCTAACGACCTATCCACACTATTAGATCAAGAAGGCGTTGCTATCCGTGCCGGGCACCATTGCACCCAACCTTTACACCGCCATTTAGTCATTCCAGCAACTGCACGAGCAAGTTTATCTTTCTATAATACCCGTGAAGAAATTGATGTTTTCATCAAAGCATTGAAAGACACTCTTGACTTTTTTGGTGGGCTTTTTAGTTGAGTAAAATATGCTTGGGTGACACAAACAAAGTCTTTCTATACAGGCTGTCATGAGTCTACTTAGGCTGACTTTGTTTGTCTATCTTTATACTTAAATCTGAGTTTATCTACTACAAAGTCAGGTCTTTAACCCTTTGATATATTTCACCTTATAGCAAAACCCGTAGCAACTGAACTCACCTTCCTGCCAAGTTCTGATAGTACTCCAACCGCTGCCATAATTGTTCAGTTGTGAGATTCTGAGTCCAGAACTCTACTAAGGCGTGACCAAATGCCCAGGCGTCGCGGTCAGGTGTGGTAGAGTTTTTCAGTAGCAATGGCCAAAGGGATGATAGATCAAAGTTGAGCGTATTATCATTGTCGCCACTTAAAAGTGAGAACAGCTCATATGCCATCTGGAGTTTACCAATGACAATGGGTAACTGTTCGACAGGAATTTTTTCTGCTAGTAAATAAGCTAGGGTTGGAGATCCAGTTGAGATAGTAGAAATGAACTGGAGGACGGGACTTTTTAGCAGTGTAGTCAATCCCTGTGTTGTCGTCATCTGGAAAGTGTAATGATCAATGATTTTTGCAGCCGCAACGGTGCGGACTTCTAAATTACGCAAAAAGCGAGCAAGACGGAGTTGTTTGGCAGGTGCGATCGCCTCGACTAACCTCAAGGATAAAGCTTCGATTCCCCAAGGCACTCGACCTGTTTTGATATCACCAGTTACAACAGGCACAACCAGATCACAAAAGTCGCCAAGCTGCTGAATCCGATACTCTGTAGCTTGCCGAATGGCAATTTCCTTTGGGCGTTCACCCCATTGCCAGTCGTAGGGAGGTTCCCATTCACGTATAGGACGTAGACGATCTACTTGAGTCACAATCGTAATCACAGGTAGATCTGCAATGTCTACCTTGATAGTTTTCAGAAAGTCCACATCCATTTGTAGTGCAGGATCGAGGGCAGGAGTGACTAACAGTAGCAGATCAGCTTTTTTAGCATAGTCAAGCACCATCTCCCGTAAATCTGCACGGTTGACTTGTTCATAACCAGGGGTATCCCAAAGTGTTAGAGTTTCAAGCGTTGGGCTCTGCCATTGATAACTCTGAATTTGATCGGTACTAGGTAAAACATCAACGGCTGCTTGTTCTGACTGAAACAGCGTGTTAATTAGGCTACTTTTTCCTGAACCTGTACGACCAACAAGCAGGATGTTCACAGGTTTTTGCTCAACTGTTTCGATGGGTTCTACTTGGGTGAGGATTTCTTGGAGAGTTTGGGTCTTTGCCTTGGGTATGGTTGGTGTAGAAACAGGAGTATCTAAAACTGGTGGTGTGCTACCACTGTAGAGTGCGATCGCTTGGCGACATAAGTTCCTCAGCGCAACTTCCCGGATCTGCTGGCTTAAATTCACGAGCAGTTGCTGATTTGCCTGCTGAGTAGAACGTTGACTGACTTTTCTTGCCACTGCAGCCACAGGGTTCAACAGCCACTGTGCCCAGTCCCATGCTCGCCAGAGTTTACGAGCAGATGGTTCCAGTTTACGATACACTTCGTATGCTTGGTAGACTTGTCCAACTGTGACCTGATTGAAGACAGGCGATAATCTTTGCATCCACTGATCTAAGTCATCCACTGTTCCCCGCATCAGCATATAAGCTTGGGGAACATAAATGTTCAACAGAGGATACTTCACTTCAGGATGGTATATTTGGGCGATCGCAATGACTAGATCTTGGCATTGCTGCCAAAACATTTGCCAGTCCTCCCACAGAGGAGGAGCGTTTTGTGAAGTTTTTAGGCTCTCTTGTAGAACTGCTTCTACTTGCTTGGCAACGTCATTGCCTGCTGGTAGCGCAATTGACTCGTCAACAGCAGATTCTAGTTCTCGGCGGACTTGGGCAACTGCAACTTCTACCTGATCCAAAACAGGTCGAGTCCATCTCACTAATAACCACCGCCAGCCCACGAATACGAGAGTAAATACAGCCCAGATCCAATTCAGCCCCCATTCGTGGATCTGGCGTCCGGCTGCTACTAACAAGAACCCGACGATAGTCGCGATCGGCATCGCCAAAACGACCCATTGCCATAACTTCAGTCGCACCATTGCCCTATGCCTACTTGATCAGTGTTCTCTTAATACTATTGTTAGCACTTAAGTTAAGGTGACTCTTTCGCTTTGATGATAAGCAACACACTGTAGGCTATCGGATGAAGTGGTGTCGAGTTAACGATGCGCTTCCACTTCTAAGTGGACCATACGGACGTGAGCGAGTCCATTCGCATCAAGCGGAAATTTGACAAGGTACGCTTGTGTGACGGCTGTGATAAAGTCATCGCGCTCAGGTTCAGGGACAGCATGAGTAAACGGAATCCAAGCCGTTCGCAACCAACCAGCTAAGCCCTGTTCACCAGAATGTGTCATATCTTTCGGCACTAATTCCAATCGATCAATCTTCAATCCCGCTGCTTTTAACCAAGTTTCATATTCTGCTATGCCGTAGAAGTAGTAGGGATTATGAAATGTTGGAAAGTAAGTAAGCCAAGGCTCTTGAATCACGGTTTCAGCAAAAGCATTGAGAATGTCGCTCACGTCTCCAGCTCCACCACAGGAAGTTATCAATCGCCCGTTTGATTTGAGAGCACGACTTGCACCCTTAAGAAAAGCTAAATGATCGTCAACCCAGTGCAAAACAGCATTTGAGAAGATTAGATCGAATTGATCTGAGAAGGTGAGCGATCGGGCATCCATACAAGCAAAGGATAAGTTCTGAATCGAGTAAGTTTCAGTGGCATAAGCGATCATTTCTGGAGAGCGATCAATGCCAATCACTTGACCATGAGGCAGTGCTTGAGCGAAGTCTGCCGTAATTTTGCCATCACCACAACCGACATCTAAAACAGATTCTGAGCCGTTGAACGATAAGCGCGATCGAATTTCTCGCGCCCATTGCAACTGACCATCAGAGTTTTTCGCGTAGTCATGCGGATTCCATTGCATAGAGAAGCCCTAGTTTAGTCTTCTTTAGTATAGGAGGCCGAATCGATTTTAGTTTCTTTAATTACATGCAATACGGTGTTGGCTTCTAAGTACCTAGACAGAATTAATTACACACATTCTCTTTCTGTTCCCTGTTCCCTATTCCCTATCTCAATGAATTTAATTTTGTCCAATTACTTAAGACATGAACACTAACGCTTAATACCCTTAAACCGTTCTTGCGCTGCTTGAAATGCCTGCTGCATAACCAACTGAATTTTCTTAGGATCAGGTTTCTTCCCTCCCATCAAATCACCAAAGTAAACACAGGCTCCTTCACCCAATGCCCAAGTATAGGCGGCTGCCCAAGATGCAGCAATCACACTGCCAAAGCCGGGTAGGAATTTAATTAACTCACGTGCGATCGCCTGTGCCAAAAAACCCCCAGCAATTGCACTGACAACACCTCCTGCTTGTGATGGGGTGAGCTTTTGCCCATACAATGTTCCTAGTAAACTCACCATTGAGACTTGCAGGGCAGTAAGCACGGGCATAGTGGCAAATGGCAATGGCACAGCTGCAAGTGTAGCTGCCATGATAGAAAATGCGAGCATGTAACGACGTCCTGCATCCCGGTAGAGATTACCGATTTGCTCACCAGCTTTCTGATCTAATAATTGATAAATTGCCTGCGCTTCTGCTTCTGGAAGTAAGTCAGCTAGAGAATTCAACAGTGCCTCTAAACCATAAAACACAGGATTGTAGCCGTCTTCTTCTAACGTGAAATCAATTAGTACAGAGCGATCGTACAATCCTGTAAAAGCTTGCTGTATTGCAGTGAATGCTCGGTTGACCTCTTCATAGTCTGGTGGATAAGCAGGATGATCAGCTGTACCGAGAGGATAGATTTCATGCAAGCAGGTCACTGCCAACAAACAGGGAATTTCTGGATATTTCTGACGCAAGCTCTGAGCAATTTCTCGTAAGGTGTCGGTCGCAAAATCATTGATTTTAACAGTTAAAATCAGGACTCTAGCACAACGGCTTTGTTGTTGTAGATCTCCAACTAGTTCCTGAATAATGGCTTGAGTGTCTTGATTGACGTCTCCTAGTCCTACTGTATCTGTAAAAATCAGCAACGGTAAATCACTAGAAGGATATGCATAGCGCTGGGTGTATTGTGTGTGGGGACGAAATCCTTGACCAACAATTTCGGCAGAAACTCCCGTCAGTCCCCGCACAATTGAGCTTTTTCCAGCTTGAGGCTTACCAATTAAAACAGCTTCTGTGGTTGGCAGTTCTGCTCGTACTGTCTCCAAAATCTCTGTAACCTGAGTTTCGCTGACACTAAACCACTGCACAACTTTCTGTGCCACTTGCTCTACAGGTATACGTTCCATTAAGCTTGCTGTTGTCTTATTCCAGACACCTGTAATGCGCCCTTTCCAAGAATTATTAACCGACTTGGTTACATCACTATCGGTCGGTTCACTTAATTCTTGAGAATTAGGCGAGGGCGAGTCAGCATCATGTTGCTCAGTCATGTGCCTCAAAACAGCAGGTATGCTGCCGAGTTTAAAACTATTATGGTCACTTAATATGGTATCCTATCAGCTTTGTCTTTATGTGGTATTGCAGTTAAATCTGTCTTGAAGGTGAGTGGGTTAAAATCTGCGATACTGCTTTCAGAGAGACAACTGTAAGATGACTTAATTAAGACTGCTGAAAAGGTATCTGTAAGATGTTCCCTAGATTATGGGCGATACTGGATTTGAACCAGTGACCCCATCCGTGTGAAGGATGTGCGCTACCCCTGTGCTAATCGCCCAAGATTGTTTAAAAGCTGACTCAATCAGGCTTTTGATAGAAGTTAATTGTACTATGAATTTCAGCACTTTTCCTAGTATATCTCAATAGAATCTTAAGAAGAAAGTTTGAGTAGAGTTTAAGAATAGTGAATGTTGGTAGATGCCTGTTATCTGATTACTCAATCTCCTTGTGGATACTCGATCCACAAAGATGTGATTTCTCGTAGACTCTGGTAGTTGCCATCACCCAAAATCAGATGATCTAGTAAAGGAATGCTAAGAACCTGAGCTCCTACTAGCAAGCGGCGAGTCAATTCGATATCTTCGTTGCTGGGTTCCAAATTTCCAGAAGGATGATTATGGGCAACTATGAGTCGTGTTGCGCCTTGACGAATCACTTCTCGAAAAATTTCACGAGGAGGTGCTAGGGTTTCGGTTGCAGTGCCAATCGTAATCACTTGTGTTCCCAAAAACCGATTTTTTACATCTAACAACACCACTGCAAACCTTTCCTGGGTTTGCCACATTAAATCTTGACTGAGAGCAGCAGCAGCTACGGCTGGATTGTCGATCATTGTACGATCGCCTGGACGTGATTGCACGACTCGTTTTCCCAATTCAATTGCTGCTAGAATTGTGGTCGCTTTAGCAGGACCAATACCAGAAATTTGCATCAACTCAGCAGCACTGACATCTCGTAAAACGGTCAAAGGTTCGCGTTGGTGTTTCCCCAGTTCTTGTAAGATGTATTGTCCTAAACCAACAGCGGAGAGTTTTCCAGGACCTTGACCAGTACCAAGTAAAATTGCAATTAACTCGGCTGTCGCTAAAACCTTAGAGCCATAAGTTAATAATCGCTCACGTGGGCGCTCACTTGTGGGTATATCGGCAATTCTGAGGCTGTAAGTCATAGGCAATATCAGGGTATTAGGTGAATCTATTTTTAGTAATCCCCTTTCTACTCTCAGAATATTTACCACTGTGTTAAATTTTACACATTTTTTTCTAATTTCCCTACCAAATGTGCATAAGAGCCATTTGCAAGTTCATCAATAAAGGCATCTGTCGTGAGAAACTGTAGGATTAATTGCTGTAATCTATCACCAAAATTATTTAGAGGACTAACAGATGAAAAAACTCACTAGCCTGATTACAGTGCTTGGTGTAGTTGTTGCTAGCTCCCCGGCTCTAGCCAAAACTATCTGGGTCAAGCAAAAAACCAATGATGGATCAACCCTCGCATTGTTTAGCGACTACCAACCAGTAAGACAGTCTGGATGGACTGTCTTTAAGTACGGAATCAAACGAAAAGATGGCAGCATTGAAGAAAGAATGGCTGCAACCCCATACTGCTTGGGTAATAAAGTGAAGCTGAATGATAGCGCACTTAACTTTTCATCTGGTGGGAAAGGTCTACCAATTCCAAATTGGGCACAAGGCGCAGAAAGTGAACAAATTGGTATATTAAGCCCAAAAGCAGACCCATCTACATTAAGTTCACCTGGATGGATTGTTAGTACATCAAAAGGTGTTGTTAAGGTTAATGCAAACTCTCCAGGTAGCAAACAGGTACTAGAAACAGTTTGTAGCTTGTCTAACTAGAGAACCAAAGTTATCAGGGTGTTTACCTTAAGATTTCTCCCAATTTTTCTAATTCTCTAGTTTCACCACCTTGGTAAATTTGCGTTGCTTTGAGCATATGATAAGTGATCAAAAGCTGAGTAAGAGCAAGGGGGTAACTCTGGATTGTTTCGCCAGTTGTTCCAGCCACTTTACCTAACTCTGGGTTCAGTTCACGATTGCAGATATTCTGTAAGTACGGCATATTAGAACACATGATCTGCTCCACCTCGTTGACCTGTTCTAAGGTGGCATGACCATCTACTTCCAGAACATCAACTGGTTTACCCATATCCCGACCTAACTCTAAGCGAATTGCAGATGCAGAGTCGCCATTACCAGAGTTGATCACTTGGGTAAAATCTGGGTGAGGAATAGTAGGACGAAGTACCAATCTAACATTCAAGTGTCCATTGAGTTGATCTGTATCCTCAGTAGGGGGGTAGAAACTCACCACTATATCTGACCATTGTCGTTGGGGACGAATGAACTGTTGTGAGTCTGGTTCCCGTTTTTCAAGTTCTTGGCGCACTTGTTCTTCTGTATAACCACGCTTTTGTGTATCCCGCTTGACTTTCCATGTTGCGCGGAGGGATTCTGGTGGTGCAAGATAAACTTTGACATCGTAGCAGTCACGGGCACCAGGAGTTGAATAGCCTAACAATCCTTCAATAATGACAAAGCGACCTGGCTTAATGTATATTGGTGCCTCAAATGTACCTGTTTTGTGGCTGTAAACTGGCTTGAGAATTGGCTGTCCTGCCTGTAGCAGTGACAGATGCTGTTGCATGATATCTAAATAGTTACAATCGGGGTGGAGAGCAGTGATCCCAATTTCAGCGCGTTGTTTACGGTCGTAACGGTGATAGTCGTCTGTACAAATAATCGTAACGTTTTCCGGGCCAAGTACCTGAGCAATCCCCTTAGTTAAGGTTGTCTTACCAGCTGCACTGTCACCAACAATGCCAAGAACTATTGGACGACTCATAACTCCCCCCCCCGACACTACATTAATGTGATGTTTTGATTTGTATGCTATTTTACTAATTTTTAGAAAATAATTAAACTCAACTCATAAAGAAAATGTCTTTAATCAATAACATTTGGATAACTAGCTTTTGAACTATGCATTTAAAACTAAGGTTCTTTCTACTTTACGACAATTTGTATAGATTTTTGTAAATTGATAAATTCTTTAATTGACACTATGTGGTCTTATGTGCTTGCATGTTACACACATTTTATGTTCTAACTAGATTCACTGTAGAAACGGGTCAGCAAGATATAGCAGTCCTTTTAGGAGTTGTAAAAATCAAAAATCTCAAAAACCCGGTTTCTCCAGGAAACCGGGTTTCTCGTTTCTCACGAATGATTTAGGATTGTTATATCATTTAGGGCAGACTGGTAAAGATTTCCCAGCATAATAGCAATCGAAGTAGTCAAGTGCTTTCCGACTAGACTCGAAACTAGGAGTAACTAGTATTGGTTCTTGTTGTTTGTTAGTTCGTTTCCATATCTTCAAATAGTACCCAGTACTATTTGTGGTTTGCCAAAGCTCGTAGCTATAATCACCTCTGGAATCACCACCTGAACCGTTGCCTACTAATGAATCAGCCATGGCTGTAGTAGCTGCAGTTACCATGGCAACTGTAGTTAACAAATATAGAGAGATTTTCTTTAAAATCATGTTTTTTGATGTTTACTATTACAGTTTTATAGATAACTGTTTTAGTAGTTAAAATGGTAAAAATATTTCTAATCTTGAATAAAGAGAGCATATTTTTTGAATAAAAATTCAAAAATAAATCATGTTATTTGTGACAATTTTAAGTGAAGTTACTGTAATTCAAATATGTAAGCATTGAGAAGAGGAACGATCGCACTCGATGGCAAATCAAACGCTGGGATTAAAGCAACATATTTATAACTACTTGCTGTCAGTTTCTCTGCACGAGCCAGAAATCTTAACCCAACTGAGGCAGCAAACAGCCCAGCATTCGCAAGCGCGAATGCAGATAGCGCCAGAGCAAGGGCAGTTTATGGCACTGCTAGTACAGTTGATGAGAGCTAAGAAAACTCTTGATATAGGGGTATTTACAGGTTACAGTGCTCTGGTGATTGCATTAGCTTTACCTCAAGAGGGTAAAGTTGTTGCCTGTGATGTGAGTGAAGAGTATACAGCGATCGCCCGTGACTGGTGGCAAAAAGCAGGCGTGACGGATAAGATTGACCTGCACATCGCCCCAGCACTCGAAACATTGGATCAGCTGTTGGCTGCAGGAGATGCTGGCACCTTTGATTTTGCCTTTATCGACGCCGACAAAAGAAACTATGACGGTTACTACGAGCGATC
This sequence comes from Nostocales cyanobacterium Centralia_MAG_434, assembly GCA_021324415.1. Taxonomy (GTDB): domain Bacteria; phylum Cyanobacteriota; class Cyanobacteriia; order Cyanobacteriales; family Nostocaceae; genus JAJPJF01. Next base: position 15,601 of record JAJPJF010000424.1, read on the forward strand.
GCTACAGCTGGTGCGTCCTGGTGGACTCATTGTGATTGATAATGTCCTCTGGTCAGGACGAGTTGCAGATTCTCAAGTACAAGATAACAGAACAAATAGAATGCGAGCATTTAATCAGAAGTTACATCAGGATCTACGCATTACCCTCAGCTTATTGCCGATTGCGGATGGTTTGATGTTGGCGCTGAAGCATCCTTAAAACAGTAGGGACAAGAAACCCCTTCTTGGTACTTGGGAGAAAGTTTATCAGTTTCAGAAATGGGACGTCCACAATTAGGGCACATCTCATGAGTTCCTGGCTTTAATCCATGACTCACCGCGACACGTTCATCAAACACAAAACACTCGCCTTCCCATAAACTTTCAGAATCAGGCACTTCCTCTAAATATTTGAGAATTCCTCCTTTAAGGTGATAAACCTCTTGAAACCCTTGAGAGATCATAAATGATGAGGCTTTTTCACAGCGAATACCACCTGTACAAAACAAAGCAACCTTCTTGTGCTTTTCAGGATCAAGATGGCTAAGAACATAGTCTGGAAATTCTCGGAATGAAGCTGTTTGAGGATTTTGTGCGCCTTTGAAAGTCCCAATACTCACCTCATAATCGTTACGAGTGTCAATGACAGTGACTTCGGGATCACTAATCACAGTATTCCAGTCTTCCGGACTTACGTAAGTCCCAACCTGCTCACTCGGATCTATCTCAGGTAATCCGATAGTGACAATTTCTTTCTTCACGCGCACCTTCATGCGACCAAACGGCTGGGAGTCAGCAAAGGACTCTTTATATTCAAGGTCTGCTAAACGAGGATCAGATCTTAGAAAGGATAAAACTGAATCAATGCTGTCACGCGAACCGGCAATTGTACCGTTAATGCCTTCTGCTGCCAGTAAAATTGTTCCCTTCACCCTCAGTGCTTCACAGAATGACAGCAAAGGGCTTTGTTTTTCGGCAAAGTCTGGCAAGCTGACGAATTTATAAAATGCTGCCACAACTTGAGTCATTTTTTTTTCTTTACCCCCTTTACATTTAAATAATATAAGCTACAATGACTAAGGTAGACAAAAGTTAAGGGGGTTTAGCTCAGTTTGTAGAGCGCCTGCTTTGCAAGCAGGATGTCAGCGGTTCGAGTCCGCTAACCTCCATAGAAAATAACTAGAATTGATGTCTTAGTTTTAGCATGAGTGTACTGTTGGCTGTCTTTGACAGTTAGTTTAGCTTGGCTGGACAGACATCTCTATTTATAGTTGGGTCAGTTTTCACGTACATACATGTCGATTTTATAGTTGATTGTTGGCAATTTGCTGATGGTGTTTTGACGCAAGCAGCAAACATGTCTAAAAATTGGCCAGCAGTCTCAACCTCAAATTGATAATCTGAAGGAACTTTGTAACGTGGTGCATAGCCATATTGCAAAACAGCCCAAGCTAAATTAAGGCTTCCAGGATAATTCGATGAGCCCTTCATCTGCAAAAACCTATTGTAGGCAACTTTAATTTTCCTTAATCTCGAAGCATAATCATCGTGACTCATACCATCTTGTACATGAGAACGGAACTCTTGGAGCTGAGTAACAAGATTGTTGGCAGAGACTTCCAGATGAGAAGGCTGTGCAGGGGGAACAGACAAGGTTAAAGATAGCAGTATAGGTAACATCGGTCGTTGATTGAACGTTTATTTATAACAAATTGGTGCTCATACAATCTCGAAGATCACTATGAGCGATCGCAGGAATATTCTTTGATCAGATTTTAATTGACAGGTAGATGCTATGCCTAGATGCTATTTAGGCTTTAATGAGGTGAAGAGGAACTCATTTTATCTCTGGCATTTTGCATGCAAGAGATTTTCCCTGAAGCAATGGTTCAGTGATGAGTGCGTCTTTAAATTGCAGAAATACTCATTGTGGTGATTGACTAAGTTGACTTTCAATAGTCAAGGGTCAAGAGTCTTACCAAATCTAATTAGAGGACTTAGCATTGATATTTTGGGAGATGACGAATACAAGGATGGCTCCCAATAAGAGTGGCTAGATCGGTAGAAGCAAAACGTTTCATAATTTTGAATTTGAAGATGCAAACTAGTACTTACTACAACAGTAGTCATTGGATTTCCGAAAGTTTCTCAAAATAAACTCACTTTACACAATCTTGAAATATTCTTCTATTTGACTTTAATTAAAAAGGGACAAGTTAAGGTTTATACCATTTCAAGAATCACATCAGATTGCTATATATTTGTACTAGTTAAGTTGACAACCCCTATGCAACTAAGCAGCCGGAAACCTCACTATCAGACAAAATTTGGTGCCGCCTATTTAGGCGATAGCCTGGCGTTGATGGCAGATATTCCGGATGCAAGCATTGACTTGATCTGTACATCTCCCCCATTTGCACTAGTTCGGAAGAAAGAGTATGGAAATGTAGATGCTGACCAGTATGTGGAATGGTTCAAAAACTTTGCTGAGCATTTTTATCGTGTTCTCAAACCAACAGGTTCACTGGTGATTGATATCGGTGGCAGCTGGCTAAAAGGGATGCCAGTGAGATCCTTATATCATTTTGAACTAGTTATTAACCTTTGCAACCCAAAAGAAAAAGGGGGGCTTGGCTTTTATCTTGCTCAGGAGTTGTATTGGTACAATCCTGCTAAACTACCCACCCCAGCAGAATGGGTAACTGTCCGCAGAGAACGGGTGAAGGATGCTGTAAACACAGTTTGGTGGCTTTCTAAACAGCCGCACCCAAAAGCAAATAATAAGAGGGTGCTCAAGCCATATAGTAATGCAATGAAAAATCTTTTGAAAAACGGATATAAAGCAAAACTTCGTCCTTCAGGACATGATATCTCGACAAAGTTTAGTCATGACAGAGGCGGCGCAATTCCCCCAAATATTGTTGATGGTCGTTTGGGTCAAAACTCTTTGGAAATAGGCGATCCCATTTTGGGATTATATGATGATGACACAATAACTGAAGAAATGGTTCAGCCAGTGAATGTGATATCAGCGTCTAATACAGCCTCAAACGATTACTATCAAAGGCGGTGTCAAGAAGAGGGGTTGAAGCGTCATCCTGCTAGATTTCCCCAAGCATTACCTGAATTTGTGATCAATCTTTGCACAGAACCAGGAGATATTGTGCTAGATCCCTTTGCTGGTTCTAATATGACGGGGTATGTTGCGGAAACATTGCAGAGGCAGTGGCTGGCTTTTGAAATTGATGAGGAGTACATCGCATCCTCAAAATTTCGATTTGAAGATGCTATACCTTAGAAGACTTCACCAAAGCCTCCTCCCCCAGGGGTTTCTATGACAAAAACATCTCCTGGTTTCATCTCTACTGTTGCAGAAAACTCCAAATTCTCTTCAATTCCATTCTGACGTTGTATCCAGTTGCGTCCTACTTGTCCTGCTTCCCCACCATTTAATCCAAAAGGCGGAACAATCCGATGACCGGAGAGAATATTAGCTGTCATGGGTTCCAGAAACTGGATACGGCGGATAACCCCGTTACCTCCTGAATATTTGCCTTTTCCCCCACTGTTAGAACGAATACCAAAACTTTCTACTTGCACAGGATAGCGAGTTTCTAAAACTTCTGGATCAGTCAAGCGGGAGTTAGTCATGTGGGTATGGACTGCATCAGTGCCGTCAAAGTGAGTTCCTGCACCAGAACCACAGCAGATAGTTTCATAATACTGATAGCGGTCATTCCCAAAGGTAAAATTATTCATCGTTCCTCCAGATGCCGCCATGACACCCAAAGCCCCATATAAAGCATCGACAATTGCTTGAGATGTCTCTACATTACCTGCAACCACTGCTGCAGGATAGGTTGGGTTAAGCATACAGCCAGAGGGAATAATGATTTCTAGAGGTTTAAGACACCCAGCATTGAGGGGAATATTGTCATCAACTAGAGTACGGAAGACATATAAGACAGCTGCTTGAGTTATGGATTTGGGTGCATTGAAGTTGCTATGGATCTGCTGAGATGTTCCCGTAAAATCAATGACAGCACTACGATTTTCCAGGGATATCGTCACTCTTACTTGAATTTGTGCACCATTGTCCATTTTATAAATAAATGAGCCATTCCTAAGAGAAGCGATCGCCCGTCTGACTGACTCCTCGGCATTATCTTGCACAAACTTCATGTAAGCCTGAACAGTTTCAAGTCCATATTGGGAAACCATTTTACGAAGTTCTTGAACACCCTTTTCATTAGCTGCAATTTGTGCTTTGAAATCACCAATATTTTTGTCAGGATTCCGAGCAGGATAGTGATGATTTAAGAGGACTTCTCGTACTTCGTTTTCTCGAAAATATCCTTGTTCAACTAATAAAAAATTATCAAAAAGAATTCCTTCCTCTTCCACTGTAGAACTGTGAGGCGGCATTGAACCAGGAGTGATTCCACCAATATCAGCCTGATGTCCGCGAGAAGCAACATAGAAAAGGGGAGTAGAAGGTTTAGAGTTTTCCCCACTCTCCAGGAAGACAGGGGTAATCGCAGTCACATCAGGAAGATGTGTTCCCCCATTGTAGGGATTGTTAGAGAGATAAACATCCCCTGGTTTTAGAGTGTCACCTTTATCATGAATTAAACTGCGGACACTCTCACTCATTGAACCTAAATGGACAGGAATATGAGGAGCATTGGCGACTAACAATCCAGAAGTATCAAAAATAGCACAGGAGAAATCCAACCGTTCCTTTATGTTTACTGACGTTGCTGTATTTTGGAGAACAATCCCCATTTGTTCAGCAATAAATTGATATAAGTTTTTAAAAATTTCTAGGCGAACAGGATCGGGTTGAGATATTGTGTACATTTTTTATTAGGTATAAAATAATTAGATAAATTTAGTTCATTCGCTGCAAAATTAAATGATTACGTTCAGTTAATATTGCTTCCCAGTTAGGTTCAACAACAATTGTACTGATTTTCTCTACAATAATTGCAGGCCCATTGATGCTATCTTCTGGCTGTAAATCTTCCCGTCGATAAACGGGAGTATCATGCCATTGATGAGCAGTAAACATCCTGACTGTCTCAACAGAAGTAGGAATTGTATTGATAGGACGGGATCGAGTCATTAAGGGTTCTTCAGGAGTATCCATTTTTTGAATGACTTCCACTGAAACGGATTCAATAATTAGGCTCTTCTCTGATTGAATAAAACCATAGCGAGATTTGTTCTCAGCCTCAAATTCCTGGCGCATTAATGCCACATCGAAATGAAAATCAACAGTTAAAGTAGAGTCAGTTCCCTCATATTTTAGATTAATTTTTCGAATGACTTCCTCTTGAATTTTTGCTTCATTGGCAGTAAGTTCGCTTCTTGCTTGGGTTTCTAAAGATTCCATTAACTGCACCAATTGAGGGATAAATGCTTGAATTAAAGGCTGTTCTACAGAGCCAACTCTTGTTGCTTGAACATCAGCTAATCCCATTCCATAAGCAGAAAGAACTCCAGCATAAGGGTGAAGAAAAATCTTCTTCATTCCCAATGTATCAGCAATTAAACAGGCAACTTGTCCCCCTGCGCCGCCAAAACAACAAAGAACATATTGGGTGACATCATAACCCCGCTGCAAACTGATCTTTTTAATTGCATTTGCCATATTCTCCACAGCAATAGCAATAAATCCAGCGGCTACTTGTTCTGGTGTCCGAGTGTTTTCTGTAGCAGTTTGAATATCTTGGGCTAGTTGTGTAAATTGCTGAATAACAATATCTTTATCTAAAGGTAAGTTACCATCTGGTCCAAAAACAGAAGGAAAATACTGAGGGTGAATTTTGCCTAACATGACATTGGCATCAGTGACAGCTAATGGTCCACCACGACGGTAACTAGCAGGTCCAGGATTTGATCCAGCAGATTCAGGTCCAACACGGTAACTAGAACCATCAAAAAATAGAATTGAACCACCTCCAGCCGCAATGGTATGAATTGCTAAGACGGGGACTTGCATCCGTACCCCAGCAATTTCTAAATCTAGTTGTCGTTCATACTGTCCTTTAAAGTGGGCAACATCTGTACTTGTCCCGCCCATATCAAAGGTAATGACTAAATCAAAACCTGCTCTTTTACTAGTCTGTACTGCACCGACAATACCCCCAGCCGGACCACTTAAAATACTATCTTTTCCTTGAAACCGTCCGGCTGCAACTAAACCGCCATCAGATTTCATGAACATCAATGCAACTTTGGGTAACTGACTAGCGACTTGGTTAACATAGCGCCGTAAAATTGGAGTTAAATAAGCATCTACGACGGTTGTGTCTCCTCGGCTCACTAATTTCATTAAAGGACTAACTTGATGAGACACAGAAATTTGCGTAAATCCGATTTTTGAAGCGATCTCAGCAACTTGTTGTTCGTGATAGGGGTAGCGGTAGCTGTGCATAAAAACAATGGCACAACTCCGAATTCCAGCATTGTAAATTGCCTGTAAATCTTGAGCGACTTGTTCAATATTTACGGGTATTAATTCCTGACCGTTGGCATCATAGCGTTCTGAAACCTCAATCACCTGTTCATAAAGCATGGTTGGTAAAATGATTTGGCGAGCAAAGATTTCAGGACGATTTTGGTAGCCAATTCGCAAGGCGTCTTTAAACCCTTTGGTAATCAAAAGTACAACGCGATCGCCATCTCTTTCCAACAGTGCATTTGTTGCTACTGTTGTCCCCATTTTTACCACTTCTATTTCTTCATTAGGTATAGGGTCATTATGATCTAGACCGATGATATCTCGAATACCTTGGATAGAAGCATCTTGATACTGTTCAGGATTTTCTGACAGCAATTTGTAGATTATGACCCATTGCTTTTGAGGTAGAGGAACAATTAAAAAACGTTCAGGATGTCTTAAGAGCCGATCTACAATTGCCTGATCATCAGTCACAGCAACAAGATCAGTAAATGTCCCACCCCGGTCAGCAAAAACTTTTAACATTATTCTATTTCCTCAGGCGATCAACGAACTCACCGCCAGCAAATACGAATGTTCTGCCATTGGTAAACAACTGAGTGCACAAGCAATAATATCTTTATGATTCGTACTATACCAACAAAAGAATCGCTCACCATTGAGTTTAAAAGCGATCGCTCTCGACTTTGATCCATTAGAACGTGAACGTCTGCGCCAACTCATAGAACGCTATGGAGGCGATCGCACACTGTTATCTCTCAGTGATGAAGAATTGTAGAACCTCGTCCCAGAAATCCCTTCCTTGCTGATGCTATTAAGCGTATTGGACTTGCTGAACGGACAGGACGTGGAGTGGATTTGATCTACCAAGGATTACTTCGCTATGGACGATCATCTCCCGATTATCAACGTAGCGATGCATATTCAGTAGTTGTTAGACTTCCCGGTGGAGAAGCTGACTTGCCACTTTTGCGGGTTGTGATCGAAGAAGAAAATCGTAGACAAAGTCCTCTCCCGGTTGAATCTTTGATTGCCTTAGCTCAATTGCGACAAGAAAGACGTCTAGATACTACCACCCTAGCCCATGCCATTCAAAGGAATGAAGCGATCGCCCGTAGTGTCTTAGAAAGATTGGTCGAGGCTGGTTTAGTTGAAGCCCACGGGGTAAAAAAAGGACGCACCTACACTCTTAGCCCCCAAGTTTATCGAGAATTGGGACAGTCAGCCGATTATGTACGCCAAGCAGGCTTTAATCTTATCTAGCAGGAACAAATGGTCATGAGTTACGTGAACACTCACGGTAAAATCACTAGACAAGAAGCAATGGAACTGTGTCGGATTAGCAAAGACCAAGCAAGTCGCCTATTACGTAAGCTAGCTAATACCAACCAACTAAAATTAGTTGGTCAACGTCGAGGAGCATATTATGCGCTTCCATAAAGCGAAAATGAGCGCCGCGTATTTAAAAATAAGTGCCGCTCATACTTGAGCGTATTTATCAAAGATGAGATCTCTATTCTACCAAGCCACAATTTGAGTCATCTTTAACGGCGAAAGAGGCGGACAAGTAAGGCAATTAAAAAAGGTGCGCTGAAGGTAATGCTTAAAACGAAGGCTGGCGATAGCAAGAAAGATAAATCAGTGTAGGATTTTAATGGAGGGCTGTGAGCTGTAGCAACAGTGGCAAGGACACTAATCTATTTTTGATAAAAAATAATCGGTCACCATGCATTCCTAGTAAGAATCAAAATAATATTTTTAACAAAAAATAATGGGTAGTACTGGACTCGAACCAGTGACATCCTGCTTGTAAGGCAGGCGCTCTACCAACTGAGCTAACCACCCGGCTGAAAAATATAGTAGCACATAAATCTGGAGAACGCGCTAGTATTTTGGAGAAAATTTTTATTGATAAACTAATTCAAAAATCACAATCGTTATCATGCCCTCTGGTCGGACGCACGATCGCATTACTTTATGGGCTTTGCCGTTTATCGCTGGGGTCACTTTCTTTGAGACACACAGCGGCAATCTAACGTTGTTAGTTGCAGGCGGCTTTATGTTTGGGGGGTTGATGTTTGGTCCTGACCTGGATATTTACTCCCGCCACTACCAGCGCTGGGGTTTCCTGCGCTTTATTTGGCTACCTTATCAAAAAAGTCTCCGTCATCGCTCTTTCTTATCTCACGGACCAATCGTCGGCACAATGCTGCGAGTGCTTTATCTAGGAACTCTAGTGTGCATCGTGGCAATATTTGTTTTAGTGATTGGGCAAAAGCTATGGAATGTCAACTTGAGTTGGCAACTGCTGGGTGAAACAGTTGTGCGATCGCTCACTCATTACAGTAACGAAGTACTCACTCTATTGCTAGGACTAGAACTCGGTGCTATGAGTCATTCTCTCAGCGACTGGAGCGGTTCTAGTTACAAACGTTTCCGCAAGCAGGGAATTAGTGGATTGCTACCTCGTGCGAAAATAAAGAAACGTAAAGCCAACATCGGTAATCGTCGAGCTAAACCAACAGGGACAAGGAAGCAGGGGAGCAGAGGGGCAAAGGAGACAAGGGGGACAAGGGGGACAAGGGAGAAAAGGGGGACAAGGGGGACAAGGGGGACAAGGGGGTAGGAAAGAGTTTTTTATTCTTATGCCTCATGCCCCATACCTAAACTATATATTTACTAACAACTATGATAAACACTGAAACTTTGGCGGCGTTGCAGGAATTGATTGATGTGGTGGCTAAGTTGCGATCGCCTGATGGTGGTTGTCCGTGGGATTTGGAACAAACTCCTCAGACTTTGACGCCATACGTTATTGAAGAGGCTTATGAGGTTGTGGATGCAATCAACAGTGGAGATCAAAATGCGATCGCTGAAGAATTAGGCGATTTGCTATTGCAAGTTGTCCTACAAGCGCAAATTGCTAGCGAATACAAACAATTTTCTCTTAAAGAAGTGGCTCAAGGGATCTCGCAAAAGCTTATTCGTCGTCATCCGCATGTCTTTGGTGATGTGTCAGTCCAAAATGTTGATGAGGTGCGGCAAAACTGGGAACAAATCAAAGCCACAGAAAAAGGGGAACCATCTCCAGATAGTCAAAAACTCAGTCACAAACTCAGCAAGTATGCGCGTCAGCTTCCCCCATTGATGGCGACAACCAAGATCTCCCAGAAAGCGGCTGCAGTGGGGTTCGAGTGGGAAAATATAGATGGCGTGTGGGAAAAGTTTCATGAGGAATTGACAGAATTCCAACAAGCCTTAACCCATGAGACACCAGAACGACAGCAAGCTGAATTAGGTGATGTGCTGTTTTCGCTTCTCCAGCTTGCTCGTTGGTACAACCTCGATCCAAGCGTTGCTTTACAGGGTACGAATCAGCGATTTATCCAGAGATTACAAAAAATGGAGGCGTTTGCTGATCGCCCCCTTTCAGATTACAGTTTGGATGAGTTAGAAGCGCTTTGGCAGCAAGCAAAAGCTCAACTCGCCAAAGAGCTTTAAGTAGTCTTAGCTACAATTTAATTGTAACTGTCTTGATTTCTGTATATTGCTGTAAACCATATTCACCCAGTTCACGACCAATACCAGACTGCTTAAAGCCGCCAAAAGGTGCAGCAGCATCGAAGACGTCATAGCAATTTATCCAGACAGTACCCGCACGGAGATTGTTGGCAATTGTATGCGCTTTGGTAATATCGTTGGTCCACACTGCTGCTGCTAGACCATACATTGTGGTGTTTGCCCGTTGAATGACTTCATCAATATCTTTAAATTTGATGATGCTCATCACGGGACCAAAAATTTCTTCTTGAGAAATCTTCATATCATCACGAACATCAGCAAAGACTGTTGGCTGAATAAAGAAACCACGATTTCCAACCTGATGCCCACCGTAGAGCATCTTCGCACCTTCTCGCATACCTGACTCGATGTAGCTCATCACCTTGTCAAACTGCTCTTTGTCTACCTGTGGTCCTTGTTCAGTTTCAGGATCAAAGGGATCTCCGACGACACGTTGCTGAGCTCTTGCTACACTTTTGGCAACAAACTCGTCATAGCATTTTTCTTCAACAAACAGCCGTGAACCAGCACAACAGCACTGTCCTTGATTGAAAAATAAAGCGTTGTGGGCATCTTCTATTGCCTGATCCATATCAGCATCAGCAAAGACAATGTTGGGACTCTTGCCACCCAGTTCCAGAGTAACGCGCTTAAGATTACTCTTGGCTGCTGCTTCCATAACCAAATGCCCAACTTCTGTGGAGCCAGTAAAGGCAACTTTGTCAATATCCATGTGATAAGCGATCGCTGCTCCGGCTGTTGGTCCATATCCCGAGAGAATGTTAACCACACCAGGGGGGAAACCAGCCTCGATAATCAACTCACCTACACGCAGTGCTGACAAAGGGGTTTGCTCTGCTGTTTTAAGAATCACGGTGTTACCAGTTGCTAAAGCAGGTGCGAGTTTCCAAGCCTGCATCAACAACGGGAAATTCCAAGGAATAATCTGACCAACTACACCGACAGGCTCATGGCGAGTGTAGCAAAAATATGGACCATTGATTGGGATAGTTTTACCTTGTACCTTATCAGCCCAGCCTGCATAATAACGGTAGCAGGCAATGACTAAGTTTAAGTCCCCATGAGAATCATGCAACGGCTTACCATTGTCTAGTGATTCCAGGCGTGCTAGCTCGTCAATATTCTGCTCAATTAAATCTGCCAGCTTGTAGAGCAACTCGCCGCGTTCACTGGCAGACATCTTGCGCCATTCTCCAGTAGTGAAAGCGTTACGTGCTGCCTGTACTGCTTTATCCACATCCAAGGCATCAGCTTCAGCAACATCGCAAATCACCTCGCCAGTGGTAGGGTTAATCGTTTCAAAGCGGCGATTGCTGGCACTATTTACCCACTCGTTATTAATGAGTAGCTGGGTTGGACCGATTTTTACCTGTTGTTCTCCTACAGTGGCTGTAACCATCAGGTCCTCCTGAGAATTTTCTTAAAAAAGAAACTTCAATCTAATTAATTATGGTTGTTCACATACTGAGTTTCGTGTGATTTTCTTCATACAAGTTTTCTATTTTTAAAAAATCTTTGGATAATCCACAAGATAAACTTCCCCTAGATTTAAGACGAATCCAAGATTTTGTTACACTGTGGTTTGCATATAGGCTTATCATCTACAACCCTCATCTACAACCATGACTGCTTCTCTCATTGCGATCGCTAAACAAACCCGACTTGCTGCACTCAAGCTGGCAGTTCTCTCAACAGAAACGAGGAATCAAGCTATTGAAGCAATAGCCCAGGCTTTAGAATCAGCAAAAGATGAAGTTTTACAAGCAAATGTTGCTGATTGCCAAGCCGCAGCGACTGAGGGAATTGCCAAACCACTTTATAAGCGCTTGCAGTTAGATGAGTATAAGTTAAGAGATGCGATCGCTGGGGTACGGAATGTTGGCAACCTCAGTGACCCAGTTGGTGCAGTGCAGATTCACCGTGAACTAGATACAGGTTTAGTCCTCAAGCGGGTCACTTGTCCTTTAGGTGTTTTAGGTATCATTTTTGAAGCACGTCCGGAAGCAGCAATTCAGATTGTCTCGCTGGCAATCAAATCAGGAAATGGAGTGATTCTCAAGGGTGGAAAAGAAGCTATTCGCTCTTGTGAAGCTATAGTCAAAGCAATTAAACAAGGATTATCACAAACTGCTGTTCATCCTGATGTGGTGCAGTTGTTGACAACACGAGAAGAAACCCTAGAACTTTTGAAATTAGACAAATATGTAGATTTAATCATTCCTCGTGGTTCCAACTCGTTTGTTCGGTTTGTACAGGAAAATACTCGAATTCCTGTCTTAGGTCATGCTGATGGGCTTTGTCATGTTTATATCGACAAAGCTGCAGATATTGAAAAAGCCATTACGATCACGGTCGATGCAAAAACCAACTATCCTGCTGCTTGTAATGCTATTGAAACTTTATTAGTTCACTCCAATATTGCACCAACTTTTTTGCCAAGAGTTGCTGAGGCTTTACAAGAACTTAATGTGGAATTAAGAGGAGACGAACCCACTCGCGAGATTTTGCCTGATATTGCAGCAGCAATAGAAGAAGATTGGGAGACAGAGTACAGTGATTTGATTTTGTCAGTTAAGATTGTGGACTCTTTGGAGCAAGCAATCACCCATATTAACGATTATGGCTCTAAGCATACTGATGCGATCATAACTGAAGATGTAGAAGCAGCAGAAACTTTCTTAGCACTGGTAAATGCCAGTGGAGTTTACCACAACTGTTCTACTCGTTTTGCAGATGGTTTCCGCTACGGTTTCGGTGCAGAGGTTGGAATTAGCACCCAGCAAATGCCACCCCGTGGTCCAGTTGGATTAGAAGGTTTGGTCACATACAAGTATCAGCTCACTGGCGATGGACATATTGTTGCTACTTATACTGGAGCAGACGCTAAGCCTTTAGTATTTAAGGATTTAGACTAATGCTCTTAGCAACGCCTGCAGCTTGAGTTGAATTTCTGCAAGTTCTTTGTCGGGGTCAGAACCAGCAACGATCCCCGCACCTGCATAAAGCCTAGCGCGATCGCCATCAATGAGGGCTGAACGAATTCCAACAATAAACTCACAGTTGTTGTTTGAGTCTACCCACCCTAAGGGTGCAGCGTATAAACCCCTCTCAAAGCTTTCATAACGACGAATTTCGTGGCAAGCAACATCTCGAGCCACACCAGCAACAGCTGGCGTAGGATGCAATTGTGCGACAATTTTTAATGGATGCACATTCGTAGGAACTATAGCACTGATTGGCGTCCACAAATGCTGAATATTCGATAACTGTCGTAAGCGAGGTGCTAACACTTGGGGTAATAGACCTAACTGAGATAGGCTTTGAGTGATAAAATCAATCACTAACAAATGTTCGTGTCTTTCCTTGTGACTGTTAATTAAGCGATTGGCTTCTGCAGTATCCTCTGTAGCATTTTTACCCCGTGGTGCACTCCCTGCCAACGCATCAGCAATCAATTGTTGATTTTGAATATTAATTAAACGTTCTGGACTTGCCCCAATAAAATTTTGACCCTTGCCGTTATTTAGAGAAAAAATATAACAATTAGGATGTAGTTGTCGTAAATTATTTAAAGATTGAAATAAGTTAAATCTACCATTGGATTTAATATCTAATACATCTGCTAACACCATTTTACTTAAATGGCTAGACCGAATGGTCTCTACAGCCGATAAAACTGAAAGTTTAAATTTTTCAGGATTCGCAAGAGACTTTTTACTAAATTTAGACGGGGTGTAATCAAAACGTAATGAATTTTTCTCTAAAGAGTTGATAATATCAACTTTTTTCCATAAAGTTTGCAGAATTTCTTGAATATTTATGGTAGAATCAATGGTAATATTGGCTACCAATACGCATAGATCATTTTTAACAGCTACTTGCCACTGAGGAAGAAAAACGGTTGCTGCTGGAAATGGCTGAGGTGAGCCGTTATTTTCATGAAAAAAGCTAAAGCCACAAAAAAATAAGGGTCTGGAAAAAGGTTGATTTGTTTGAGAGAAAGAAGTGATTCTATGTAAACAATTTTGGATAAATGTTTGAGATTCAACGAAACGGTCTTTCCCGTTAATCTCTAATTTCTCTACAGAACCAAGAGCAGCGATCGCTTCTTTTTTGCTCTTATTCTCCCAGTAAAAATTTAGTTGATTTGGCTGTGCTAGTTTAGCAAGTACTACTAGAGGGTCAACCAAGTCAATTTCTAGGGCAATACTGATAATTTGCCCGCACTTACTTTTTAAGCAATGTCGCTCTTGCTCTAAAAGAAATTGATATAGCTCTCTATTATATACAGAAAAGTCCGCAAGACATGGTGAAACTGTCATGGATCTAAAAATAGTAAATTTTTTTAAAGTTAACTTCCTAAAGAGTGATAAAACGTGGTCGTATTTCTACAGGTAACACAAAGAGCGATCTTTTAACCAGAGTAATTGCTCTGCTAAAGTGGGGTTTTGCAATACCTCATATAGGATTGTCCTAGGGTTGACTGTAATTTCAGAGTAGAGTGACCGCAACTAGGTTACTGAGTAGGTCAGTACAAACTCTCATTAACTGGTGACAGTGGTGCTTTATTCTCTGTGAAGAACGAAGAATAAAGGCTAAAAACAAGGGACAATTTGTGTTGATTACATCTAATGTTTAGTAAAAGATTAAAATGCTACGCATTAGAAGTTATTGGTAATCTAATCAATCTTAACTGATGACTACAAAGCTGATTTCTTATTCCAACACTAATCCCAAAGCTAAGTTATGGATGGCAGCAATTAAACCGCCAATGTACAGCGTTGCCATTATGCCCGTCTGGGTAGGAACAGCCATAGCTTTTGCAGAAAATAAGATTTTTAATAAAGCTGTTTTTTTCACTTTTCTAACTGCTGCAATTTTCATTTTGGCTTGGGAAAATCTCAGTAATGATGTTTATGATTCAGAAACAGGAATTGATGTAAACAAACACCATTCTTTGGTGAATTTGACAGGTAATAAGTTATTGATATTTTGGTTGGGAAACTTGTTTTTGGGTTTGGGCTTGCTAGGAATACTAGCAATCACTTTGTGGCAGCATGACCCAACAGTGCTTGGACTCGTTCTGTTAGGCTGTATTCTCGGCTACATTTACCAAGGACCTCCCTTTCGTTTAGGATACCAGGGGTTAGGGGAAATAATTTGCTTTTTTGCCTTTGGACCACTATCAGTAGCGACAGTGTATTATAGTCAAACCCAAACTTGGTCGCTGACCAGTTTAGCAGCCTCGGTCATTATCGGGATTGTCACAAGTTTAATTTTGTTTTGCTCCCATTTCCACCAAGAGAAGGATGATATAGCAGCAGGAAAGCGATCGCCTATCGTCCGTCTAGGAACACAAAAAGCCGCTCAACTTTTGTACTGGCTGACTGGCAGTATTTACGCCTTTATCTTAATGTTTGTCATTTGGGGAATCTTTCCAGTATGGACTTTACTCAGTTGGGCAAGTTTACCCTTTGCCGTAAAATTATGTACTCATGTTCAGCAGTATCATAATCAACCAGAAAAAGTCAGTAACTGTAAATTCATTGCCGTAGCAGTTCATTTTTGGAGCTGCTTACTTTTGGGCGTGGGATTTATACTCACAGGTAGTTAATGGTCTATCGATTTGAGTTTCATCCCTATCGACAGAGATTTAAGCAATCTCTGGTAACAAGCCACGGTATTTGGGAAAATCGCGATGGTATTATTCTCCGCCTCATTGATGAAACAGACAGAGTCGGTTGGGGAGAAATTGCCCCTATCAGCTGGTTCGGTTCTGAAACTCTAGAACAAGCCTTAGACTTTTGTCATCAACTACCAAACAAAATCACAGACGAGACAATTTTCTCGATACCGGATGAGTTACCTGCTTGTCAATTCGGGTTTGAGTCAGCCAGAGAGTGGGGAGTGGGTAACAAGGGGGACAAGGGGGACAAGGAGGACAAGGGGGACAAGGGGGACAAGGAGGACAAAGGGGACAAGGGGGACA